>NZ_JAWNFK010000024.1:0-214634 GCF_034107965.1 Enterobacter sp. 61D5
CGATGGAGGCGCATTATAGGGGGCCGCCGAGGAATGACAAGCGGAAAAATGCATTTTTATTTCAACCGCTCACCTTTTCACCAAAAAGGCTATTTTTGGTGCTTTTTAATCTCTTTTGGCAGGTCGGCCAGGCTATTAATCACCCAATCCGCTGCATTTTCTGCTTCTGGCGTCACTGGCTTACCGGTGCGAACTAATATTTTGGTTCCTACACCCGCTGCCGCTGCTGCCTGCATATCTTCCAGTTTATCGCCCACCATATAAGAAGCAGACATATCAATGTGCAGGAACTCCTGTGCAGAGATGAACATCCCCGGATGCGGCTTACGGCAGTCACAGGTCTGGCGATACGCTTCTACCGTTCCCTGCGGGTGGTGCGGACAATAGTAGATGCCGTCGAGATCCACACCGCGGTCGGCCAACGACCAGTCCATCCATTCCGTCAGCGTCTCGAACTGCGCTTCGGTGAATTTACCGCGTGCAATACCGGACTGGTTCGTCACAACCACCAGTGCATAACCCATCTCTTTCAGCTGGCGCATGGCATCTATTACGCCCTCGATAAACTCGAACTCATCAATCTCATGGACATAACCGTGATCCACATTAATAGTGCCGTCACGATCGAGAAAAATTGCGGGTACTGATTTTGCCACCGGTTTGCTCCTGAAAAAGGCATGTTCGACTAGTATCTCATGAATCGCAGCGCAATAAAGTGCTCATCGTACAGAGTTGGATTGATTTAGACGTCTGGATGCCTTAACATCCGTTTTGTTTACGGTCATCACCCGTATCTGGCAGAAGAAAATGCCACGGCTAACTTACATACGATAAAAATAATCTAATGATTAAACTTTCCAATATCACCAAAGTGTTCCAGCAGGGGAACCGAACCATTCAGGCGCTGAACAACGTCAGCCTGCATGTTCCTGCTGGTCAAATTTATGGCGTCATTGGCGCATCGGGTGCAGGTAAAAGCACGCTGATTCGTTGTGTTAACCTGCTTGAGCGCCCAACCCAGGGCAGCGTAGAAGTTGGCGGCCAGGAACTTACCGCCCTCTCAGAGAAAGAACTCACCAAAGCGCGTCGTCAGATTGGCATGATCTTCCAGCACTTTAACCTGCTGGCTTCCCGCACCGTGTTCGGCAACGTTGCCCTGCCGCTTGAGCTGGATAACACGCCGAAAGAAGAAGTGAAGCGTCGCGTTACCGAGCTGCTTGACCTCGTGGGTCTGGGCGACAAGCATGATAGCTACCCGGCAAATCTGTCCGGTGGGCAAAAGCAGCGTGTGGCCATTGCCCGCGCGCTGGCAAGCAACCCTAAGGTACTTCTGTGTGATGAAGCCACCAGCGCACTGGATCCGGCAACCACGCGTTCAATTCTGGAACTGCTGAAAGACATTAACCGTCGCCTGGGCCTGACGATCCTCCTTATTACGCACGAGATGGACGTGGTGAAACGCATCTGCGACTGCGTGGCGGTCATCAGCAACGGTGAACTGATCGAGCAGGACACGGTAAGTGAAGTGTTCTCGCATCCGAAGACGCCGCTGGCACAGCAGTTCATCCAGTCCACGCTCCATCTGGATATTCCGGAAGATTATCTGGAGCGTTTGAAAACCGAACCCGCAGCAGACAGCGTCCCGATGCTGCGTATGGAGTTCACCGGTCAGTCCGTTGACGCTCCCCTGCTTTCCGAAACCGCGCGTCGCTTTAACGTGAACAACAACATCATCAGCGCGCAGATGGATTACGCCGGTGGCGTGAAGTTCGGCATCATGCTGACAGAAATGCACGGCACACAAGAAGAAACCCAGGCCGCAATTGCCTGGCTGCAGGAACACCATGTAAAAGTAGAGGTACTGGGTTATGTCTGAGCCGATGATGTGGCTGCTGGTTCGCGGCGTTTGGGAAACGCTGGCAATGACCTTTGTGTCTGGCTTCTTTGGCTTTGTGATTGGCCTGCCGGTCGGCGTATTGCTGTACGTGACGCGTCCGGGTCAAATCATTGAGAACGCGAAACTGTACCGTACGCTCTCTGCGCTGGTGAACATCTTCCGTTCTATCCCCTTCATTATCTTGCTGGTGTGGATGATTCCGTTTACCCGCGTAATCGTCGGAACGTCTATCGGACTGCAGGCTGCCATTGTTCCGCTGACCGTGGGGGCTGCGCCGTTTATCGCCCGTATGGTGGAAAACGCCCTGCTGGAGATCCCAACCGGTTTGATCGAAGCCTCACGCGCGATGGGCGCAACGCCGATGCAGATCGTCCGCAAAGTTCTGCTCCCGGAAGCACTGCCAGGCCTGGTGAACGCGGCAACCATCACGCTCATCACGCTGGTCGGTTATTCCGCAATGGGTGGCGCAGTTGGCGCCGGCGGTTTAGGCCAGATTGGTTACCAGTACGGCTATATTGGATATAACGCTACCGTTATGAATACCGTTCTGGTATTGCTGGTTGTTCTGGTTTATTTAATCCAGTTCTCCGGCGATCGCATCGTCCGGACCGTTACTCACAAATAACGTTACACACAACACAAACTCTACGAGTTAAGGATAAAACATGGCGTTTAAATTAAAGACCTTTGCAGCAGTAGGCGCGCTGATCGGCTCTCTGGCACTGGTGGGTTGCGGTCAGGACGAAAAAGATCCAAACCACATTAAAGTGGGCGTTATCGTGGGTGCAGAACAACAGGTTGCTGAAGTTGCTCAGAAAGTGGCGAAAGAGAAGTATGGCCTGGACGTTGAGCTGGTGACCTTCAACGATTACGTTCTGCCGAACGAAGCGCTGAGCAAAGGCGATATCGACGCTAACGCCTTCCAGCATAAGCCTTACCTGGATCAGCAGATCAAAGATCGTGGCTATAAACTGGTGGGTGTTGGTAACACCTTCGTTTATCCAATTGCCGGTTACTCTAAGAAAATTAAATCGCTGGACGAACTGCAGCCGGGCTCTCAGGTTGCCGTGCCTAACGACCCAACCAACCTTGGTCGTTCCCTGCTGCTGCTGCAGAAAGTGGGCCTGATCAAACTGAAAGATGGTGTAGGCCTGCTGCCAACCGTTCTGGATGTCACCGAGAACCCGAAAAATCTGAAAATTGTTGAACTGGAAGCACCGCAGCTGCCGCGTTCTCTGGACGATGCGCAGATTGCCCTGGCCGTTATCAACACCACTTACGCCAGCCAGATTGGCCTGACGCCAGCCAAAGACGGTATCTTCGTTGAAGATAAAGACTCTCCGTACGTTAACCTGATCGTGACTCGCGAAGACAACAAAGACGCGGAAAACGTGAAGAAATTCGTTCAGGCTTATCAGTCTGATGAAGTTTACCAGGAAGCCAACAAAGTGTTTAACGGCGGCGCTGTTAAAGGCTGGTAATCTGACCTCAGTGTAATATCATCAGGACGGGCTTATGCCCGTCTTGTCATTTGTGCAGTCTACTGATTCAATATCTGACGTTTTGATTATCCATTGAGGAAATATTATGCGTGCTTTACCGATCTGTCTTTTAGCACTCATGCTGAGCGGCTGTTCTATGCTAAGCAGATCTCCCGTTGAACCTGTTCAAAGCACGGCAACCCCGCCAAAAACCGAGCCTGCGAAACCGAAAGTGGTTCGCCCTGCACCGGTTCGCATTATCACGAAAGCAGACGAACTCGTCGGTAAACCGTTCCGTGAACTGGGCGAAGTGAGTGGCGAATCCTGTCAGGCGACCAATCAGGACTCACCACCAAATATTCCGACAGCGCGTAAACGTATGCAGATTAATGCCGCAAAAATGAAAGCCAACGCGGTCCTGCTGCACAGTTGCGAAGTCACCAGCGGCACGCCGGGCTGCTACCGTCAGGCGGTTTGCATCGGTTCGGCTCTGAACATCACGGCGAAATGAGTGCATTTCAGTTCGAGCAGATAGGCGTTATCCACTCTCCTTATAAAGAGAAGTTCGCCGTCCCCCGCCAGCCCGGTCTTGTCACCAGCGGAAGCGGTGAGCTTCACCTGGTTGCGCCTTACAATCAGGCCGATGCGGTACGCGGACTCGAGGCTTTCAGCCATTTATGGGTGGTGTTCGTGTTTCACCAGACGATGGAAGGCGGCTGGCGTCCGACCGTGCGCCCTCCTCGTCTTGGCGGAAATGCGAGAATGGGCGTGTTTGCGACGCGCTCGACCTTCCGCCCAAACCCGGTTGGAATGTCGCTAGTTGAACTGAAAGGCATACGTTGCCAGAAAGATCGGGTGATACTGGAGTTAGGTAGCCTGGATCTGGTAGACGGTACGCCGGTAATCGACATCAAACCCTATTTGCCCTTCGCCGAAGCCCTGCCGGACGCGCGTGCAAGCTATGCTCAGGACGCACCGCAGGCGGACATGCCTGTTTATTTTACGCCTGAGATAACCGCGCAGCTCGGTCAGCTGGAGAAACGCTATCCTCGCTTACGGGATTTCATCACTGAAGTTCTGGCACAGGACCCTCGTCCGGCCTACCGTAAAGAAGAGGAAGCAGGAAAAATGTACGCCGTCTGGCTGATCGATTTTAACGTTCGCTGGCGCGTCACCGGGGCAGGTTTTGAAGTGTTTGCCCTTGAACCCAGGTAATTTTAACCTCCTCTCTTTTGGCATCTTTGCCACACTGGTAAACTAAACCACTTTTTTTGTGTCAGGTTGGCCTTTCAGCCAGCCCTACTCGTCGAAACGGAACCGTAACAACATGCGTACTAGCCAATATCTGCTCTCCACTTTAAAGGAGACACCTGCCGACGCCGAAGTGATCAGCCATCAGCTGATGCTGCGCGCCGGGATGATCCGCAAGCTGGCCTCCGGGTTATACACCTGGCTGCCGACCGGCGTGCGCGTCCTGAAAAAAGTCGAAAACATCGTGCGTGAAGAGATGAACAACGCCGGTGCTATCGAGGTGTTAATGCCGGTCGTTCAACCTTCTGAACTGTGGCAGGAGAGCGGTCGCTGGGAGCAGTATGGTCCAGAACTGCTGCGCATTGCCGATCGCGGCGATCGTCCGTTTGTCCTTGGCCCAACGCATGAAGAAGTCATTACCGATCTGATCCGTAATGAGCTGAGCTCATACAAACAGCTGCCGCTGAACTTCTTCCAGATCCAGACCAAATTCCGTGACGAAGTACGTCCACGCTTTGGCGTCATGCGTTCTCGCGAATTCCTGATGAAAGACGCCTACTCGTTCCATACTTCTCAGGAATCGCTGCAAGAGACTTACGACGCCATGTACGCGGCGTACAGCAAAATCTTCTCCCGCATGGGTCTGGATTTCCGCGCGGTACAGGCTGATACCGGCTCCATCGGCGGTAGCGCATCCCATGAGTTCCAGGTACTGGCACAGAGTGGTGAAGACGATGTGATCTTCTCTGACTCTTCAGACTACGCGGCGAATATCGAGTTTGCAGAAGCCCTGGCACCAAAAGAACCACGCGGCGCGGCAACCGAAGAGATGAAGATGGTTGATACGCCAAACGCGAAAACCATCGCCGAGCTGGTTGAGCAGTTCAATCTGCCTGTTGAGAAAACCGTAAAAACGCTGCTGGTGAAATCCACCGAAGGCAGTGAATACCCGCTGGTTGCCCTGCTGGTGCGTGGCGATCATGAGCTGAACGAAGTGAAAGCCGAGAAGCTGCCTCAGGTAGCCAGCCCGCTGACGTTTGCAACGGAAGCGGAAATCCGCGCCGTGGTCAATGCGGGTCCAGGTTCACTGGGTCCAGTCAATCTGCCGGTGCCAGTTGTTATTGACCGCACGGTTGCTGCAATGAGCGACTTCTCTGCAGGTGCTAACATCGACGGCAAACATTACTTCGGCATCAACTGGGATCGCGACGTGGCGACGCCGGAAGTGGCAGACATCCGTAACGTGGTTGCAGGCGATCCAAGCCCGGACGGTCAGGGTACCCTGATGATTAAGCGCGGCATCGAAGTCGGTCATATCTTCCAGCTGGGTGATAAATACTCTCGCGCGCTGAACGCCGCTGTTCAGGGTGAGGATGGCCGTAACCAGATCCTGACCATGGGTTGCTACGGTATCGGGGTGACGCGCGTGGTGGCTGCGGCGATTGAGCAGAACTACGACGAGCGCGGCATCGTCTGGCCGGACAATATTGCGCCGTTCCAGGTGGCCATTCTGCCAATGAACATGCACAAGTCTTACCGCGTGCAGGAGCTGGCCGAGAAGCTGTATGCCGAGCTGCGCGCTCAGGGTATCGAAGTGCTGATGGATGACCGTAAAGAGCGTCCAGGCGTAATGTTCGCCGATATGGAACTGATCGGTATCCCGCACACCGTAGTCATCGGCGACCGTAACCTCGACAGCGATGAGATTGAATACAAATACCGTCGCAGCGGCGAAAAACAGATGATCAAGACCGGCGACATTCTTGATTACCTGGTGAAAGCCATCAAAGGCTAAACAAAAAACCCCGCTCAGGCGGGGTTTTTTAATGGCTCAGCGTCAGCTTATTTACTGTTACAGTCTTTACCCGCAACAAACTTCGCGTCTTTATCTGCCACCAGCGTTTTCACCATCTCCCCGCTATCCGGGTTTGGCTCCAGCGTAAAGTGACCGTCAACCGTCAGCAATACCGGCTTGCTGTCATTACCGCGTGCCACTGCGTAATCGCGTTCAAGCTGCGCATTGTTTGCCACGCTGACCTTCCTGCCGGTAGCGCAGTCGGTAAAGATCGCCGCATCCGCCATATAGAAGTACATCCCCCGCATTGCCATCGGCGTTGCGGGCAGGGCCGCTTTCACCGGGGCCAGCGTGTAGTTGAACTGGGATTCAATTGGATTACCTTCGCGGTCAAGCATCTCCATCCCCTCGCCTTTGGCGCGGAAAAAGGTTTTCTCACCGGAGGTATCCGTCAGGACCAGCTTCTCCGCCGTACGCGCCCATGTTCCATAAGTCGCAAAAGAAGAAGGCTCTTTAGCGCCCTGATAGCGCTGATTCATCACCCAGGTGCCATCTTTTTGCAGGAACAGAGACGTTTCAATACCTTCGCAGTCCGCGCAAGGCAATACTCCGCGCCAGCTTTGCTGCATCGGTTTTAATTCTTCCGTTTGCGTGGGTTGTAAAACCTGCGTTTCGGAGCGGTTGTTACACCCAAAAAGCGCAAACAGCGTACTCGCTGCCAGCGCTGACCATAATGCTTTTTTCACAATGAATTCCTTATGAAAAGTGTGTTCCCTTTCGTCACTCTGTCGGGCGACGAACTTTACCGCGTAGTGCTTTCACTGTGGATTTTTGGGCCTTCGAGGACAACCGACGCTCTTTCGATGCGCGGGTTGGCCGCGTTGCCCGGCGGCTTTTTTGTACTGTCGTTAACTCTTTGATGACAGCCACCAGCCTGGCTAGCGCCGCTTCCCGGTTGAGCTCCTGGCTGCGGTATTCCTGGGCTTTGATCACAATCACGCCATCGCTGGTGATCAGGTGATGGCTGGCGGCAAGCAGGCTTTCTTTATAATACTCTGGCAGGCTTGAGGCCCGAATGTCAAAACGCAAATGGATAGCCGTCGACGCCTTGTTGACGTGCTGCCCGCCAGCACCCTGCGCACGGATGGCGGTGATCTCCAGCTCGTTGTCAGGGATGCTGACGTTTCGGGACAAGACGATCATGACGCGGGTTGCCACGCCGTCAAATGAATTTCCAGATTATTCTGAGAATCAGAGAGCCAGATGGCGCCATCCTGAATCGTCGCCTGCAAAACCATGGTCCGGCTGGCAAATTCGCTCAACTGCGCCAGCTGCTCATCATCCAGATACCAGACCGTGAGATTTTTAAACTGTCCGCACTTGCTCTTGTTTTGCTGCCACCAGATCTCCGCAGCGCGCTGATTATACGCGAATAAGGCCACTTCAGCGGACTGGGTGCAGGCCTTCTTAATTCTGCGCTCGTCCGGCAGGCCGAGTTCGATCCACAAATCGATACCCAGATGATCGTTACGCAGCCAGGCTTCAGGCTCGTCTTCTGCGCTTAACCCACGGGTAAACTGCAGACGCTCGTCGGCATACTTAATCCACGCCAGCAGGCGCAGCATCATGCGCTCCTGGGTTTCGGAGGGGTGGCGTGCCAGCGTAAGCGACGCGTCGAGGAACTGGTTGCGATCCAGATCGGCCACATTGACCACTGCTTTATAAATTGTCGCTTTCAGCGCCATGAGAGAACTCCATTCGAATCAGGCGCACATTGTAGCGAAAACCGCGGCAAAAGGCTGTTACAGGGTGTTAAATACACCGCTATGAAGGCTCTGATATTGCTTAAATGAGTATGGTATAGTCACCTTGCTAAACCGAGTTTATCTTCGTAGGCTTAATGATATCTCACAGTAAGTCAGTGCGCTGGCGGGAGGGGATGTGAATAATTATTGTGAGTTAATTCGCAAACGGTATGCGGAAATCGCCAGCGGAGATCTGGGGTATGTCCCGGACGCGTTGGGCTGTGTATTGAAGGTGCTTAATGAAGTGGCCTCTGATGAGAGCCTTTCAGAGTCGGTCAGGGAAAAAGCAGCGTATGCTGCGGCGAATTTACTGGTGAGCGATTATGTCGATGAATGATACTTATCAACCCATCAATTGTGATGACTATGACAACCTCGAACTCGCCTGCCAGCATCATTTATTACTGACGCTGGAGCTAAAAGATGGCGAAGTGTTGAAGGCGAAAGCCAGCGATCTGGTTTCACGAAAGAATGTGGAATACCTGATAGTGGAAGACGCCGGTGCGACGCGTGAGCTGCGTCTGGACAAAATAGCCAGCTTCAGCCACCCGCAAATCGGCACCGTCGTGGTGAGCGAATCCTGATGACACTAACGGGCAGCCTGGCTGCCCGTTACGCTTTTTGCCACTCAAAACGGACACCCTCTTCTGACCACCCCTCTTCCGTGATGAAAATCCCTGCCGCAGCGATAAGCGTTTCACCGTAGAACAGTAGCGGCGTGGTGTCGCGCAGCCACGGCGGCACGTTACACTCCTGCCATATTTTCTTCAGCTTCCGTCCCCCGTTGCGCCCGACGATATGCAGCATGCCGCCAGCCTTAAAGCGCACGGTGACCGGTTCACCGGGCTTCGGCAGTCGCACATGACCAGACGACAGGAGAGAAACGCGTCCTGCCTCACAGGGCAATATCAGCGGTGCATCAGGAGAAAGCCAGTCGAGCACCACATCGGTCAGTGAGGGCATGGATTTTATCCACCAGAGCTCCCCCTTATAGCGTCTAACCTCAAAACCGTTCAGGTGGACGCACGGGGAGGCATCATCCCGCGCCAGAGCGACTTCTTCCCAGATACGGCTCAGCATTGTCCTCGACGGCATCGCGGCGCGATGAAAGGCCAGCCAGCGTCGTAGCAGCGCGGCGCGACGTACCGGGCTCATCGCTTTCATCGGTGCGATCGCCAACGCCCCGTCGGCAGAAATGAGTCCAGCCAGCTCGTCGCTCAACAGTTCATCCAGCAACGACTCCTGTTCAGCGCACAGCATGGCGCTTCTTGCCGTCGCGTCGGCGAAATGCGGCCAGCGCTCGCCCAAAAGCGGGAGGATGCGCAGGCGCAGGAAGTTACGGTCATAGCCGTCATCCTGGTTACTCTCATCTTCGATCCAGTTCAGCTGATGTTCTCGCGCCCAGGCTTCCAGCGAGGCACGCGTCTCGCCAAGCAGCGGACGGAGTAACATTGTGCCGGCAAATTCAGAACGCGCCGGCATAGCAGAAAGCCCCGCCGGGCCGCTGCCCCTCTTAAGCGCCAGCAGAAAGGTTTCACACTGATCGTCCAGATGCTGGGCCGTGACCAGCGCTTCTCCAGTACGTAATGCCCCGGCAAACGCGGCATAGCGGGCTTTACGCGCCTGCGCCTCGATGCCCAGCCCTTCCTCCGCAAGCGTGACGCGCTCCACGATGAGCGGGATCGCCCAGGCCGCACACAAAGCCTCACAGTGCTCCACCCACGCCTCTGCGTGAGGACTTAATCCGTGGTGAATATGAATCGCCCGAAGCCGGACGTCAGGTTCCCGATCGCGCCAGCGCTTAAGGCGATGCAGCAACACGGTAGAATCCAGGCCACCGCTAAACCCCACCAGCAGCTGGCGGTACGGTGAAACGGCTTGTGCGATAGCGGGTAAGGTCATAGGAGATTACACATAAAAAATGCCCGAACTGAGCGGGCATTATCACACAGGACAACCATTACTGCTGATAAAGCTCAAGCGGCAAGCCGTCAGGGTCGTTGAAAAAGGTAAAACGCTTGTCGGTGAACGGATCGACGCGAATCGCTTCGCACGCCACGCCGTGCGCTTCCAGATGTTTTACTGCGCTATCCAGGTCATCGACGCTAAAGGCAAGATGACGCAGGCCACAGGCTTCCGGGCGGGACGGACGCGCAGGCGGAAAAGGAAAAGAGAACAGCTCAATCACATATTGCCCGTTTAACGCCAGGTCGCCCTTCCAGGAGTCTCGCTCCTCGCGGTAGGCCTCGCTCATGAGCGTAAAGCCCAGGATGTCGCAGTAGAAGGCCTTACTTTTCGCGTAATCGGTCGCAATGATCGCAATATGATGAACAGCTTTTAAACCCAGCATAGCTTCTCCTTTTTATGATGCCTGAACGTTACAACCGAGAACCCGCGCCTGGCAAGCGGTCACCTTTATTTTAAGACTCGCACCCAGTAAACGCCGTTCTCGTCGCGCTTCGCACCGTGGATATCCGTCTCAAAACCGGGATAGTGACGTCCTACCGAACAGAGCATCAGCAGGAAATCGAGCACGGCCCGACTCTCTTCGGTAATCATCTCTCCCGGCATCAGGAGCGGTACGCCCGGTGGGTAAGGCAGGATCATGTTAGCCGATACGCGCCCGACCAGGTTTTCCAGCTCGACGGTTTCGACCTCCCCTCTCACCTGGCGCTGCCATGCTTTGTGAGGGGTAAACTTCATCTCCGGCAAGACATCGAACGCCTGAAGCATCAGACGCGGCAGATCGTGCTGACGGATCAGCCTGTGGATCCCCTGGGCCAGATCCTGAATGCGCATATTTCGATAGAAGTCAGGATCCTCCGCGTAGAGATCCGGCAGCATGTTCTTCACCCGCAGGTTGAGATCGTAGGCGCGCTTAAACTCCATCAGGCCGCGCAACAGCCCCATCGCCCGGGTTTTATCAATACCAATACTGAACAGGAAAAGCAGGTTATAGGGACCGGTTTTCTCCACCACCACGCCACGTTCATCAAGGAATTTCGCGACCAGCGCGGCCGGAATACCTTCATCGCTCATCTTGCCCTGCTCATCCATGCCCGGCGTCAGGATCGTCACTTTTACCGGGTCGAGGAACATATGGTCGCTATCAGCATCCCGGAAGCCATGCCAGTCTTCGCCGGGTGAGACGGGCCAGCATTCTGCTTCATCAATCTCTTCCGGCTGCCAGATATCAAAGAACCAGCCGTCGGCTTCATCTTTCAGCCGCTGAACCTCTTTGCGGAAGTGCAGAGCGCGTTCTACCGAACGATTGATGAGACGTTTGCCCGGATTGCCGCGCAGCATCGCCGCGGCCGTTTCAATGGAGGCCACCAGCGGATAGCTTGGCGATGTGGTGGTGTGCATCATAAAGGCTTCGTTAAAGGTCTCTTCGTCGTACTCGCCTTTGATGTGAATAAGCGAAGCCTGGGAAAACGCCGCCAGCATTTTATGCGTCGACTGCGTTTCGAAGAATACTTTACCCGGCACACGTTCACCGCTCATCCCGCTTTTACCTGCGTAAATCGGGTGGAAATTAGTGTATGGCACCCATGCGGAATCGAAGTGGATCGACGGCACGTCCAGCGTCTTTTTGATCCAGTTCGTGTTGTACAGCAAACCGTCGTAAGTGGAGTTGGTGATCACCGCATGGACAGGCCAGCTTGCGCCGGAGACTGCCGCGACCTTACTTTCAATGGCTTCATGGGTAAACTCCCGGCGCGGAATACCGCCAAGAATACCGAGCGCGTTACGCGTGGGCGACAGCCAGAGCGGTACGACGTCACTCATCATCAGCAGGTGTGCCAGCGATTTATGGCAGTTACGGTCAATCAGCAAGGTACTGCCGGCAGGCGCAGCGTACATCCCGACGATTTTGTTAGAGGTCGAAGTGCCGTTGGTCACCATATAGCTCTGTTCGGCGCCAAAGGTACGGGCGATATACTCTTCGGCTTCCAGATGCGGGCCGGTGTGATCCAGCAGAGAGCCTAGTTCGGTGACTGAAATCGACACGTCTGCTTTCAGCGTGTTGCCACCGAAAAAATCATAGAACAGGCAGCCCACCGGGCTTTTTTGATAAGCCGTTCCCGCCATATGACCAGGCGTACAGAAGGTGTATTTGCCTTCCTTAACGTAGGTGAAGAGCGCGCGGGTAAACGGCGGCGTAATGTTATCGAGATACTCGCCGGTGTATTGCTGAATGCGGCTCGCAATATCTTCCGCCACGCCGAGCGAATATTCAAAGAACCACAGCGCCATGCGCATATCATTGGCGCTGACGTCCATGGTGGAGTGGGTATTAATAAACGCGTACAGAGGGAGGTATTCGTTCAGCTTGTTGATATCGCTGCACAGTTCGAGATCGTATTCGTCCCAGTCGAAGATCACGCCGCAGATACGCGGGTTATGCTCGATGAACTTCAGCAGGTCGGCGCTGTTGTGCGGCCAGATTAGCTGATACCCGCGCGACTGCAAAGCTTGCTCGAGCTCCTTAATCGGCTCATCTTTATAAAAGACGCCGTGCGGCCCCATAATGGCAATGATATTCATGGGCTTCCTCCTTAAAAAACATTAGCTAAGCATAGTCCGGCTAAACCGCAGGTATAAAAAAAGCCGCAACAGTGTGCGGCTTTTCAGATAATTGTGAAGCTTACGCGTAACCGTAGGTCATCAGACGCTGGTAACGACGGTTGAGCAGATCTTCTTTGCTCAGCACGTCCAGATCTGCCAGGTCAGCCAGCAGCTGCGCTTTCAGAGAAGCCGCCATTACTTCCGGCTTACGATGCGCACCACCCAGCGGTTCCGGGATGATGGAGTCGATCAGCTTAAGCTCTTTCAGGCGCGGCGCAATGATGCCCATGGCTTCTGCAGCCAGCGGCGCTTTGTCGGCGCTTTTCCACAGAATGGACGCGCAGCCTTCCGGAGAGATAACGGAATAGGTGCTGTACTGCAGCATATTCACTTTATCGCCCACGCCAATTGCCAGCGCACCACCGGAACCACCCTCACCGATAACGGTACAGATGACCGGCACCTTCAGGCGAGACATCTCGCGCAGGTTGCGCGCGATAGCTTCAGACTGACCGCGCTCTTCCGCGCCCACGCCAGGGTATGCACCTGGGGTGTCGATGAAGGTGATGATTGGCATGTTGAAACGCTCAGCCATCTCCATCAGACGCAGGGCTTTACGGTAGCCTTCTGGTGCTGGCATACCGAAATTACGACGGATTTTCTCTTTGGTTTCACGACCTTTCTGATGACCAATGATCATCACCGGGCGTCCGTCCAGACGCGCGATACCGCCAACGATAGCTTTATCGTCAGCGTATGCGCGATCGCCTGCCAGTTCGTCAAATTCGTCAAACGCCAGGCGGACATAATCCAGGGTGTACGGACGCTGTGGATGGCGGGCCAGCTGGGCCACCTGCCATGCGCCGAGATCGGCAAAGATTTTGCGCGTCAGCTCTACGCTTTTCTCGCGCAGACGATGCACTTCTTCGTCGATGTTAATATCCAGTTTTTCATCCTGACGGCTTACCGCTGTCAGAGAATCGATTTTCGCTTCCAGCTCAGCAATCGGCTGTTCGAAATCAAGGAAATTCAGACTCATAGTATTCCTGTATTAGTCAAACTCCAGTTCCACCTGCTCCGAACCAATGAGGCCACGGAGATCGTTCAGTAAACGATCGCTCGGAGAGACACGCCACGTTGCACCAAAGCGCAACCGCGCGCGTGCATCCGCCCTCTGATAGTAGAGATGTACTGGAATTGTCCCCGAGCGGTGGGGTTCCAGAGACTGACGGAGTCGGTTTAAAAGCTGGTCATCAATTTGCCTGTCCGTCAGCGAGATAGCAAGCCCGCGAGCATATTTTTCCCGGGCTTCGTCAATGTCCATTACTTCGCGGGCGGTCATTTTAAGCCCCCCACTGAAGTCATCAAAGCTGACCTGTCCGCTGACGATAAGTATGCGGTCTTTTTCCAGCAATTGCTGGTATTTATCCAGCGCATCGGTGAATAACATCACCTCCAGACGCCCGGAACGGTCATCCAGCGTACAGATGCCGATACGATTGCCGCGCTTGGTGACCATAACCCTTGCGGCAATCACGAGCCCCGCAGCCGTGGTGATTTTACCACGTTCTGTCGGATGCATGTCTTTAAGCCTGTGGCCGCCGACATAGCGCTCAATTTCTTTGATGTACTGGTTGATCGGGTGCCCCGTCAGGTACAAGCCTAACGTCTCACGCTCCCCATCCAGCACTACCTGTTCTGGCCACGGCTGGCAGTTGGAATAAGATTGCTCGATCTGCTCTGGCTCTTCCGCCAGCACCCCGAACATGTCCGCCTGACCAATGGCTTCCGCTTTTGCATGCTGATCCGCCGCTTTCAGCGCGTCGCCGAGGGAATTCATCAGCGCGGCGCGGTGCGGCCCGAGTCTGTCAAACGCGCCGGACATGATCAGTTTTTCCAGCACGCGACGGTTCAGTTTTTTGGTGTCGGTACGAGCGCAAAGATCGAACAGCTCGCGGAAATACCCGCCGTTGTTACGCGCTTCGATGATCGCCTCGATCGGACCTTCGCCCACACCTTTGATCGCGCCGATCCCGTAAACGATCTCTCCGTCGTCGTTGACGTGGAAGTGGTAAAGCCCTGAGTTAATATCTGGCGGCAGGATCTTAAGGCCCATGCGCCAGCACTCGTCCACCAGGCCAACCACCTTCTCGGTGTTGTCCATATCGGCCGTCATTACCGCCGCCATAAATTCAGCAGGATAGTGCGCTTTCAGCCACAGCGTTTGATACGACACCAAAGCATAGGCGGCGGAGTGGGATTTGTTAAATCCGTACCCGGCGAATTTCTCCACCAGGTCGAAGATTTTCATCGCCAGCTCGCCGTCAACGCCGTTTTTCTTCGCCCCGTCTTCAAAGATGGAACGCTGCTTAGCCATCTCTTCCGGCTTTTTCTTACCCATCGCACGACGCAACATGTCCGCGCCGCCGAGCGTATAGCCGGAAAGCACCTGAGCAATCTGCATGACCTGTTCCTGATACAGGATAATGCCGTAGGTTGGCTCAAGCACCGGCTTCAGGCTTTCATGCTGCCACTGAACGTCCGGGTAAGAAATCTCTTCGCGGCCGTGCTTACGGTCGATAAAGTTATCTACCATCCCTGACTGCAGCGGGCCCGGACGGAACAGGGCGACCAGTGCGATCATATCTTCGAAGCAGTCGGGCTGCAGACGCTTAATCAGATCTTTCATGCCGCGGGATTCAAGCTGGAAGACGGCGGTAGTCTCCGAGCGCTGCAGCATGTCGAAACTTTTTTTGTCATCCAGCGGGATGGCAGCGATGTCTATTGGCTCAAGGCCCTGCTTTTCCCGGCGCGGGTTGATCATCTTCAGCGCCCAGTCGATGATCGTCAGCGTACGCAGGCCGAGGAAGTCAAACTTCACCAGCCCGGCGTATTCCACGTCGTTCTTATCAAACTGAGTAACCGGGTGCTCACCCGCTTCATCGCAGTAGAGCGGCGCGAAGTCGGTAATTTTGGTCGGGGCGATAACCACGCCCCCCGCATGCTTACCGGCGTTACGCGTGACGCCTTCCAGCTTGCGCGCCATGTCGATCAGCGCTTTAACTTCTTCGTCAGCTTCGTAGATTTCCGGCAGCTGAGGTTCGGCTTCAAACGCTTTTGCCAGCGTCATGCCCGGATCGGGCGGCACCAGCTTAGAAATACGATCGACAAACCCGTACGGGTGGCCCAGCACGCGGCCAACGTCGCGGATAACCGCCTTCGCCGCCATCGTACCAAACGTAATAATCTGCGATACCGCATCACGGCCGTACATATCGGCGACGTGCTCGATCACCTGGTCGCGTTTCTCCATGCAGAAGTCGACGTCAAAGTCGGGCATGGAAACACGTTCCGGGTTAAGGAAACGTTCGAACAGCAGGTCGAACTCCAGCGGATCGAGGTCGGTAATTTTCAGCGCATAGGCCACAAGCGAGCCTGCGCCGGAGCCTCGTCCCGGTCCGACCGGTACGCCGTTATCCTTCGACCACTGGATAAACTCCATTACGATCAGGAAGTAGCCCGGGAAGCCCATCTGGTTGATTACCTGGAGTTCAATATCCAGGCGCTCATCGTACGGCGGCCGCTTCTCTTTGCGAACGGCCTCATCCGGGAACAGGAATTCCAGGCGCTCTTCCAGACCTTCTTTTGATTTCACAACCAGGAAATCTTCCGTGGTCATATCACCCGTCGGGAACTGCGGCAGGAAGTATTCGCCGAGGCGGACGGTAACGTTACAGCGCTTGGCGATTTCTACGCTGTTTTCCAGCGCTTCAGGGATATCGGAGAAGAGTTCACACATCTCCTCCTCGCTGCGCATGTACTGTTGAGCGGAGTAATTACGCGGTCGTTTCGGATCGTCGAGCGTGAAGCCATCGTGGATCGCCACGCGAATTTCGTGAGCGTCAAAATCTCCCGGCTCGAGGAACCGCACATCGTTTGTCGCGACAACAGGCAGACCGCGTGCTTCCGCAAGTGCGACCGCCGCATGCAGATAGTTCTCTTCGTCCTGACGACCGGTGCGGATCAACTCCAGATAATAACGATCCGGGAAATACTCTTCATAGAACGAAACGCATTGATCCACCAGCGCGCTATTGCCGCGCAGCAGGCATTTACCGACATCGCCCATACGGCCACCGGAGATCAGCAGCAGCCCTTCGTTCAGCTCAGCCAGCCAGTCCCTGTCAATCCACGGGCCCAGCACACCATATCCGCGCTGATAGGCTTTTGAGATAAGCAGAGTAAGGTTTTGATAGCCCGTATTGTTCATCGCCAGCACGGAGATTTGCGTCATTTCATCGCCGATGAGATCGCTCTGCACATGAAAATCCGCCCCGACGATGGGCTTTATCCCCGCGCCGTGCGCCGTTCCGTAGAACTTCACCAGGCCACACAGGTTGGTAAAATCGGTGATCGCCAGCGCAGGCATGCCAAGGGAGGCCGCCTTTTTTACCAGCGGCCCGGTCTTCGCCAGCCCATCGATCATGGAGTAGTCGCTATGCACCCGCAGGTGTACGAAACGTGGTTCAGCCATCTTCAGATTCCGCGTTACTTAATTGCTTGCGTATTGATTCAGGACACCCGTCCCAGCGCGCGCTTCACCGGGCCAAAACTGCGCCGGTGATGTTCGGTTGCGCCATGTTCAGCCAGCCTTTCCAGATGGAAAGGTGTGGGATACCCCTTATGCTGGGCGAAACCATACTGAGGGTAAGTGAGGTCCAGCGCGGCCATTTCGGCGTCGCGCGTCACTTTGGCAATAATAGAAGCTGCGCTAATTTCTGCGACCCGGCTATCGCCTTTAACGACCGCCATTGATGGCATGGGCAATGCCGGACAGCGGTTGCCGTCAATCAGGACATATTCCGGGGAAATTTTCAGGCCCGCTACCGCACGCTGCATCGCCAGCATCGTGGCATGCAAAATATTCAGTTCGTCTATTTCATGCGGCTCAGCGCGCCCCAGGCTCCAGGCCAGCGCCTTCTCCTGGATCTCACTAAACAGCGCCAGA
Source organism: Enterobacter sp. 61D5 (assembly GCF_034107965.1). NCBI lineage: Bacteria > Pseudomonadati > Pseudomonadota > Gammaproteobacteria > Enterobacterales > Enterobacteriaceae > Enterobacter > Enterobacter sp. 61D5. The sequence continues at coordinate 17,807 of NZ_JAWNFK010000024.1, forward strand.
CGGCGCTTTTCAGACAATTTTTTAGAGTCGTTCAGCCCGATAATCGGGCGATCCGGATCGAGGATCACCGCGGCGGTCACCACGGCCCCGACCAATGGGCCGCGACCCACTTCGTCCACGCCCGCCACAAGGCGAGTGTGAGGATAAACAAATTCCATCATTTTGCTAGCTCCAGCACCGCATCAGCCGCTTGCTCATCAGCATTACAGCGGATCAGTTGATGCAGTTCGCGGAAGGTATCGTGCATCTGGTGGCTGGTCTTGCCGTTGGCGAGCAGCGGCAGTAGCGCATCGGCAAGCGCCTGCGGCTGGCACTCATCCTGCAGCAGCTCTTTCACCAGCTCGCGCCCGGCAAGCAGGTTTGGCAGGGAGACATAATCCGTTTTCACCAGACGTTTTGCCAGCCAGAAGGTGAACGGCTTCATGCGATAACCGACCACCATAGGGCATTTCGCCAGCATGCATTCCAGAGCCGCCGTGCCGGAGGCCAGCAGCGCGGCATCGCTCGCATACATCGCTTCCCGCCCTTGCCCGTCCAGAAGACGGACGTGAAGATCCGGGGCAACTTCCGCTTTGATGCGCTCAAACTGCTCGCGGCGCTTGGCATTCACCAGCGGAACAACCACTTCAAGATCCGGATAGGTCTGGCGAAGAATTTGCGCTGTTTTGAGGAAATCAGCGCTAAGCATCTCAACTTCTGCACCACGGCTACCTGGCAGCAGTGCCAGACAGTGCACATCATGCGGGATGCCCAGCGCGTCGCGCGCCGCGTTTTTATCCGGATCCAATGGCATCGCATCCGCCATGGTATGACCGATAAAGCGGCACGGAACATTAAATCTGTCGTAAAACGCTTTTTCGAAAGGCAGGAAAGCCAGCACCAGGTTGGTGGACCGTCCGATTTTGAAAACGCGTTTCTGTCGCCACGCCCAGACGGACGGACTGACGTAATGAATCGTTTTGATACCCTGCTTTTTCAGATTCCCTTCGAGGGTAATGTTGAAATCAGGCGCATCGATACCGACAAACACATCGGGTTTGAGTTCGGTAAAGCGGCGGGTGAGATCGGCGCGGATGTGCAGCAAACGGCGTAGCCGTCCCAGCACCTCGACGATGCCCATCACGGCGAGTTCTTCCATTTCATACCAGGCTTCACAGCCTTCGGCCTGCATTAGCGGACCAGCAACGCCGACAAAGCGAGCATTGGGTACACGCGCCTTAAGCGCGCGGATGAGACCGGCACCAAGAATATCGCCGGAGGTTTCTCCGGCGACCAGGGCTATCGTAAGCGGACGACTGTCGACCATTAACGAATCAGACCCCTTGTTGAACGGTCAAAGAATTCCATGAACGCGTTCACTTCCGGGTGCTTATTCGCCAGCTCGGCAATTTCCGGCTTCGCCTCTTCCAGCGTTTTACCGCTACGGTACAGCAGTTTGTACGCGTTGCGGATAGCAGTAATCGCTTCGCGGCTAAAACCACGACGCTTGAGGCCTTCGATGTTCACGCCAAACGGCGTGGCATGGTTGCCCTGCGCAATCACATACGGTGGAACGTCCTGCGCCACACCGGAGCATCCGCCTACCATCACGTGCGCACCAATGATGCAGAACTGATGGACTGCGGTCATGCCGCCAATAATTGCGAAGTCATCAACCGATACGTGTCCTGCCAGCGTTGCGTTGTTGGCAAGAATACAGCGGTCACCCACGGTACAGTCGTGCGCGATATGCGCATTAACCATAAACAGGTTATCGCTGCCCACCTTCGTCAACCCACCACCCTGTACTGTTCCACGATGAATAGTGACGCTTTCGCGAATACGGTTACGATCGCCAATTTCCAGACGGGTCGACTCACCAGCATATTTCAGATCCTGGTTAACTTCGCCGATGGAAGCGAACTGATAGATCTCGTTATTGCAGCCAATGGTCGTGTGACCATTAACGACAACGTGAGATTTCAGTACTGTACCCTCACCAATTTCGACATGGGGTCCAACAATACAAAACGGGCCAATGTGGACGTTAGCGCCAATGATGGCACCGGTTTCCACAATAGCGGTAGGATGAATAAAGGCGGATTTATCAATCACGTATCAGGACTCCCGGCTACGAGCACACATCATCGTCGCTTCGCAAACAACTTTGCCGTCAACCAGCGCTACGCCTTTGAAGCGAGTCAGGCCACGACGCGTTTTTTCAAAAGTGACTTCCATGATCATCTGATCACCAGGCACGACAGGGCGCTTAAAGCGCGCTTCATCAATACCCGCGAAGTAATACAGCTCACCTGGCTCCAGTTTGCCGACGCTTTTAAACGCCAGAATACCGGTAGCCTGAGCCATCGCTTCCAGAATCAACACACCCGGGAAGATAGGCTTACCAGGGAAATGCCCCTGGAAGAACGGCTCGTTCACGGAAACATTTTTCACTGCGCGCAGAAAACGACCTTCTTCAAAATCCAGCACACGGTCTACCAGCAGAAACGGGTAGCGGTGCGGCAGAAGTTCTAAAATCTCTTCAATATGCAGAGTATGAGTGTCAGTAGTCAAAATACTCTTCCTGTCAAAATGTACTGATAACAATAATAACACGGCCTGCCGGTTTATTAGAAAGCCGACAGGCCGGGAAAAATAGCGTTCAACGGATGACGCTTAATCTTGTTGATCGATCTTACGCTCAAGAGACTTGAGGCGCTTGCTCATATCATCAATGTTCATCACCAGAGCTGCTGTTTTACGCCATACCTTGTTGGGTTGTAGCGGAATGCCTGAGGAATAGACGCCAGGTTCAGTGATAGGACGCATTACCATGCCCATTCCCGTCACAGTGACCTTGTCGCATATTTCCATATGGCCATTAATCACGCTCGCACCGCCAATCATGCAATAACGGCCAATTTTCAGGCTGCCTGCCATGATGACGCCACCCGCAACCGCGGTATTGTCGCCAATCACAACGTTATGCGCAATCTGGCACTGGTTATCGATGATAACACCATTGCCAATGATCGTATCGTCAAGCGCGCCACGGTCAATGGTGGTACAGGCGCCGATCTCTACGCGATCGCCAATAATAACGCGACCAAGCTGCGGAATCTTAACCCAGTTACCGCGATCGTTAGCGTAACCAAAGCCATCAGAACCAATTACGGTGCTGGACTGGACAAGGCAATTTTCGCCAATTTCAACATCATGATAAACGGACACATTGGCCCATAAACGGGTCCCGGCGCCGATTTTCGTATTTTTCCCAACGAAGCAGCCCGGGCCAATGACGACGTTATCGCCCAGCACAACGCCGGATTCGATAACCGCATTTGCGCCAACGGCGACGTTGCTACCAAGCCTGGCCGTCGCGTCAATAGCTGCACTGGCAGCAATGTCCTGAGCCGGCTGCGGCGTAGTATCAAGAATTTGAGCCATGCGTGCATACGTCAGGTAGGGGTTTTTCACTACCAGCGCGCTTACAGTGGCAAATGGAAGATCGTCCTGCGTCAGAACAACAGCTGACGCCTGGCATTGAGCCAGTTGCTCACGGTACTTAGGGCTTACCATGAAGGTAATCGTGCCAGCTTTAGCAGATTGCATGGACGCAACAGCGGTGATGACGATATCGCCATCACCGTGTAATTCTGCATCCAACTGCTGAGCTAAATCAGCCAGTCGAATTGAAGGCATTACTTATTTAACCTGTTTCAGAACATCAGCGGTGATGTCTTTAACATCGCTGCCGTTGAAAGCTACAGCGTTCGCATCAACAACCAGATCGATGTTCTGATCGGCAGCCACTGATTTAACAGCGGTCTGAATGCGAGTCACCAGCTTGCCGCGTTCTTCGTTAGAACGACGCTGACGATCCTGCTCGAAAGCCTGCGCTTTCTGAGAGAACGCCTGGCGCTGAGCCATTACGTCTTTTTCCAGCTTGCTGCGGTCGCTTGCTTTCATGGTAGAACCATCACGCTGCAGACGCTGCATTTTGGACTGAAGATCGTTTTCCATACCCTGCAGTTCGCTTGCACGGCCTTTGAATTCGTTTTCCAGAGTCGCAGAAACACCCGTTTTCTGTGCAACCTGCTGGAACAAATTACCCATGTTGACGATTGCAATTTTGTCTGCTGCCTGAGCAGAAGTTGCCATCGCTAAACCGAGACCTGCAGCTAATAACCACTTTTTCACAATTAACTCCTTACCATCCCATTGGCACCAGAAGGTACCGTTCTTTGCGTGGCAAGGCGACCGAGTTACCGATCGCCAGTTGTCATCGCTACACTGCCAACGCATTCCTTTGCAGCGGATTATTACCAGGTTTTACCAATGTTAAACTGGAATTGCTCCGACTTATCTCCATCATATTTCTTAAACGGCTGGGCGTAGGAGAAGACCAACGGCCCCAGCGGTGACATCCATTGTAATGCGATACCGGCAGACATGCGAATATTGCTCGGATCGCTGTAGTCAGGAATGCCTTCTGCGCGCATCTGGGCAGTATTCTGCCAGTTGGTATCCCATACGGTACCGGCATCCCAGAAGAAGGACGTACGGACCGAGTTAGCGTATTTATCACTGATAAACGGCGTTGGCGTGATGAACTCCAGGCTGGCAACGGCCATGGCGTTACCGCCCACCGCGTCATTGGAGCTACAGACTTCGGACGAGGAAGACTTATAACAGTTATCTTTGTCGTTTCCGCCGTAGTAAACCGCTTTAGGACCAATGTTGTTGGACTGGAAACCACGAACGGTGCTGGAGCCACCCGCATAGAAGTTTTCATAGAACGGCAGTTCTTTACCACCCAGACCATCACCATAGCCCCAACGGGTACGACCCAGAACCACCCACTTGTGATCGTCATCAATCGGGAAGTAGGACGCGGTATCCAGCGTGACCTTATAGAACTCGTTATCGGAACCCGGCACGGTAACTTTACCGTTCAGGTTGACGCGAGAACCTTCCGTTGGGAAGTAACCACGGTCGAGACGGTTATAGGTCCAGCCGTAGTTAAAGGTGAAGTCATCCGCCGCGAAGCCATTGTCATTACCATTTTTACTGGTTGACTGGCCGATAGAGTCCAGATAACGCCACATCGCCACCTGCGGTTGCATGTTGGACAGGTCGTTATGCACGTAACCCAAGCCTGCACGCAGGGTGTTGTATTCGTTAACCGGGAAGCCAAGCGTACCGTCTACACCGTAACTCTTGTTGGTGTATGAAGACAGGTCCGCGTCATCTGCTTTAAAGTCGTTATAGAAGATACGACCGCCCAGGCTCACACCGTCTACGGTGAAGTATGGGTTAGTCACAGAGAACTCAGAGTAGGTCTGGTAGTCGTTTTTGGTGCCGTTAATACCGACAGAGTAACCCGTACCCAGCCAGTTATCCTGCTGTACGCCGACCTGGAAGCTGACGCCGCTTTCAGTACCGTAGCCCACACCGAAGTTGAAGCTACCGGTGTTGCGCTCTTTCACTTTATATACGACATCAACCTGATCCGGGCTGCCCGGTACGCGCTGGGTATCGGTATCCACCGTTTCAAAATAGCCCAGACGGTTCAGACGCTCTTTACCCTGATCAACGAGGTCGCTTCCCAACCATGCGCCTTCCATCTGACGCATTTCGCGACGCAGAACGGAATCTTTGGAGGTGTCGTTACCAACGAAGCGGATCTTACGCACGTAGAAACGGTTGCCCGCATCAACATTCACGTGCAGCTTAACGGTTTTATCCGCGTCATTGATTTCCGGCTGAGTCTGTACGCGCGGATAGGCATAACCGTAGCGGCCGAGCAGCTTCTTAATGCTGTCTTCCATTTTGGTTACCTTGGAACCGCTGTACAGGTCGCCCGGCTGAATTTTGGTCAGCGATTCGATTTCAGCAGAATGTCCCGCAAGGTTACCACTCACTTCAACACCAGAAAGCTTGTACTGTTCGCCTTCAGTGATGTTAACCGTAATGTAGATGCCTTTCTTGTCCGGAGTCAGACTGACCTGAGTCGAGTCGATGTTGAAACGTGCATAGCCACGATCGAGATAGTAGCTGCGCAGGGTTTCAAGGTCGCCCGCCAGTTTCTGTTTCTGGTATTTGCGATCGCCTACCACGTTCCACCATGGCACTTCATCGCGCAGCTGGAAGGTGGAGATCAGTTCGTCGGTGCTGAACGCGTGGTTGCCGACAATGTTGATCTGCTGGATCTTCGCAGAAACACCTTCCTGGAAGACCAGCTTCAGGTCAACACGGTTGCGCGGCAGCGGAGTGACAACCGCTTTCACGCTGGCACTGTATTTACCGACGCTGTAGTAGAAGTCTTCCAGACCTTTTTCAATGTCTGAAAGGGTTGTGCGGTCCAGGGATTCACCCACACGAACACCGGATGCTTCAAGGTTCTGCTTGAGCATGTCATCTTTCACCGACTTGTTACCGGAGAAAGTGATACTGGCGATCGTCGGACGTTCTTTTACCTGTACCAGCAGCGTATCACCATCGCGCAGGACGCGGACGTCCTCAAAGTTGCCGGTGGCAAACAGAGCACGGATGGTGTTACTGATATCATCATCATTAACCGTATCGCCGGGGCGTACAGGCATACTGAGGAGGGCCGCACCAACGGCAACACGCTGGAGGCCTTCGAAATGAATGTCTTTCACTACGAACCCGTCAGCACCGTATACGGTGGCGCTGCTAAACAGCAGCGACGCTATGAGCAACTTTTTCATCGCCATCGTTATTATGCGTTCTTCCTAACACTCTCTTACAACCGAGAGAAATCATTGAAAAGTGCAAGCCCCATTAACAGCACCAGCAAAATCGAGCCAATGCGATAACTAAAGTCTTGAACTCGCTCGGATACCGGTCCGCCTTTTAGCTTTTCAATCGCCAAAAACAGCAGATGACCCCCGTCTAAAACGGGAAGCGGGAACAGGTTGATTATCCCAAGGTTCACGCTAATGAGCGCGAGGAACATGAGATAGTAAATCACCCCGAATTCCGCTGACATCCCAGCCCCCTGAGCAATCGAAATTGGCCCACTGAGGTTGTTCAGTTTCACATCACCGGTTATCAATTTCCCCAACATGTTGACCGTCAGCTTCATCAGTTGCCATGTTTTATCCGTGGCTTCAAGGATGGCGCTGAACGGCCCATACTGGCGTATTGTCTTGTACTCATCTGGCAGCGGGATCACTTTCGGCACAACGCCTGCGAACCCTTCTGCCTTTTTGCCGACCGACTTCGTATCCGGGATCAGCGTCAGCGAAAGCGGACTGCCCTGCCTTTCAACTTCCAGCGCGAGAGACGTTCCCGGATTATCGCGCACCAGAGTAACAAAGGTCATCCACTCTGTTAATGGTTGACCATCGACTTTAACGATCCTGTCGCCCGCTTGCAAACCCGCTTTGCTCGCCGCCGAATTTGCCTGTACTTCGGCTAATACCGGCTCGATCTGCGCGCCGCGTGGACGAATGCCCAGCGCAGCGACGGGATCCTCTTTGTCTGGCTCGAAACGCCAGTGACGTAAGTCGAGTACTTTGTCCTGACGCGTATCTGAACCAAACGGCGATACGCTGATGGTGGTCTGCGGATCGCCAATTTTAGCTACCAGCTGCAGTCGCACGGCATCCCAATCAGGGGTTTCGATGCCATCAATCGCTTTAAGTTCCATCCCGGATGTAATTTGCGCACTCGCCGCGATGGAATTGGGGGCAATTTCACCCACCACCGGACGTACGCCAGGGACGCCGATGATAAACACCAGCCAGTAAGCGAAAATCGCAAAGATGAAGTTGGCTACCGGTCCGGCAGCAATGATGGCGGCGCGTTGTCCAACGGTTTTATTGTTGAATGCGCTGTGTCGCAGTTCAGGAGCGACAGGCTCGACGCGTTCGTCGAGCATTTTGACGTAGCCGCCCAGCGGGATAAGTGCGATGACAAATTCCGTGCCGTGGCGGTCGGTGCGCGTCCAGAGTGATTTTCCAAAGCCGATGGAAAATCGCTCTACGCGCACGCCACAGCGGCGAGCAACCCAGAAATGGCCAAATTCATGCACGGTAATCAGTACACCCAGTGCAACAATGAACGCCGCCAGATTCCAGAGAATGCTCAGCATAAAACCTTCCGTTAAATCGTCCCGAATACCAGTAAAAGCAAACACGCAAACACTGGAACAGCCGCTGTCAGGCTATCAATGCGATCCAGTATACCGCCATGCCCTGGAATCAGGTGTCCGCTGTCCTTAATCCCTGCTTCACGCTTAAACATACTTTCGGTTAAATCACCGAGCACGGAGGCAAGCGCAGCAAAAATCGAGCACACCAGCAGTATTGACGGTGCTACTTCAAGATTCGCCCAGACGCCGTAGCCCCAGGAGATGATCGCTGCCGTAAACAGGCCGCCGATGAATCCTTGCCAGGTTTTGCCCGGAGACACCTTCGGTGCCAGCTTATGTTTGCCAAACAGTTTACCAAACATATAGGCCCCGGAGTCAGCCCCCCAGACCAGAATCATCACATAAAGCAGCCAGATCGCACCGCTGTAGTGGTTTTCGTCGTAGTGCCAGGCTCGCAGGGCAACCATACCCCAGAAAAAAGGAATAATTGTGAGCAAGCCAAAAATCAGTCGCAGCACTTTTGAATTACGCCATAATGCCGCTGAACCCGGATAAAAAAGAACCAGCAACAGCGCGGCAACCCACCAGGCCAACGATATCCACAAGGAACCGGCAACCAGGGGCTGATGAATATCATGGTGATATTCAGGCAACGTAAACAGCATTATGGCCAGGATAAAGCCACAAAGTACCGCAAGCCATACTCGCTGAGTGCGCGAGGTAAAGCCGCTAAACTGTCCCCATTCCCACGCGGCGAGCATGCACACCACCAGCGTGACAATAGCGAATCCCACCGGGGGCAGTAAAAACAGCGCCGCAATGACAATAGGTATTAATACAAAAGCGGAAATCAGGCGATACTTCAGCAAAAGCTACCCCCATCAGGCTTTGTCGCCACCAGGCTCGGTGCCGCCGAAACGACGCTCTCGATTGGCAAAGGCATGCAGCGCACCTTCAAAGTCTTGTTCATCAAAATCGGGCCAAAGAACATCTGTAAAGTAAAGTTCGGCATAGGCAATTTGCCATATCAAAAAGTTACTTATGCGATGTTCTCCCCCTGTCCTAATTACCAAATCCACAGGTGCCTGTTCATTCATGCAGATTTGCTTGCTCAGCGCCTCTTCATCAATTTGGTCGGGTCTCAACAGCCCTTCCTGAACCTGTTCGGCCAGATGCCGAACGCCCTGGATAATATCCCAGCGTCCGCCGTAATTCGCCGCAATATTCAGCGTCAGACCGGTATTATTTTCCGTCAGCGCTTCTGCTTTACGAATCCGTTCCTGCAAACGTGAGTTGAAACGACTGGTATCGCCAATGATACGCAGGCGGACGTTGTGGCGGTGAAGGCTTTTTACTTCGCTGTCTAGCGCCCACACAAACAATTCCATCAACGCAGTCACTTCCTGCAGAGGTCGGTTCCAGTTTTCACTGCTAAAAGCATAGAGCGTTAACGCATCAATGCCGTTGTTGGCGGCAAAAGAAACGGCGCGGCGAACAGATTTCGCCCCCGCTTTATGCCCAAAGGCTCGTATCTTCCCTTGTCTTTTCGCCCAGCGGCCATTGCCATCCATAATGATTGCTACATGACGGCAGCCATGAGCTGGCAAATTTTCGCTTATTGGTTGATTCGCAGACAACATAACGCGTTTTTTGTCCCTGAAAAGGATTTAACGGTACTCAGGAATACTGAAGCCTATACATAAAAAAGCCGTGTCAAACCACGGCTCACCTGACCACATTAAGTCAAATACCTGCGATCAGGTGGCGCAGACTATATCACTGAAGCCCAACGCTAACAAATAGCACGACGACTAGTGCTTGCTTTATCACCAGCTTGCGAGACGTGTCACCTGTTGGCGCGCAATATTACGCGCAGCTGCATCCACCGCCAGCACCTCTTCCACGCTTTGTGGTTCGCGCAAATCCATCATCTCCAGTACCGATAAATTTAACGACGCGATATCGGTAAAACGAATTTGCTGATTCAGAAATGCCTCAACGGTAATTTCATTGGCTGCATTAAGTGCCGTCGTCGCCGCCTGCCCCTGGTCAAAGGCATTCATCGCAAGCTTCAGACAAGGATAGCGGTCGTAGTCTGGTTCACTGAACGTCAGGGAACTTAGCTTGCAGAAATCAAGCGGCTTCACGCCGGATTTCACTCGATTTGGCCACGCCATTGAATGGGCAATCGGCGTACGCATATCCGGCTCGCCCAGCTGTGCCAGCACGCTGCCATCCTGATAACGCACCATCGAGTGAATCACCGATTGCGGGTGAATCAGTACTTCCATCTGTTTCGCTGACGCATTAAACAGCCAGCGTGCTTCAATGTATTCCAGACCTTTGTTCATCATGGTGGCAGAATCAACGGAGATTTTACGCCCCATCGACCAGTTCGGATGACGGCACGCCTGATCCGGTGTCATCGCACGCAGTTCAGACAGTGGCGTTTCACGGAACGGGCCACCAGACCCGGTAAGCAGAATAGACACCACGCCATTGTGCTCCAGGTCAGCGTACCCCAGGTTCTGTTGAAAAGGTTGCGGTAAACTCTGAAAAATCGCGTTGTGCTCGCTGTCGACCGGCAAAAGACGCGCGCCGCGCTGCTTCACCGCATCCATAAACAGGCGTCCGCAGGTGACCAGCGACTCTTTATTGGCCAGCAAAACATCCTTACCGGCATCAATCGCGGCAAGAGTGGGCAATAATCCTGCCGCGCCGACAATGGCCGCCATGACCTGATCCACCTCATCCAGCGCCGCCATCTCGCAGGCCGCCTGCTGGCCACTCAGCACTTCGGTTCGGCAGCCCTTTTCACGCAGCTGTGCTTTCAGCAGACGCGCGCTCTCTTCGTCATCCATCACCGCATAGCGGGGCGCAAACTCCAGGCACTGCTCGGCCATTCGCTGCACATTCTTACCGGCCACCAGCGCTGTCACGGTGTAAAGTTCAGGATTATGGCGAACGACGTCGAGAGTGCTGCAACCGATAGAGCCGGTTGAGCCGAGGAGTGTTAAATGCTTCATGGGATGCCCGAAAAAAGTTAGACCAGATAAAAGCAAAACGCCGCCAGCAAGACCCGAAGTCCCTCTGAACGGCGTTTATCAGTGTACGACAGAAATCAGAACTGCATCAGCTCCGCTTCTTTTTCTGCCAGCGCCGCATCAATTTTCTTGATGGCCGCGTCGGTCATTTTCTGAATGTCGTCCTGAGAACGACGATCGTCATCTTCGCCGATCTCTTTTTCTTTCAGCAGTGCTTTCACTTTATCGTTCGCGTCGCGACGGACGTTACGCACGGATACACGACCCTGCTCAGCTTCGCCACGAACGACTTTGATCAGATCTTTACGACGCTCTTCCGTCAGCGGAGGCAGTGGAACACGGATGTCTGCGCCCGCAGAGCTTGGGTTCAGTCCGAGGTCAGAGGCCATAATCGCTTTCTCAACGGCCGGGCTCATAGAGCGGTCGAAGACGTTGATTTTCAGCGTACGGGTATCTTCAACCGTCACGCTCGCAAGCTGGCGCAGAGGCGTTGGCGTACCGTAGTATTCTACGATGATGCCATCCAGCAGGCTCGGGGAAGCACGGCCAGTACGGATTTTGCTGATTTGGTTTTTGAACGCTTCTACGCATTTGTCCATGCGTACTTCAGCATCTTTTCTGATGTCGTTAATCACGTTACGAATCCTTGAAAACTTGTCTCAGGCAGACTATCCGCCAGCACAGCGCTACAGGTGTGCTAAGTATAGTCGCGTTTAATTCATGACAACGCCAAAGGCGCGCCCGGGTAAGATACCACTACAAAATAAAGCGGAATCTTACCTGTATTTATCGTCAACGGAAATTATTCCGTGATCAAAGTGCCTTCTTTTTCGCCCATGACCACGCGACGCAGTGCGCCAGGCTTGTTCATGTTGAAGACACGGATCGGCAGTTTGTGGTCGCGAGCCAGCGTGAAGGCGGCAAGATCCATCACTTTCAGCTCTTTATCCAGCACTTCGCTGTAGCTCAGCTGATCGTACATGGTGGCAGAAGGATCTTTTGCCGGGTCGGCAGTAAACACGCCGTCTACTTTGGTCGCTTTCAGTACCACATCGGCTTCGATCTCGATACCGCGCAGGCAGGCGGCTGAATCGGTTGTAAAGAACGGGTTACCCGTACCGGCGGAGAGGATCACCACGCGGTTATTGCGCAGCAGGCTGATGGCTTCTGCCCAGCTGTAATTATCGCAAACGCCATTCAGCGGAATCGCGGACATCAGGCGGGCATTCACATAGGCGCGATGCAGCGCATCACGCATTGCCAGGCCATTCATGACGGTTGCCAGCATACCCATGTGGTCGCCCACTACGCGGTTCATCCCCGCTTTCGCCAGACCAGCACCACGGAAAAGGTTGCCACCGCCAATGACCACGCCAACCTGGATACCCAGTTCGACCAGTTCTTTGATTTCCTGTGCCATGCGATCAAGGATGCTTGCGTCAATACCGAAGCCTTCCGATCCCTGCAGCGCTTCGCCACTCAGCTTAAGCAGAATGCGTTTGTACACGGGTTTTGCATTGGTAGCCATGTTTCTTTCCTGAGACTGTCAACGATTAAGATGGGGGTTAATTCTGGCGACATGATATGCCGCAAATCAGCACAGCGATACTGGAGCCTGTCTGATTTCCTGTGACGGGTGACAAAAAGAAGCCGCCCTCAGGCGGCTCCTTTTCAATCATTAAGACTGCTTGGACATTGCAGCAACTTCTGCTGCGAAGTCAGTCTCAACTTTCTCGATGCCTTCGCCCACTTCGAAGCGGATGAAGCCAGTTACGTCAGCGTTGTGCTCTTTCAGCAGCTGAGCAACAGACTTGCTTGGGTCCATTACGAATGGCTGGCCAGTCAGAGAAACTTCGCCGGTGAATTTCTTCATGCGGCCTTCAACCATTTTCTCTGCGATTTCTTTTGGCTTACCTGACTGCATCGCGATGTCCAGCTGAACCTGGTACTCTTTCTCTACCACTTCAGCAGACACGTCTTCTGGCTTAACGAATTCTGGTTTGCTTGCAGCGATGTGCATTGCCAGCTGTTTAACCAGCTCTTCGTCAGCGCCTTTAGCCGCAACCAGAACACCGATACGTGCACCGTGCTGGTAAGAGCCCAGAACGTCGCCTTCCAGAGAAGATACGCGACGAATGTTGATGTTCTCACCGATTTTAGCAACCAGCGCAACACGTTCTTCTTCGAACTGTGCTTTCAGAACTTCAACGTCAGTGATTTTACCCGCAACAGCTGCGTCCAGAACTTTGTTAGCAAATGCCTGGAAACCGCCATCTTTAGCAACGAAGTCAGTCTGGCAGTTAACTTCCAGAATGATGCCGTAGTTGCCGTCGATCTTAGTGATGATCACGCCGTCAGCAGCAACGTTGCCTGCTTTTTTAGCTGCTTTGATCGCACCGGATTTACGCATGTTTTCGATTGCCAGCTCGATGTCGCCGTTCGCTTCAGTCAGCGCTTTTTTGCAATCCATCATGCCTGCGCCAGTACGCTCGCGCAGCTCTTTTACCAGGGATGCGGTAATTTCAGCCATTCTTAAATCCTCGGGAGATGTGAACTGCCCGGCCGGGGGCCAAACAGTGTAAATTGAAAAAAGGGGCCGGTAATGGGCCCCTATTCATACACGGTACTAATAAGGGGTAAAACCTTATTATTCAGCTTCTACGAAGCTTTCTTCCGCCTGAGAAGCCAGATCCTGGGAACGGCCTTCACGAACGGTAGCAGCTACAGCGCTCAGGTACAGGCTAACAGCACGGATTGCGTCGTCGTTACCCGGGATAACGAAGTCAACACCGTCCGGATCGGAGTTGGTATCAACGATAGCGAATACCGGGATACCCAGGTTGTTAGCTTCTTTGATTGCGATGTGCTCGTGGTCTGCATCGATTACGAACAGCGCGTCTGGCAGGCCGCCCATATCTTTGATACCGCCCAGGCTGTTTTCCAGCTTGTCCAGTTCACGAGTGCGCATCAGCGCTTCTTTCTTAGTCAGCTTGTCGAAAGTACCGTCCTGAGACTGGGTTTCCAGATCTTTCAGGCGTTTGATGGACTGACGAACAGTTTTCCAGTTGGTCAGCATGCCGCCCAACCAGCGATGGTTCACGAAGAACTGGTCGCAGCTGTTAGCAGCATCTTTCACAGCTTCGCTTGCAGCGCGCTTAGTACCAACGAACAGAATCTTACCTTTACGGGAAGAGATCTTGTTCAGCTCAGCCAGGGCTTCGTTGAACATTGGTACAGTTTTCTCAAGGTTGATGATGTGAACTTTGTTACGCGCGCCGAAGATGAAAGGCTTCATTTTCGGGTTCCAGTAACGGGTCTGGTGACCAAAGTGAACACCAGCCTTGAGCATGTCGCGCATGGAAACAGTTGCCATGTTTAAAACCTCTATATTGAAAGTTGGGGTTATGCCTCCACGTATCCCATATTACCGACCCCGAAGGGCACCCCGGAATATGTGCCGATACGTGTGTGTTGTTACACAAAGTGAGATTTGTCGCTTCCGTCCAGCCTGTGTATCTGAGATGGATCGGAAGTCCGGCGCGCTTTATACCACAAAACACGACCAGAAACCAACAGTTGTTGGCGGAGTGTGCTGTTAATGATTCTCAATTTGGCACGGAGCGTGCCTGACTGATACCATTGACGACACTTAGACTAGTATTGTCGAAAAAATCGACACCGATGGACAGATTACATGGCTATCTCTATTAAGACACCTGAAGAAATTGAAAAGATGCGCGTCGCCGGTCGTCTGGCCGCGGAAGTGCTGGAAATGATCGAGCCGTTCGTGAAGCCGGGCGTCAGCACCGGTGAACTGGACCGAATCTGTAACGACTATATTGTGAACGAGCAGCACGCGGTTTCCGCCTGCCTCGGCTACCACGGTTTCCCGAAATCCGTCTGCATCTCTATTAATGAGGTGGTTTGCCACGGCATCCCGGACGATGAAAAACTGCTGAAAGATGGCGACATCGTCAATATCGACGTGACCGTCATTAAAGACGAGTACCACGGTGACACCTCAAAAATGTTCATCGTTGGCAAGCCGACTATTCTTGGCGAGCGTCTTTGCAAGGTTACCCAGGACAGCCTCTACCTGGCGCTGAAAATGGTGAAACCGGGTATTCGCCTGCGTAATATCGGCGCCGCAATTCAGAAGTTTGTGGAAGCAGAAGGTTTCTCCGTGGTGCGCGAGTACTGCGGTCACGGCATTGGTCGCGTCTTCCA
The DNA here is from genome assembly GCF_034107965.1 of Enterobacter sp. 61D5. Lineage (NCBI taxonomy): Bacteria > Pseudomonadati > Pseudomonadota > Gammaproteobacteria > Enterobacterales > Enterobacteriaceae > Enterobacter > Enterobacter sp. 61D5. Next base: position 33,179 of record NZ_JAWNFK010000024.1, read on the forward strand.
TGAAGAACCGCAGGTCCTGCACTATGATGCAGATGACGGCGGCGTGGTGCTGCAAAAAGGCATGACATTTACCATTGAGCCGATGGTCAACGCGGGTGACTACCGCATCCGTACCATGAAAGACGGCTGGACGGTGAAAACCAAAGACAGAAGCTTGTCTGCACAGTACGAGCATACTATTGTGGTAACAGACAACGGCTGCGAAATTATGACGTTGCGCAAGGATGACACCATCCCGGCGATACTGACGCACGATGAATGATAAAAAAGCCGGCAAATGCCGGCTTTTTTAATGGCTATAGCTTTTTCTTATGGGTGGCGCACGATGAGTAATCTTTTACCCGAACAGTATGCTAACACAGCACTTCCCACCCTCCCCGACCAGCCCGATAACCCTGGCGTCTGGCCGTCGCACGAGCTGACCTGCGCGCATATTAAAGCCCATATGGATGTTTTCCATCGCTGGCTGGGCAGCGCGTTCGACGCAGGCGTGTCGGCCGAGCAGCTCATTGAAGCGCGCACCGAATTTATCGACCAGCTGCTGCAGCGCCTGTGGATCGATTACGGGTTTGGGCAAATCAGTGATGTTGCGCTGGTTGCCGTCGGGGGCTATGGCCGCGGTGAGCTGCATCCGCTTTCCGATATCGATCTGCTGATCTTAAGCCGCAAAAAGCTGCCGGACGAACAGGCGCAAAAAATTGGCGAACTGCTGACGCTGCTCTGGGACGTAAAGCTGGAAGTCGGCCACAGCGTGCGCACCCTGGAAGAGTGTCTGCTGGAAGGTTTATCGGACCTGACCGTCGCCACCAACCTGATTGAAACCCGCCTGCTGATTGGTGACGTCGCTCTGTTCCTGGAGCTGCAAAAACACATCTTCAGCGACGGCTTCTGGCCGTCAGAAAAGTTCTTCGCCGCGAAGGTCGAGGAGCAAAATCAGCGCCACCAGCGCTACCACGGCACCAGCTATAATCTTGAACCCGATATTAAAAGCAGCCCCGGCGGCCTGCGCGACATCCACACCCTGCAGTGGGTCGCCCGCCGCCATTTTGGCGCCACCTCGATGGACGAGATGGTCGGCTTCGGCTTTTTAACCGAGGCCGAGCGTAACGAGCTGAACGAGTGCCTGCACCTGCTGTGGCGTATCCGGTTTGCTCTGCATCTGGAAGTCACCCGCTACGATAACCGCCTGCTGTTTGACCGCCAGCTCAGCGTGGCTCAGCGTCTGAATTATCAGGGCGAAGGCAACGAGCCGGTTGAGCACATGATGAAGGATTTCTTCCGCGTCACCCGCCGGGTGACCGAGCTGAACCAGATGCTGCTGCAGCTGTTCGACGAGGCCATTCTGGCCCTGACGGCGGACGAAAAACCGCGCCCGATTGATGACGAATTCCAGCTGCGCGGCACGCTTATCGATCTGCGCGACGAAACGCTGTTCATCCGCGAGCCGGAAGCGATTCTGCGGATGTTCTATACCATGGTGCGCAACAGCACCATCACCGGGATCTACTCCACCACCCTGCGCCATCTGCGCCATGCGCGCCGTCATCTGACGCAGCCGCTGTGCTATATCCCGGAAGCGCGTTCGCTGTTCCTGAGCATGCTCCGCCACCCGGGCGCCGTCAGCCGCGGCCTGCTGCCAATGCACCGCCACAGCGTGCTGTGGGCCTATATGCCGCAGTGGTCGCACATTGTCGGGCAAATGCAGTTCGATCTGTTCCACGCCTACACGGTGGATGAACACACGATCCGCGTGATGCTCAAGCTGGAAAGCTTTGCGAAAGAAGAGACACGCTCCCGCCACCCGCTCTGCGTGGAGCTGTGGCCGCGCCTGACCCATCCGGAGCTGATCCTGATTGCCGCCCTGTTCCACGATATCGCCAAAGGTCGCGGCGGTGACCATTCGGTGCTGGGCGCACAGGACGTGCTGAAATTTGCCGAACTGCACGGCCTGAACTCGCGTGAAACGCAGCTGGTGGCCTGGCTGGTACGCCATCACCTGCTGATGTCGGTCACCGCGCAGCGTCGTGACATTCAGGATCCGGAGGTGATCAAGCAGTTCGCGGAAGAGGTTCAGACGGAAAATCGTCTGCGCTATCTGGTCTGCCTGACGGTGGCCGATATCTGCGCCACCAACGAGACCCTGTGGAACAGCTGGAAGCAGAGCCTGCTGCGCGAGCTGTACTTCGCCACCGAAAAACAGCTGCGTCGCGGGATGCAAAACACCCCGGACATGCGCGAACGCGTGCGCCATCACCAGCTGCAGGCGCTGGCGCTGCTGCGGATGGATAATATTGATGAAGAGGCACTGCATCAGATTTGGGCCCGTTGCCGCGCCAACTATTTTGTCCGCCATAGCCCAAACCAGCTTGCGTGGCACGCGCGGCATCTGCTCAAGCACGATCTGTCCCAGCCGATGATCCTGCTGAGCCCGCAGGCCACCCGCGGCGGGACGGAGATTTTCATCTGGAGCCCGGACCGACCTTACCTGTTTGCTGCGGTCTGCGCCGAGCTGGACAGGCGTAACCTGAGCGTTCACGACGCGCAGATTTTCACCACCCGCGACGGCATGGCGATGGACACCTTTATCGTGCTTGAGCCGGACGGCAGCCCGCTCTCGTCTGACAGGCATGAAGGGATACGTTTTGGTCTGGAACAGGCGATTACCCAGCGCAGCTGGCAGCCCCCGCAGCCGCGTCGCCAGCCGGCAAAATTGCGCCACTTTACCGTCGATACCGAGGTCAATTTCCTGCCGACCCACACCGACCGTAAATCGTTCCTGGAGCTGATCGCGCTCGACCAGCCGGGGCTGCTTGCCCGCGTCGGCCAGGTTTTTGCCGATCTGGGAATTTCGCTCCATGGGGCCCGAATTACAACGATTGGCGAGCGAGTAGAAGATTTATTTATAATCGCGACAGCGGACCGGCGTGCCCTTAATAATGACCTGCAGCTTGAAGTGCAACAACGGTTGACAGCAGCCCTCAATCCAAACGATAAAGGGTGATATGTTTTTTAGTGAAATGGAAAGAGTAAACAATGCAGCAGTTACAGAACGTTATTGAGTCCGCTTTTGAGCGTCGCGCCGAGATTACCCCGGCAAATGTGGATACCGTGACCCGTGAAGCGGTGAACCAGGTGATTTCCCTTCTGGATTCCGGCGCGCTGCGCGTGGCAGAAAAAATCGACGGTCAGTGGGTCACTCATCAATGGCTGAAGAAAGCCGTGCTGCTCTCTTTCCGTATCAACGATAACCAGGTTATCGACGGAGCAGAAAGCCGCTACTTCGATAAAGTGCCAATGAAATTCGCTGACTACGACGAAGCGCGTTTTCAGAAAGAAGGCTTCCGCGTGGTACCGCCTGCGGCGGTTCGTCAGGGTGCATTCATCGCGCGCAACACCGTGCTGATGCCATCCTACGTGAACATCGGTGCCTACGTTGACGAAGGCACCATGGTTGACACCTGGGCGACTGTCGGTTCATGCGCGCAGATCGGTAAAAACGTTCACCTGTCCGGCGGCGTGGGCATCGGTGGTGTTCTGGAGCCACTGCAGGCTAACCCGACCATCATCGAAGACAACTGCTTCATCGGCGCGCGCTCTGAAGTGGTTGAAGGCGTGATCGTTGAGGAAGGTTCCGTGATCTCCATGGGCGTTTACATCGGTCAGAGCACCCGTATTTATGACCGTGAAACCGGCGAAGTTCACTACGGTCGCGTTCCGGCGGGCTCCGTGGTGGTTTCCGGCAACCTGCCGTCTAAAGATGGCAAATACAGCCTGTACTGTGCGGTTATCGTGAAGAAAGTGGATGCGAAAACGCGCGGTAAAGTGGGCATCAACGAATTGCTGCGCACCATCGATTAATCGGGTATAACAAAAAGCGGGGGCAACCCCGCTTTTTTTATATCTGAGGGTGGCGAAAATAGATTTTTTCGTTAATTATTCAAAGGTTATGTTGAGATCAAGGGTACCGCTATGTACGATAATCTGAAAAGTCTGGGCATTACCAATCCTGATGAAATTGATCGTTACAGCCTCCGTCAGGAAGCCAATAACGATATTCTGAAAATCTATTTTCACAAGGACAAAGGAGAGTTTTTCGCCAAAAGCGTGAAGTTTAAATATCCACGCCAGCGTAAGACCGTTGTGGCTGACGGTGTAGGACAGGGCTACAAAGAAGTACAGGAAATCAGCCCTAACCTGCGCTATGTGATCGATGAACTCGATCAGATCTGCCAGCGCGACCGCACCGAAGTCGATCTTAAGCGTAAGATCCTTGACGACCTGCGTCACCTTGAAAGCGTTGTAACAAATAAGATCAGCGAGATTGAAGCGGATCTTGAGAAATTAACGCGGAAATAAAAGCAAAACGGCAATCCTTGATTGCCGTTTTTAGTGTTTGCGCCCTCTCCCCGTGGGAGAGGGATGGGGTGAGGACACCAGACCGCATTCAGTCATCTCTGTTCGTCCAGCTGCAGCGCCACATACAGCAGCAGCCTGTCGTCAAAGTTTCCCAGATCCAGCCCCGTCAGCTCTGAAATCCGGTTTAACCGATACTCAAGCGTATTGCGGTGAATAAACAGCGCCTTTGAGGTCGCCAGCGGCTGCACGTTATGGCGGAACCACGCCTGCAGCGTCCGGCGCAGCAGGCCGTTGTTGTCCATGGCTTTCAGACGCGCCAATGGCCGCGCCAGCTCATTGGCCTGCCAGCCCCCGCGCAGGCTGTCGAGCAGCACCGGCAGCATCAGATCCTGATAGAAATAGCTGCGGCTCTCCGGCATCCGCTGCTTGCCTACCATCATGGTGGTGCGCGCGGTACGCCAGGAGCGGGCGATACTGCCGGGCCCGGTAAAGTAGTTGCCCAGCGCAACGCGAAAACGAAGCTGACCATTCTCCTTCATCCGGGAAATCAGCAGCTCAACGCGACGACGATGATCTTCCGCATCCCAGCGGCCGAACGCGTTAAGCGCCGGTTTGAGCACCACCATTTCCGTCAAAGAAACGATCGCCACCAGGTTATCGCGCTCCGGCGTCGCCAGCGCATTTTGCAGCTGCTGCAGTTCGGCCATCGCGCTGTCTACGCCAAGCTGGCCGCTATCGACCTCAATGACCGCCACCACGCGCGGCTGGTTGAGATCGATCCCCAGACGCTGCGCCCATTCGCTGAGCGCAGGCGTATGCTCTTCCGCCTGAATAAGATTCATCACCAGCTCTTCACGCAGGCGGCTGTCCTGGGCAAGCAGGTGCATCAGGCGCGACTGCTCCAGCATCATCTCTGCCGTCATACAGACCAGCTCACCGTATTTTCGCAGTGACTCGGGCTCGCCGGTCAGGCCGATTACCCCCACAATTTCGCCTTCAAGGCGCAGCGGTAAATTGATGCCCTGACGTACGCCGTGCAGGTGTTTCGCTACCGCATCGTCGATATCCACGACCCGCCCCTGGGAGAGCACCAGCAGCGCACCTTCGTGCAATTCCCCAATACGCTCGCGATCGCCGCTGCCAATAATGCGCCCGCGGGCATCCATTACGTTGATATTGGTATCAATGATGCGCATGGTGCGCGCCACGATATCCTGCGCCATTTTGGTATCAAGATGCCAGCCAGCCATAGAATCCTCCCGTGAGCAGAGCTCAAGCATAGGGAAGTTCAGCGACCGCTGCATTGTGCGAATGCACAAAGAGAGAGGGAGAAGTATGGAGTTGTGGCAAGAATCACAGAAACGAGAAAGCCCCTGCGAGCAGGGGCTTCAGAGGATTACTGCATCAGCAGATAAAGAGAGGTATCACCACGCTGGATATTCAGCGCCAGCACGGAAGGCTTGCTGTCGAGAATTTTGCGCAGTTCAGCGATGTTTTTCACCGGCTGCTGGTTAGCGCCTATGATCACATCGCCTTTTTTCAGGCCGATACGGGCTGCCGGTGAATTCGCTTTCACGTTGTTCACCACCACGCCTTTGTCTGCGCCTTTATTGCTCATCTCGGCACCTTCAATACCGCTGAAGATGGTGCTGGAATCCACCTGATTCTGGCTGCTCTGCTGCAGCTCCAGGCTCACGTTAACCGGCTTACCGTCGCGCAGCAGGCCGAGGGTCACTTTACTGCCAATCGGCATTGAGCCCACTTCGGCACGCAGGGCAGCAAAACTGCTGATCGGCTTACCGTTCAGGGAGGTGATCACATCCCCCGCTTTAATGCCCGCTTTCGCCGCAGAGGAATTCGGCATCACCTGGCTGACGAATGCCCCGCGCTGAGCATCAACTTTCATCGCCTTAGCCAGTTCGGAGTTCAGCTCCGTACCGAGGATACCCAGCTCGCCGCGTTTCACCTGGCCATACTGCACCATCTGCGCGGTCAGGTTTTTCACCATGTTACTTGGGATAGCAAAACCGATACCGATGTTGCCGCCGTCCGGTGCCAGGATAGCGGTGTTGATACCGATCAGCTCACCGTTCAGGTTCACCAGCGCACCGCCGGAGTTACCGCGGTTGATCGCCGCATCCGTCTGGATGAAGTTTTCGTAGTTTTCCGCGTTGAGGCCGCTACGACCCAGCGCAGAGACGATACCCGAGGTCACGGTTTCACCCAGACCGAACGGGTTACCGATCGCCACGGTATAGTCGCCCACGCGCAGCGCATCGGAGTCGGCAATTTTAATCGCCGTCAGGTTTTTCGGATCCTGAATCTGGATCAACGCGATGTCGGAGCGCGGGTCTTTACCCACCACTTTGGCGTCAAACTTGCGGCCATCGCTCAGCTGAACCTTAATGCTGTTCGCGTTATCGACAACGTGGTTGTTAGTGACGACGTAGCCTTTCGCCGCATCAATAATTACCCCCGAGCCAAGCGCCATGAATTTCTGCTGCTGGCCGCCGCCCTGGCTGTCATCCCCGGCACCGCCGCCCTGACAGAACGGAGAGCTCTGGAATGGCGAACCGTCCTGGCAGAATGGCGAGTTGTCGCCGAAGAACTGCTGGAAGTTACGCGGCATACGCGGCGTATTGACGGTCGTGCTGCCCTCAACGTTAATACTCACCACCGATGGCATCACTTTTTCGAGCATCGGTGCCAGGCTTGGCATCTGCTGCGCGGTTGCTGCCGACGACGCGGTCTCGGCTGCAGTAGCAGTCAGAGGAGACAGCGCTAAACCTAAACTCAAAGCCAGTGCACTCATTGCTAATGTGGTTTTTTTCATGTTTCTCAATCTCGATTTACAGGTAACGCAAAATTGCTGTGTAACTCAGATTCGTTTTATACCGCTTAGTTCCGGCGATAAGTTTATGGAAAAGGTAAAAATTTATTGGCCGTCTTTACAAAACTCCGGGATTATTCCACCGCCATGAGCTTGCGGTATTCATCCCAGGCATACAAATCCGTCATGCCGCTGATATAGTCCTGGATAAGACGGCAGCGATAATAATATTCCATCACCGGCCATTGGGGAGAGTTGCGTTCCAGCTTGCCAATCGCTTCGACATACGCCAGACGATGCCGGGTAGAGAGTTTTTGATAAAGCCGCGATTCGATGGGTATTCTGCGCACGCGCTCGTGTTCCACCAGTTCGCTGAATTCATCGACCGACAGCTGAAGCAACGGGTAATAAATTTCCAGTAACCCACTGATTACCCGATAGCCCTGTAGTTCCAGCTGCTCGACATCCGGATGGCTGAATACATGCCGCATCGCCACATGTTTATAAAGCTCAAGGAGTTGACTGAAACTGCTGTCATCTTCCAGCAGCGCGTGGTTGAATTCCCCGCTGAAAATAAGCGGCAAATTATCAATAAAACGCGACGCCGCATACGGCACCAGTTTATTTAATGTATTGACCCGCAAATACATAAAGAACTGGTCTTCCGTACTGCGGCTTAATGTATTTGAGCGCGATTTTTCCCAGGCATTTTCGACAACCTGCGCAAACAGCGAGCCTTTTTCATGGGTACCCCAGGCCGCATAAAGATGCTGATAAAGCTCCTCGACGCTGAAGATTCTTTTCTCCACGGCATCTTCCAGATCGGCCACGCAATAGGAAATATCATCCGCGGCTTCCATAATCCAGGTCAATGGAAAGCGGCCGTTTGGCGTCAATGAAAGTTCTTTACGTAACCGTTCAATATAGGCCTCTTCGGAAAGGTAATAGCCCGGTTTTTTCATTAAATAGCTGTGGGACGGGGGCGTATCCCCCATCCACCACGCGGGACGCGTATATTTCAGAATGCAACCAACCTGTGCCCAGGTCAGGTTCATGCGCATCAGGGAATGGACCAGCCGGATCCCCTGCGCGTTGCCCTCGAAGTGACACAAATCCTGGCGCACTTTGCGACGCAGATCGTTTAGCCGCTCGTCACCTTCACGCAGGCGTAAATCGCGTACGATGCAGCGGTCATCGCTGAGGGGCTGGCTTACCGCATCCGAAGGATAAAGCCGCTGCTTAAACCAGTCATTGATAGCCGCCTCACCAAAGTGGCCGAAAGGCGGGTTGCCGATGTCATGCATCAGGCAGGCCATCTCAACGATGCTCTCGAAGGGCCCCGTCAGCTCGTCCAGACCATAGGTTTCCAGTAATCGCTGCTCTTTGAGACGGCTCAAAATCTCTTTGGCAATATAGCGCCCGACCTGCTGCACTTCCATCGAGTGGGTTAAGCGCGTGCGCACCGCGGCGTTACGCTCCAGCGGGAACACCTGAGTTTTTTGCTGCAGACGGCGGATGGCAGGCGAGTTAACGATCCGCCCGCGATCGCTCTCGAAGATACGCAGGATCTCATGTTCGCTCTTGTCGCCCTGCGGCGAACGGAAACGTCGGTGCCAGTTAATTTTGGTACGAAAATCGATTGGTGACATGTGCTCCCCCGCGTGAGAATGCGTTTCCCCTTAACCGCATGATAGACTATGCATCTTAACAAGGCACATCGCGAGTAAATCTATGAAAATCGGCATTATTGGTGCAATGGAAGAAGAAGTTACGCTGCTGCGTGACAAAATTGAGAACCGTCAGACCCTCTCTCTGGGAGGTTGTGAGATCTATACCGGCCAGCTGAACGGTGTTGACGTGGCTCTGCTGAAATCAGGCATCGGTAAAGTGGCTGCTGCGCTGGGTGCAACCCTGCTGCTTGAGCGCTGCAAGCCGGACGTGATCGTGAATACCGGCTCTGCGGGCGGCCTGGCGCCGACGCTGAAAGTGGGCGATATCGTTGTCTCCGACGAAGCGCGTTACCACGATGCCGACGTCACCGCGTTCGGTTACGAGTACGGCCAGCTCCCGGGCTGCCCTGCTGGTTTTAAAGCTGACGACAAACTGATTGCGGCGGCAGAGACCTGCATCGCAGAACTCAACCTCAACGCGGTACGCGGTCTGATTGTCAGCGGTGATGCCTTTATCAACGGCTCCGTTGGGCTGGCGAAAATTCGTCATAACTTCCCTCAGGCGGTTGCCGTTGAGATGGAAGCGACCGCGATCGCTCATGTCTGCCATAACTTCAGCGTACCGTTCGTGGTGGTTCGCGCCATCTCTGACGTGGCAGACCAGCAGTCCCACATCAGCTTCGACGAGTTCCTGACCGTTGCGGCAAAACAGTCCACCGTGATGGTGGAGCGCCTGGTGCAGAATCTGGCACGTGGCTAAACATACCGTCAGGGCGCTGGCCGCCCTGCTTCTTCTCGCACCGCTGTGGCTCTATGCGTTACCGCGCGTGATTACTCTCTCTCCCGCAAATACTGAACTGGCGTTTGCCGCCGGGATCACGCCCGTTGGCGTGAGTAGCTTTTCGGATTACCCACCGCAAGCCGCGGGTATTGAACAGGTGGCAACCTGGCAGGGGATGAACCTTGAGCGCATCGTGGCGCTTAAACCGGATCTCGTGCTGGCCTGGCGCGGCGGCAACGCCGAGCGGCAGGTCAACCAGCTCACCTCGCTTGGCATAAAGGTCATGTGGATTGATGCCGTCAGCATTGAGCAGGTCGCTCAGGCGCTTCGCGCCCTGGCACCCTACAGCCCTACGCCCAAAAAAGCCGAGGCTGCGGCGAAACAGATGCTGAGTGACTATGCCGCGCTGAAATCCCGATACGATACCCCTGTTAAAAAGCGCATCTTCCTGCAGTTTGGCAGCCAGCCGCTGTTCACCACTGGAAAAGGGTCGATTCAGAACCAGGTACTGGAAGTCTGCGGCGGTGAAAACATCTTTGCTGCCAGCCGGGTACCGTGGCCGCAGGTGAGCCGCGAGCAGGTCCTGGCGCGCCAGCCGCAGGCCATCGTCGTGGTCGGAAATGCGAGCGAGATTCCTAAAATTGAACAATTCTGGCAAAGGCAGCTAAAAATTCCGGTGATCCCGCTCAACAGCGACTGGTTTGAACGCGCCAGCCCGCGTATTATCCTCGCCGCAAAACAGCTCTGTGCCGCGCTGGCAGAGAGTCACTAACATAAGACCCTTTTCGAGGATTTAACGATGCTCGTTTATTGGCTGGATATTCTTGGCACAGCCGTTTTTGCTATCTCCGGCGTTCTGCTCGCTGGAAAACTACGCATGGATCCGTTTGGCGTGCTGGTGCTGGGCGTCGTGACCGCCGTCGGCGGCGGGACTATCCGCGATATGGCGCTGGCGAATGGGCCGGTGTTTTGGGTGAAAGATCCTACCGATCTGGTGGTCGCGATGGTCACCTGTCTGTTAACCATTGTGCTGGTTCGCCAGCCCCGCCGCTTACCCAAGTGGATATTGCCGGTACTGGATGCCGTCGGTCTGGCCGTGTTTGTGGGTATTGGCGTCAACAAGGCGTTTAATGCGGGTACCGGTCCGATGGTGGCAATCTGCATGGGCGTATTAACCGGCGTGGGCGGAGGGATCATTCGCGACATTCTGGCGCGTGAAGTGCCGATGATCCTGCGTACTGAAATTTACGCGACGGCCTGCATTGTGGGCGGGATTGTTCACGCTACCGCGTACTACACCTTTGCCCTCCCGCTGGAAAATGCCGCGATGCTGGGGATGGTCGTGACGCTGGTGATACGCTTAGCGGCGATACGCTGGCACCTGAAGCTGCCGACGTTTGCGCTGGATGATAATGGCAGGTAAAAGCAAAACGGTAACCGCAAGGTTACCGTTTTGAGTATTTACGCCCTATCCCTGTGAGAAAGGGACGGAGTAACGGCATCAGCCCGCACTCTCTTAAATGCTGAACGAAGATCCACACCCGCAGGTGCTTGTCGCATTCGGGTTAGTGACCACAAAGCGCGAACCTTCCAGACCCTCGGTGTAATCCACCGAACCACCCACCAGATATTGCAGGCTCATCGGGTCAACCACCAGCGCGACGCCCTGTTTCTCGATAGTCATATCGCCATCGTTAACCTGATCGTCAAAGGTAAAACCATACTGGAAGCCGCTGCAGCCGCCACCGGTAATATAGACACGCAGTTTCAGATCCGGATTGTCTTCGTCGGCAATCAGGACTTTCACTTTGTTGGCTGCTGCTTCGGTAAATTCGAGCGGTACAGCTACTACGTCATCACTCATCTTATGCTCCCATGAATACTGCTATTGGGTAAAATTCACCCAATTCTTTGTGTCATTATCTAATACCCTGGTAATTCATTCAAGTATTCTGCGTGGCGGCCCGTTCAGCCTCTTGTTTCGCCAGGGTACGCGCGAGGATGGTGGAGTATAACGGTTTTCCACCCAGGAACTGGGCTAATAGTGTCGCGCCGAGGCAGGTAATGATCATTGGCAAAATGAGCTGGTAATTGTCCGTCATCTCCAGCACCAGCACGATCCCGGTCAAGGGTGCACGCAGGGACGCGGCCAGCAGCGCCCCCATTCCGGCCACCGCAAAGGTCCCGGCTTCAAGGTGATAGGCGGGAAAGCCCACTTCAGCCGCCATACCAAATGCGGTCCCGAGCAGCGTACCCAGCGCCAGCATCGGGGCAAAAATCCCCCCGGGCGCGCCGGAAGAGAAGCACAGTACCGTCGTGATAACCCGGGAAATAAACATAAACAGCAGCAGACCCACGCTGAAATTCCCCGCCGCCGCAATGGGAATAAGTCCGAACCCGCCGCCTGCGGCATTCGGCTCGATAAACCCGAGCACGCCGCACATTCCGCCCAGCAGACCGCCCATCAGCACCCATTTCGTGGTATTCCCGCCGTGAATGCGCTGGAACATATCCTGAGCGCGCAGGATAAAGGTGTTAAACAGCGGCCCCACCACGCCAAAAATCATGCCGAGGATCAGGTAAAGCCACAGGGTGTTGACCGGCGCGTTGGTCAGTTTACCCACCTCAATGACCGCGCCCTCGCCATTAAAGATGCGAAACACGATGCTTGACATAATGACGCCGGTAAACACCGCTTTAATCGAGATCAGGTTGTAGCGGAACTGCGCGCGCATCTCTTCAATAATGAACAAAATGCCCGCCAGCGGCGCGTTAAACGCGGCGGAAAGCCCCGCCGCGGCGCCGGTTGCCAGCAGCGTATGCCGCGCTTCGGCGCTTCGCATCCGAAACAGATCGCCCACCATGCGGCCGACGTTCCCCCCCAGCTGTACCGTGGGTCCTTCCCGTCCAAGCACCATTCCCGCGCCCAGAGTCCCCATGCCGCCGATGAACTTAACCGGAATCACCCGCCACCAGCGCACCTGACGCAGCTCCTCGAGCGCGCCCTCAATTTCCGGGATGCCCGATCCCCCCGCTTCCGGCGCGAATTTACGCACCAGAAAATACCCCACCATGGCAAACAGCGCGGACAGCCCGAATGCCCACACCCAGACCAGCCATTCGCTGTCGGCGAAACCGGCCACGGTGCCCACTCGCCAGTTGAGTACGGCATTAACCGCTTTTTCAAACGCTACGCCAACCAGGCCCGCGAGAGTGCCCACCACGGCAGCGGCCAGCAGGATCGCCAGCGGCGTTTTATCGCGATTGAGCAGCCGCCGAATGCTGATTCGGTGCTGGGCGCGCGCAAACTGTTGTTCTTCAAAAGACGGAGAATCTGATTTCATGTCCTGTTCTTATTTGTCACACAAAAAGCCGCGAGGATTTTACCAGAGACGGCCCCACCGTCTCCTGAAAATTACTTAACAAATCTTAAAGCATTGCCCGGCTAAAAATTTCATAACCTTCCCCGAATCACATAGAATAGTGGGCTTAACCATTTTATTCGAACCAGGAACGACGCCATGAGCAAGTCTGAAAACCTCTACAGTGCAGCCCGCGAGCTTATTCCGGGTGGCGTGAACTCACCTGTGCGCGCCTTCACCGGCGTGGGCGGTACGCCGCTGTTTATCGAACGTGCTGACGGCGCGTATCTGTATGATGTCGATGGCAAAGCCTATATCGATTATGTAGGTTCCTGGGGGCCGATGGTGCTGGGGCACAACCACCCGGCCATTCGTAACGCGGTAATTGAAGCCGCCCAGCGCGGCCTGAGCTTCGGTGCGCCGACCGAAATGGAAGTGAAAATGGCGGAGCTGGTGACCGAGCTGGTGCCGACCATGGACATGGTGCGTATGGTGAACTCCGGTACCGAAGCCACCATGAGCGCCATCCGCCTGGCGCGCGGTTTTACCGGCCGCGATAAAATCATCAAGTTTGAAGGCTGTTACCACGGTCATGCGGACTGCCTGCTGGTGAAAGCCGGTTCCGGCGCGCTGACGCTCGGCCAGCCGAACTCCCCGGGCGTACCGGCAGATTTCGCGAAGCACACCCTGACCTGCACCTACAACGATCTTGCTACCGTTCGCGCGGCGTTCGAGCAGTATCCGCAGGAGATCGCCTGCATCATCGTTGAGCCGGTTGCCGGCAACATGAACTGTATCCCACCGCAGGCTGAGTTCCTGCCGGGCCTGCGCACCCTGTGCGACGAGTTCGGCGCGCTGCTGATCATCGATGAAGTCATGACCGGCTTCCGCGTGGCGCTGGCGGGTGCCCAGTCTTACTACGACGTCGTGCCGGACCTGACCTGCCTCGGCAAAATCATCGGCGGCGGCATGCCGGTCGGCGCATTCGGTGGTCGTAAGGACGTGATGGAAGCCCTGGCGCCAACCGGTCCGGTTTACCAGGCGGGCACGCTCTCCGGTAACCCCATCGCCATGGCGGCGGGCTTTGCGTGCCTGACCGAAGTGGCTCAGCCGGGCATTCATGAAACCCTGACCGACCGTACCACGCAGCTGGCAAACGGTCTGCTGGAAGCCGCAGAAGAGGCCGGTATCCCTCTGGTGGTCAACCACGTGGGCGGCATGTTCGGGATTTTCTTCACCGATGCGAAAACCGTGACCTGCTATCAGGACGTGGTGAAGTGCGACGTTGAACGCTTCAAGCGCTTCTTCCACCTGATGCTGGAAGAAGGCGTGTACCTGGCGCCGTCCGCGTTCGAAGCGGGCTTTATGTCCGTGGCGCACAGCGAAGAAGATATCAACAACACCATCGACGCGGCGCGCAAGGTGTTTGCGAAGCTGTAAGATGTACGGCTTGATGCCCTCACCCCAATCCTCTCCCACGGGGAGAGGGCGCAAACACTAAAACGGCAATCTAAGGATTGCCGTTTACTTTTATTACCGGCTCTGCTTTCTCAACAGATAAATAAAGTACGGCGCACCGATAAAGGTCGACAGCAGACCCGCCGGGATCTGATACGGGAACAGCACCATTCTTCCGCACCAGTCCGCAAACACCAGCATCATCCCGCCCGTCAGTGCCGACATCACAATATGCGGCATCGTCCGGCGGAACCCCATCATTCTGGCAATGTGCGGCGCCATTAATCCGACAAAACTCAGCGGTCCAATCGTCAGGGTTGCCACAGCCGTCAGGCACGCCGCCAGCAGCAGCAGGGCCACGCGCGCTGGCGTCAGCGCCATTCCCACCGCGCGCGCGGTTTCGCCGCCGAGCGGCAGAATGGTCATCCAGCGGCGGCACAGCGGCACCATCGCCAGCAGCACGAGCATCGCGATCCCGGACCAGACCACCTGGCTGCCGGTGGCGTTGTAGGTTGAGCCGGAAATCCAGGTCAGGATCTTCGCCATACGCGGATCGCCGCTGGCCTGCAGCATCATCAGCAGCATGGTAAATGCGGTGCTGAGCGCCATCCCGGCCAGCAGCATGCGGTGCGGCGAAAATCCGCCGCGACCGGCGGCAATAAGGATAATCATCAGCGTGACTGCGGCGCCGATACTGCCGGCAGGCATCAGCCAGCCAAACGCATTCCCCGGCACAAAGAACAGCATCAGCACCACGCCAAAGGTGGCGCCAGAGCTGATCCCGAGCACTTCCGGGCTTGCCATCGGGTTGCCGGTCAGACGCTGAATAATGCACCCCGCCACCGCCAGCATTACCCCTGCGATCAGCGCAGCGAAAATACGCGGCCAGCGCCACTGCACCAGTTCATTGAGTAAATCACCCGTCGCCCAGAGCCAGCCCGACGCATCGCGTCCGAATGAGAGCGCCGCAAACGAAGCGATAATCAGCACCGCCAGACCGGCAAGGCTAAACCACAGCACCGACCGACGTTCAGCGTAAACTTTATCGCCGGCGTCCATCGCCGGTGCGCTCATGCTGCGCAGGCGCGGGAGCAGCCACAGCAGCAGCGGCGCCCCGATAAGCGCGGTCACCGAGCCGGTGGACACTTCCCTCCAGACCTGCGCCAGCCAGAGAATAAGCTGATCGGAAAGCCAGAGGATCAGGGCCCCAATCAGCGGCGCCAGCATCAGACGCGCCAGCAGGCGACGCGCCCCGAGCATTTTCGCCAGCAGCGGCGCAAACAGGCCGATAAACCCGATGATGCCTACCGCGTTTACCAGCAGGGCACTCAATACAATCGCCAGCGTCAGCGCCGCCAGACGAGCCAGCGACAGCGCCAGCCCCAGGTTACGCGCCACGCCATCATCCAGCCCCATGAGCGTCAGGGGGCGCAGGAGCAGCAGCGTCAGCAAGACGCCGCCAGCCAGCTGCGGCCACAGGTGCTCTACAACGCTCCAGTCGGTCTGGGTGAGCGTGCCGGTACTCCACAGGAACATGCTTTGCAGCCGATCGTGATGGAACAGCACCAGCAGCTGGTTAATCGCCCCGCAGTACAGGCTCACCACCAGCCCGGCCAGAATAAGCGTTACCGGGGAAAGGCGCTTGCCCCAGGCCACGCCAAAGACCAGCGCGCCCACCACGCACGCTCCCGCGAGTGCCGCAAACTGCGAGGTTAACGCTCCCGGCAGCGCCCACAGCGTAGTGATGGTGATCCCAAGCTGCGCGCCGGTCGCGACGCCGAGCGTGGTTGGCTCTGCCAGCGGGTTACGTAAAACCTGCTGGAACAGCACGCCCACCAGCCCTAAGCCAGCCCCGACCAAAAGGGAGATCGCCAGACGCGGCAGCAGGCTGTAGTGGAACAGCATCTGCTGAATATTGTCGATATCCGGCGAGGCCAGAGCGGCCCCCCACTGCGCGCGTGGTAAGGCCGCGGAGAGGTTGAATCCGGTTAATACCAGCGCAACCAGAAAAAGCAGGGATAACAGCAGCGCCGGGAAGCGGGCGATACGCGTACTCATGCTTTACCTCCCAGGGCGTTATCCAGCACGCGGGCAAAATGCATGGCCGACAGCGTCGCACCGTAGAACCAGACCGCTGGGGCGCGCTGGAAGCGTTTCTCGCGTACAAACGGCATCGCCTGCCAGAGCGGGGTCGCCATCAGGGTTTGCATGTCGCGTTCGTTGCCGTGGTCGAAACAGAGCACGTCCACATCGCGAAACGCAGCCAGACGATCGATACCCACGGCGGTACTGCCCCAGAAGGTCATCTCCCCTTCCCAGGCATTGCGAATGCCGAAGCTGTCCAGCACCTCCTGGAACAGACAGTTTTTACCGAAGACCAGCATATGGCGGGCATCCAGCAGCGTCACCATCAGCAGCGGACGATCGCCCCGGTGAGCAAAGCGCGGCTTCAGGGAGTCTATCAGGGCATCAAATTCGTCGAGATGTTTTTTGGCCTCCGCTTCGCGGTTGAGGAAATGCGCCATCTCGTTAATCGAGTTTTTCGCCACGGCCAGCGGTTTTTTACCGTCGCTGAAAGCAAATCCACGTCCTGGCGCAATGCGCGCCATGGTCTCCTCTGACGGGCCGTAGCCCGCGGACCAGAACAGGAACGAGGGTTTCATCTGGGTGAGCAGCTCAAGGTTTGGCTCCGTTCGCAGGCCGACGTCGATTACCGAGTCCGGCAGCTTCGGCTCGTTCACCCAGAGGTTATAGTTAGGAATGTCCGCTACGCCATAGGGCGTGACGCCGAGTGCCATCATCAGTTCGACCGGCAGCCACTCCAGGGCCACAATACGGTGCGGATCGACGGCGGCGGCACGCGCCGTATTCATTTTTAACAGCAGCGGCGAGAGCGCCATCGCCGTCAGCAGGCGACGGCGGCTAATGCGTGTGTTATTCAGCATCAGTATACAAAGCTCACCGGTGCAGCCCCGGCCGGGTGAGGCAGAATACCCATCGGAATACCGTAAATATGTTCCAGCGTTTCGCTGCGCATCAGCTCTGCCGGTGTCCCCTGGGCAATCATCTCGCCCCCGCGCAGCGCGACGAGGTAGTCACAATAGCGCGCGGCCATGTTGATATCGTGCAGGACCGCAATGACCGTCAGGTCACGCTGCTGGCTCAGGCGATGCACCAGCGCCAGGACGTCGACCTGATGTGCAATATCCAGCGCAGAGGTCGGTTCATCCAGCAGCAGACAGCGGCTGTCCTGCGCCACCAGCATCGCAATCCACGCGCGCTGACGTTCGCCGCCGGACAGGCTATCCACCAGACGGTGCGCCAGCGGTTTTAGCCCGACCAGCGCAATCGCCTCTTCCACCTTCTCTCTGTCGGCAACGCCGAAGCGCCCAAGCGCACCGTGCCACGGATAACGCCCAATCGCCACCAGCTCACGCACCGTCATCCCTTCCGCCTGCGGCAGCTGCTGCGGCAGATAGGCCACTTTACGGGCAAAGGCTTTACTGCTCCAGCTCTCCAGCGGTTGGTCATCCAGCAGAATATCGCCTTCTGAAGGCGGCTGATGGCGCCCCAGCATCTTGAGCAGCGTGGATTTACCGGAACCGTTGTGACCAATCAGTCCCGTCACTTTACCGGCAGGGAACGTCAGAGAGAGCGGATGCAGCAGCGTGCGCCCGGGTACGCGGAAGGAGAGATGGTTGAGCGTAAAGGTGGTGTCGGGTTGCGTTTGAATATCCTGCATATCAGCCAACTTAAATAAAAAGGGCACGGCGAACCGTGCCCGAAGAGAGATTAGAAGCGGAAGGTCGCGGTAGCAACAACCTGACGTTCAGCACCCCAGAAGCAGCCGTAGGTATTGAAGCAGCTAGCAACGTACTCACGATCGAACAGGTTGTTCACGTGCAGCGCCACGTTTGAGCCAGCCATGCCAACGCGTGCCAGATCGTATCTGACCAGCGCATCGACAACGGTATAGCTGCCCACCTTGAAGGAGTTCGCCGGATCGCCATAGCTTGAGCCCGTGTAACGCACGCCGGTACCCAGCGTCAGACCAGACAGCGCACCGTCAAACAGGGTGTAATCGCCCCACAACGATGCCATGTGTTTTGGCACCTGAGCAGGCGTGTTGCCTTTGTAGGTGGTGTCCGTGGTGTATTCCGCATCGGTGTAGGTATAAGACCCCACCAGGTTGACGCTCGCAGAGAGGGCCGCTTTCGCTTCCAGTTCTACGCCACGCGCGCGGATTTCACCGCCCTGAACCGAGAAGAAGGAGCCCGCCGGGTCCGCCATCAGGTTGTTGGTTTTGGTCAGCTGGTACAACGCACCGGTGATGACGATCGGACGATCGTTCGGCACGTATTTCACGCCCGCTTCGTACTGTTTGCCTTTAGACGGCGAGAACAGTTTGCCCTGGGCATCGGTCTGCGAAGCCGGTTCAAACGATTCGCTGTAGCTAAAGTACGGAGTTACGCCGTTATCAAACAGATAGTTAA
The DNA here is from genome assembly GCF_034107965.1 of Enterobacter sp. 61D5. Classification (NCBI taxonomy): domain Bacteria; kingdom Pseudomonadati; phylum Pseudomonadota; class Gammaproteobacteria; order Enterobacterales; family Enterobacteriaceae; genus Enterobacter; species Enterobacter sp. 61D5. The sequence goes on from NZ_JAWNFK010000024.1 coordinate 52,129, forward strand.
CGCCACCGCGCCAGGTGAACTGGGTATCATCACGTTTGGAGGTGGTGTTCGTCACGCGGTTATAGGATTCCTGATCGGCCCAGTCATAACGGCCGCCCAGGGTTACCAGCACTTTATCCCACTGAGCCTGATCCTGAACGTACAGCCCCGTCTGTTTCTGACGGTTGAGGATCTGATATGGACCGGAGGTCGCGGGATCTTTTGAACCGAAATCAAAATCGCTGTTTACCGGATTGTAGAGATCCAGCAGCGGAACAGAGTCGTCGTAACCGAACCAGGAGTTGATGTCATTTCGCATGCGCATAAAGTCAACGCCGGTCAGCAGGACGTGGTCCACCTCGCCGGTTGAGAATTTGCTCTGCAGCTGGGTATCAACGGTAAAGTTCTGCAGCTTTTCGTTATCGACAACGTATTTACGCGCCAGATAATGGCCTTTGTCCGATGGCGCTAGCGCGGCACACTGTTTGTTGCCGCTGTTTGCCGGGTCGGTACAGACGCCATAACCGTATACGCTGTTTTGCGAGGTTTTGTTCTCGGCAAACCGCAGGTTCTGACGCACGGTAAAGGTATCGTTGAACTCGTGGTCGAAGCTGTATCCCACCATTTTCTGGTTACGGGAATAGGTATTGTTCTTCGCGCCTTCGTTGAAGTTCGTCGGCAGACGATCGCCGTTCGGCAGCGGCTCAACCGTTCCCTCTTTTGGCAACCAGCCGTAGTAACCCGTTTCAGGCTCGTTCTGGAAGTAGGAGAGGAACGTGAAGGTGGTTTTATCATCCGGACGCCAGGAGAACGATGGCGCGATCGCGTAACGCTGCTCTTCCGCCCGCTCCTGCTGAGCGTTATTAGAACGCGCAACGCCCGTTAAGCGATAAGAGTAAACGCCGTCGTCGTCGATCGCATCGCTAAAGTCAAACCCGGTCTGGAACAGGCTATCCGTGCCGACTTTGAACTGGATCTCTTTCAGCGGCTCGGTTGTTGGGCGCTTACTGACCATGTTCAGCAAACCGCCCGGGCTGCTTTTGCCGTACAGAACGGAAACCGGACCGCGCATGATTTCGGCGCGCTCCAGCATATAAGGATCAATCACCGCGTCGTTATAGAAGTTCCCCTGCATTTTCATGCCGTCGAGGTAGTTATTCTGCGTCTGACCATCGGCCGCGAAGCCGCGGATGATCAAATAGTCATAGGTGTTAGACGCGCCGCGCGTGCCTACCGCAACGCCCGGCGTATAGCTCAGGGCTTCTTTCACCGAGCGCGGCTGATGCAGCGCCATCTCTTCGGCCGTGACCACAGAAATAGACTGCGGAACCTTTTGAATAGGGGTATCCGTTTTGGTTCCGGTCGCGGATTGCCGTGCGGCGATGGTCGCAGCAGGCCCCCAGGCACTTTCCTGTGCCGCAGGTGCTGCGGTTACCGTAATGGTTTCTTCTTTTTTCGGGGTTTCGGCCGCGTGAGCATAAGCAGACATGCCGGCAACCGCTGTGGCGACGACGACCGCGAGCTTACGCAGCGACGTGTTCATTGGCTGAGCAGTATTGGAAAGCGCCATGTTGAATCTCTGATGTGAAAGTGAATGATAACGTAAACGAGAATTATTATTATGAGCGCCAGAATAATATGCGAAACGCTGGTTGCATAGCAAGCAGTAAGCGGCCCTATGAGAATTAAGGGTTTAAGAAATCATCAAGAGAAAACGAAGGGTTAATCAGAGTTAAAGCGAGGGTTAACGAAATGAGGTCTACGGGTAAAAAAAAGCCCCCTTCCCGGGAAGAGGGCTTTAAAAGGTTAGTTACCGCCGAACATGTCTTTAATCCAGCCCGCGACACCGTCGCTGTCTTTCTTCTCATTCTGCTGCTGCGGCTGTTGCTGCTGCGGCTGCTGTGGCTGAGAAGACTGGTCGAACGGGTTACCCGTTGGCTGTTCCGGCTGGCTTTGCTGGCACAGCGAGTCCGGGTTAGCGGTCCAGACAGGCAGCGTTCGCATCCCGCCGCCGCAGACGAAGTTACCGGAGCTGTCCACGCCCATATCGACGATATCTTCCGGCGCGACCAGATTCAGCGGCACAGGAGACTGATTCGCCAGATAGCGCTGGTAAATCGACATCGCCCCGCTCGCGCCGTACAGCTTGGTCGGCTGGTTGTTGTCGCGGCCTACCCAGGTGATCACCACTTCACGGCCATCAATACCGGCAAACCAGGTATCAACGTTGTTGTTGGTGGTCCCGGTTTTACCCGCCAGATGGAGACCCGGATACTTCGCTCCCAGCTGGCGCCCGGTGCCGCGCTGCACGACCTGCTGCATCGTCCACAGCGTCATATAGGCGGCCTGAGCAGGAACGGCACGCTCCGCCTGCGGGAAGCTCTGATACAGCACGGAGCCATCTTCGGCAATCACCGAACGCAGGGCTGAAAGCGGCGCACGGTTACCGCCGCTGGCAATGGTCTGGAACGCCTGGGCGACTTCGATCGGCGTCAGGTTAAGCGCACCGAGGATCATCGCCGGCACCGGGTGCAGCTGATCTTTCGCCACGCCCAGTTTTTGCCAGGTATCGACAATCGCTGGCAGGCCCAGCGACATACCCAGGTTCACCGTCGGCACGTTCATGGAACGGGTCAACGCATCCACCAGCATGACCTGGCCGCTGAACTGTTTATCATCGTTCTGCGGTGACCAGACCTGGCCGTTAGGCTGGCGCAGGGAGATAGGCGCATCCGCAATCCAGGTGTTCAGGCGATACTGATTTGGCTGGCTCAGGGCTGTGAGGTAGGTTGCCGGTTTTGCCAGAGAGCCGATTGAGCGACGCGCCTGCATGGCGCGGTTGTAGCCTGCAAACTGCGGCTCGGCACCGCCCACCATGGCGCGAACTTCACCGGAGTTACGGTCAACCACCACCATCGCGGTTTCCAGATCGCTCAGCTTACGCTGTTTCTTCAGCGCCGGAATGCCCTCAACGGCCGCTTTTTCGGCCGCATCCTGCGCCACGGAGTCAAAGGTGGTGAAGATCTTCACGCCGGAGAGATCTTTGACCTTATCACCGAGCTTGCTTTGCAGCTCCTGACGCACCAGCTGCATAAATGCAGGCTGAGGCGAAATCACGCCACCGCGCGGCTGAACGCCGAGGGGACGCGCGCTCAGCATGTCGTACAGCTCCTGGTCAATCACCTGCTGCTGTTGCAGCAGACGCAGAACGAGGTTACGACGCTCCAGCGCCAGTTTCGGGTTACGCCACGGGTTATAGATGGACGCCCCTTTCACCATGCCCACCAGCAGCGCCTGCTGGTCCAGGCTCAGCTCTTCCACCGGACGGCCAAAGTAGTACAGGCTCGCCAGAGGGAAGCCGCGGATTTCGTTATCGCCGCTCTGACCGAGGTACACCTCGTTCATGTACAGCTCAAGGATACGATCCTTGCTGTAGCGCGCATCCATCAGCACGGCCATGTAGGCTTCGTTCGCTTTACGCCAGTAAGAGCGTTCGCTGGAGAGGAACAGGTTCTTCACCAGCTGCTGGGTCAGCGTACTCGCCCCCTGCACGGTGCGACCGGCAGTCAGGTTAGCCAGTACCGCACGACCAATCGAGTAGAGGCTGATGCCATCGTGCTCGTAGAAGTGACGGTCTTCGGTTGCCAGCAGGGTATCAACCAGCAGATCCGGGAAGCCGTTACGCGCCACGAACAGGCGCTGCTCGCCGTTTGCTGACGAAAGCATGGTGATCAGACGCGGATCGAGGCGGAAGAAACCGAACTGACGGTTGTTATCCATGTTCTCGATGGTGTCCAGACGATCGCCGTCAAAGGTCAGACGCGCGCGCACCTGTCCTTCTTTGCTGTCCGGGAAATCAAACGGGCGACGGATCATCTCAATGCTGTTGGACTGCACGGTAAATTCGCCAGGACGGGTCATTTTAGACACCTGACGATACTGGGTGGCTTCCAGCAGTTTGACCATCTCGTTCCTGGTGATGGACATATCTGGCTCAAGGTTCACCATACGGCCATACACTGCCGCAGGTAGCTGCCACACTTTACCGTCGATACGGCTGCGGATCTTCTGATCCAGATACACGCCGTAAATCGCCATCAGCACGACAAAAACAATAAACAGCTTCAGCAGCAGCCAGAACCAGCCGCGTTTGCCCCGAGGCTTACGCCCTTTGCCTTTTCCATTACGCGGCATCGGTTCTTCATCCTCATAATCGTCTTCATAGTCATCGTCATAGTCCTCATCTCTGAGGCGACGACGGCTTACCTTTTCTTTCGCCGGACGCGTTGGTTTTCCCTTACGTCCTATTGGCTCGCGGTCATTCCCCGCCATGCTTTTTCTCCGCAACTTTCAGGCGCAAAGGCCAGATTTTCTTTTCTTTCACAGGCCTGTGAAAGAAGAAATCTCTCAAAATTTGTTTTCTCCCTCTCCCCGTGGGAGAGGGGCGGGGTGAGGGCATCAGGCCGCACTCCCCTTTTACGAATATTTCTTCGTTCGCCGCGTCGGCGCCGTATTCGCCGGATCGTCCGGCCAGACATGTTTGGGATATCGCCCCTTCATCTCTTTCTGCACTTCACGGTAGCTTCCCGCCCAGAACGCCCCCAGATCTCGGGTGATTTGTAATGGACGATGCGCAGGCGACAGCAGCTCAAGCACTAACGGCACACGCCCTTCCGCAATGGACGGAGTGGTGGCTTCACCAAACATCTCCTGCATCCGAACCGCCAGCGCCGGCGGATTATCCTCATGATAACGGATGACAATCCGGCTTCCGGTCGGCACAGTGTAATGCCCTGGCAGTTCACTATCCAGACGTTGACGTAATGACCAGTCCAGTAAATTCTGTAACGCGGTCTTAACATCAAGCGCCTTAAGGGCTCGCAGAGAGTGTACGCCGCTCATTTGCGGCAGTAGCCAGCGCTCAAGCGTAGCGAGCAGCGTCTCGTCATCCACCGCAGGCCAACTATATTCCGGTAGCCATTTCGCGGCGCAGTGCAGACGAATGCGGTACTGCTCCGCTTCCGGCGTCCAGTTCAGGGCGCTCAGCCCTTTTTCGCGAATTCCGTTCAGCATCGCCTGGTGAAGCTCGTCTTCCGACGGCTTCGCCAGCGGCTTCGTCCCAAGCGTCAACTTGCCAATCTGGCTGCGACGAAAGGCCTTCAGCGTGCCCTGGGCGTCATCCCATTCCACGGTATCAGATTGCTGAAGCAGCTGCGGACAGGCACGCGTCAGGGCGTCAATCTCTACGGCAATCGCCTGCAGGATACGCGCATCCGGAGAATGGCTGCCCTGCAGCAACAGCGGGGCGATCAGCCATTCGTGACGCGTCAGCGCATCATCGCTGTCCAGCATCGCCCCCATGCCGTTTGCCAGCTGGTAGCGACCGTCCAGCCCGCGCCGACGCGCAATCCTGTCCGGGAAGGCCTGTGCCAGCAGGAAGGCAATCTTATCGCTGTCAGGCGCACCTCCCCTGCTATTCAGGCGTTTGCACAGCTGCTGCGCCCGCTGCTGCCAGTTCCCCTGGCTGCGCGAAAACGCCTGCCCCAGATCGCTGCTGCCACCGCGAGGCGGCTCCTCAAGAATAGCCGCCAGTTTTGCCGCCGTGGCAATTTCATCATCCCCTTGCGCGGCCACCAGCATCGCGGCCAGACGCGGATCGTTGCCCAGCGCCGCCATTTTCTGGCCGCGCGCCGTCAGACGCTCGCCTTCCAGCGCGCCGAGCTGGGTCAGCAGGGTGCGCGCAGCGGTGAGGTTTACTACAGGGGGAGGATTAAGCCAGGTGAGCTGCTCAGGGTTCGGGCAGCCCCACTGGAGCAGATCCATCACCAGACCAGACAAATCGCTTTGTAAAATTTCCGGCGTGCTTTGCTGTGCAGCGCGTTCAGCCTGCTCCGCGCTGGTCAAATGCAGGCATATGCCCGGCTCAAGACGCCCCGCGCGGCCCGCGCGCTGCACCATCGACGCCTGGCTGATGCGCTGCGTCAGGAGTTTAGTCAGCCCGGTACGCGGATCAAAGCTTGCCACCCTCTCCTGCGCGCTATCCACCACCAGGCGAATCCCTTCAATGGTCAAACTGGTCTCAGCAATGTTGGTTGCCAGCACCACCTTGCGCTGCCCCGCCGGGGCCGGAAGGATGGCTTTACGCTGATCCTGTAGCGACAACGCGCCGTAGAGCGGGCAAAGCAGCACGTCGCCGCCTACGCGGGTAGAAAGCTGCTCCTGCACGCGCTGAATTTCACCGACGCCCGGCAAAAATAGCAGCAGGGAACCCGCTTCCTGGCGCAGCAGCTCAGCCGTGGCAATGGCGATGGCCTCGTCAAAACGCTGATGGGAGGGAAGCGGCTGATAGCGGCGTTCAACCGGAAACGCCCGCCCTTCCGAGCTGATGACCGGTGCATTGGGTAATGCCTGTCGTAGCCGCTCGTTATCCAGCGTGGCCGACATAATAAGCAGCCGGAGATCGTCGCGTAGCCCCTGCTGCACGTCCAGCAATAGCGCGAGGGCCAGATCCGCCTGCAGGCTGCGCTCGTGGAATTCATCGAGGATCACCAGCCCGACGCCGGTCAGCTCCGGATCGTTTTGCAGCATGCGGGTGAGAATACCCTCGGTGACCACTTCAAGACGCGTGGTCTGGCCAACGCAGGTCTCGGCACGCATCCTGTAACCTACCGTTTCGCCCGGTTTTTCATTCAGCAGTTCCGCCAGACGCTGCGCCACGTTGCGCGCGGCCAGCCTGCGCGGCTCCAGCAGGATAATTTTCCCGCTGATGTTTCCGTCTTTCAGAATCTGCAGCGGCAGCCAGGTGGACTTGCCCGCGCCCGTAGGGGCATTCAGCAAAACCTGCGGGGCATGGTGTAAGGCAGCGAGAAGCTCAGGAAGAATGACGGCGACCGGCAATGAGGACACTAACAGCTCCAAGGGTTAACATTAGTCGGCGTACATTGTAGCATCGGCGCATATCATTACCGAGTCCTCCGTATGCCTGAGTCGAAACGGCTGTTTTTTGCCATTGAATTGCCCACCACAATACAGCGTCAAATTGTTCTCTGGCGCGCCGATTGCTTTCCGCCGGAAGCGGGCCGCCCAGTCGCGGCGGCCAACCTGCACCTGACGCTGGCCTTTTTGGGCGACGTCAGTGCCGAAAAACAGCGGGCGTTAGCCGCAATGGCCGGGCGTATTGCCCAGCCGGAATTTACGCTGCAACTCGACAACGCGGGTCAGTGGCTGCGTTCGCGCGTGGTGTGGCTGGGAACGCGCCAGCCGCCGCGCGGATTATTGCAGCTGGCGAATATGCTGCGCGCCCAGGCGGCGCGCAGCGGCTGTTATCAGAGCCCACAGCCGTTTCATCCACATATCACGCTGCTGCGCGATGCCGGTCAGGCCGTTGCCATCCCGCCGCCGGGTTTTCACTGGGCCTTTCCGGTCAACGCATTCGCGCTTTACGAATCCGTCTTTGCACAGGGACGCACCCGCTATACGCCGCTACAGCGCTGGACGCTGGGCAATACCGAAAGGAATTCTGATGAAGTTTAGTCCTCCCCTGCAGCACGCCACGCTTATCCAACGCTACAAACGCTTCCTCGCCGACGTGATCACCCCCGAAGGGGTTCAGCTCACCCTGCACTGCCCCAATACCGGCGCCATGACGGGGTGTGCGACGCCGGGTGACAGGGTCTGGTATTCCACATCAGAAAATAGTAAACGCAAATATGCCCATACCTGGGAAGTGACCGAAACACAAAACGGGGCATTTATTTGCGTTAATACCCAGAGCGCAAATCAGCTGGTTAAGGAAGCGCTGACCCTTGGCACCATTCCCGAACTGGTGGGATATGGCACCCATAAAAGTGAAGTGAAATATGGCGATGAAGGCAGCAGAATTGACTTCATGTTACAGGCGGAAGACAGGCCCGAGTGCTATATTGAAGTAAAATCAGTGACGTTAGCGGAACAGGAAAATGGCTACTTCCCGGATGCGGTAACGCTACGTGGCCAGAAGCATCTGCGAGAGCTAATGAGTGTTGCGGCGGCGGGCAAACGCGCCGTATTGCTGTTTGCGGTGTTGCATTCAGCCATTGAACGTTTCTCCCCTGCCCGCCATATTGATCCTAAATACGCGCAATTGTTGAATGAGGCACAAAAGCAGGGGGTAGAGGTTTTCGCTTATAAAGCGGAACTTTCTGCCGATAATATGACTCTGAGATCCTCTCTTCCCATTGTCTTATAAGGGATTAGACGATTGTCGAATAAGTGTTCTGGCCGCGTGCGCAAATACGCTTTTCCTCACAGGCTTGTCAAGTGTTACGTTTAGATAATTGCCATACGGAAAAGCATCTGCTATTTATAGCGACCTGATTTTTCCCCCAACACGGGGATCGATAGTGCGTGTTAAGGAGAAGCAACATGCAAGAAGGGCAAAACCGTAAAACATCGTCCCTGAGTATTCTCGCCATCGCTGGGGTGGAGCCGTATCAAGAGAAGCCGGGCGAAGAGTATATGAACGAAGCCCAGCTGTCGCACTTCAAGCGTATTCTTGAAGCATGGCGTAATCAACTCAGGGATGAAGTCGATCGCACCGTTACTCATATGCAGGATGAAGCTGCTAACTTCCCGGATCCGGTAGACCGTGCCGCTCAGGAAGAAGAGTTCAGCCTCGAACTGCGTAACCGTGACCGCGAACGCAAACTGATCAAAAAGATCGAGAAAACGCTGAAAAAAGTCGAAGACGAAGATTTTGGCTACTGCGAATCCTGCGGTGTTGAAATTGGCATTCGTCGCCTGGAAGCGCGTCCAACCGCCGATCTGTGCATCGACTGTAAAACGCTGGCCGAAATCCGCGAAAAACAGATGGCCGGTTAATACCAGCGCTGTTTACACACTCCAAAGGCGGGAGTCTCTCCCGCCTTGTTACTGTTGATATGTCTGAATCACACTATATTGGGCGCTTCGCGCCATCTCCTTCCGGTGAATTACACTTCGGCTCATTAATTGCCGCGCTCGGCAGCTACCTGCAGGCTCGCGCCCGCCTGGGAAAATGGCTTGTCCGCATTGAAGATATTGACCCCCCGCGTGAAGTTCCCGGTGCTGCAGAGACGATTCTGCGTCAGCTGGAACATTACGGTCTTCACTGGGATGACGAGGTGCTTTGGCAGTCAAAACGTCACGATGCCTATCGGGAACGTCTGGCCTGGCTTCGCGATCGGGGGCTTTCCTATAACTGCACCTGCACCCGCGCGCGTATCCAGAGCGTGGGGGGCGTCTATGACGGCCACTGCCGCACGCTTAATCTTCCCCCGGAAAATGCCGCCGTGCGTATAAAACAGCGCTCGCCGGTGACGCGCTTTACCGATTTACTCTCCGGTGAGATTCATGCCGATGAACGCCTGGCGCGTGAGGATTTTATTATTCACCGCCGTGACGGCCTGTTTGCCTATAACCTGGCGGTGGTCGTCGACGATCGTTTTCAGGGCGTGACGGAAATTGTGCGCGGGGCGGATCTGGTCGAACCGACCGTGCGACAAATATCGCTGTATCACCAGTTTGGCTGGACGGCACCGGACTACATTCATCTGCCGCTGGCGGTCAATGCGCAGGGCTTTAAATTGTCAAAGCAGAACCACGCCCCGGCCCTGCCAGACGGCGATCCGCGTCCTGTTTTGATCGACGCGCTGCGATTTCTCAACCAGAATGTATCCAAAGAATGGCAGGATCTGCGTATTGACGAACTGCTGAAAATGGCCATTGCCAACTGGACGCTCGCGGCAGTGCCAAAAATCCAGCATTCTCAAATGCGTTGCGCTGAGCTATGATTAGCCGCTTTTTTCATAACAAAACACACTACGAGGTGTACCATTTTTACCCGAGTCGCTAATTTTTGCCGTAAAGTGCTAAGCCGCGAAGAGAGCATGGCGAACGATGCTATTGCACAGCCACACATGTCGGTTATTCCGCGTGAGCAGCACACTATTTCCCGCAAAGATATCAGTGAAAATGCCCTCAAGGTGCTCTATCGTCTGAATAAAGCGGGCTACGAGGCCTATCTCGTGGGCGGTGGAGTACGTGATTTACTGCTGGGCAAAAAACCAAAAGATTTCGACGTGACGACCAGCGCCACGCCTGAGCAGGTGCGCAAATTATTCCGCAACTGCCGTCTCGTTGGCCGCCGTTTCCGTCTGGCTCACGTGATGTTTGGCCCGGAAATTATCGAAGTGGCGACCTTCCGCGGCCACCACGAAGCCGGCGCATCCGATCGCACCACGTCACAGCGCGGCCAGAACGGCATGCTGCTGCGTGACAATATCTTCGGCTCTATCGAAGAAGATGCCCAGCGTCGCGACTTCACCATCAACAGCCTTTATTACAGCGTGGCGGATTTTACCGTGCGCGATTACGTCGGCGGCATGCAGGACCTGAAAGAAGGTCTGATCCGTCTGATCGGCACGCCGGAAACGCGCTATCGCGAAGATCCCGTGCGTATGCTGCGCGCCGTGCGTTTCGCCGCCAAGCTCAATATGCGCATCAGCCCGGAAACGGCAGAGCCGATTCCGCGCCTGGCGACGCTGATTAACGACGTGCCGCCTGCACGCCTGTTTGAAGAGGCGCTGAAGCTGCTGCAGGCTGGACACGGCTTTGAAACCTACAATCTGCTGCGCGAATACAACCTGTTCCAGCCCCTGTTCCCGACCATTACCCGCTACTTTACCGAAAGTGGTGACAGCCCAATGGAGCGGATGATTGCGCAGGTGCTGAAAAATACCGATACCCGTATTCGCAACGACATGCGCGTCAATCCGGCGTTCCTGTTTGCGGCGATGTTCTGGTATCCGCTGCTCGAAACGGCCCAGCGAATTACCCAGGAGAGCGGGCTTGCATACTATGATGCCTTCGCGCTGGCCGCAAACGACGTGCTGGACGAAGGGTGCCGTACGCTCGCTATTCCAAAACGCATTACCACGCTGGTGCGCGATATCTGGCAGCTTCAGCTGCGCATGTCCCGTCGTCAGGGCAAACGCGCCTGGAAGCTGATGGAGCATCCAAAATTCCGCGCCGCCTTCGATCTGCTGTCGCTGCGTGCTGAAATTGAACGCAACCAGGAGCTGCAGCGCCTGGCGCAGTGGTGGGCCGAATTCCAGGTCTCAGCACCGCCGGAGCAAAAAGACATGCTCACCGGGCTGGATGAAGAGCCGGAACCACGTCGCCGCCATCGTCGTCCGCGCAAACGCGCGCCGCGTCGTGAAGGGACAGCATGACCCTCGCGTATATCGCCATCGGCAGCAATTTAGCCTCTCCGCTGGAGCAGGTGAACGCTGCCGTACAGGCGCTGGGGGAGATCCCGCAAAGCAAGATCGTGGCGGTCTCCTCTTTCTACCGTACCCCGCCGCTGGGTCCGCAGGATCAGCCTGATTATCTGAACGCCGCCGTGGTGCTGGAAACCGCTCTGAATGCCGAAACGCTGCTGAATAACACCCAGCGCATCGAACTGCAGCAGGGCCGCGTACGCAAAGCCGAGCGCTGGGGACCGCGCACGCTGGACCTCGACATTATGCTGTTTGGTCGCGAGACCATTAACACTGAACGTCTCACCATTCCGCATTACGACATGAAAAATCGCGGGTTTATGCTCTGGCCGCTGTTTGAAGTCGCCCCCGATCTCATCTTCCCGGATGGCATCCCACTCCGGACCATTCTGGACAACCTCAACGCGGAAAGACCCGCCCGCTGGTGATCCGGTTCCCCTGCCGATTAACCTCAAAATAATTGTGGCTAACCGGTTACCTAAAATCATTGTTCCCCCGAATGTTACTGTTAGAATGCGCAAAGATTCGCTTTTGGGCTATCAGGAAACAGTATGAAACCAACCACCATCTCCTTACTGCAGAAATGCAAACAGGAAAAAAAACGCTTCGCCACCATCACCGCGTATGACTACAGCTTCGCCAAACTCTTTGCCGAAGAGGGTATCAACGTCATGCTGGTCGGAGATTCGTTAGGGATGACGGTACAAGGACATGATTCCACCCTGCCGGTCACGGTTGAGGATATCGCTTACCATACACGTGCGGTGCGCCGTGGGGCTCCAGCCTGCCTGCTGCTTTCCGATCTGCCGTTTATGGCCTATGCCACGCCGGAGCAGGCATTCGAAAACGCGGCAGCGGTTATGCGTGCCGGTGCCAATATGGTCAAAATTGAAGGCGGCGCCTGGCTGGTGGATACGGTGAAGATGCTCACCGAGCGCGCCGTGCCGGTGTGCGGCCATTTGGGCTTGACGCCGCAGTCCGTCAACATCTTTGGTGGATATAAAGTGCAGGGCCGCGGTGACGCCGCCCAGACGCTGCTGGATGATGCTCTGGCGCTGGAAGCCGCAGGTGCACAGCTGCTGGTGCTGGAGTGCGTGCCGGTTGAGCTGGCGAAACGCATCACCGACGCCCTGTCGATTCCGGTGATTGGTATTGGCGCGGGCAACGTGACCGACGGTCAGATTCTGGTGATGCATGACGCCTTTGGCATCACCGGCGGGCATATTCCCAAGTTTGCCAAAAATTTCCTCGCCGAAGCGGGCGACATGCGCGCTGCGGTCAGGCAGTATATTGCCGACGTTGAATCCGGTGTTTACCCGGGTGAAGAACACAGTTTCCATTAAGGAGTCTCGTTGTGCTAATCATTGAAACCCTGCCGCTGCTTCGCCAGCATATCCGCCGCGCGCGTCAGGAAGGTAAACGTATCGCACTGGTCCCAACTATGGGCAACCTGCATGACGGCCATATGAAGCTGGTTGACGAAGCAAGAGCCCGTGCAGATATCGTGGTGGTCAGTATCTTCGTTAACCCAATGCAGTTTGACCGCGCCGACGACCTGGTACGCTATCCGCGCACCCTGCAGGAAGATTGCGAGAAGCTCAAAAAACGCCATGCGGATATTGTCTTCTCTCCGGCACCGGCGGATGTCTATCCTCAGGGTACCGATGAGGCCACTTACGTTGACGTACCGGGCATTTCCACCATGCTGGAAGGCGCAAGCCGCCCGGGTCATTTCCGCGGCGTATCGACCATCGTCAGCAAGCTGTTCAACCTGGTGCAGCCGGACGTTGCCTGCTTCGGTGAGAAAGATTTCCAGCAGCTGGCGCTGATCCGCAAGATGGTTGCGGACATGGGTTACGATATCGAGATTGTCGGCGTACCGATTGTACGCGCGAAAGACGGTCTGGCGCTCAGCTCGCGAAATGGCTACCTGACCGCGGACCAGCGTAAAATCGCGCCGGGCTTAAGCAAGGTCATGAACACCATGGCAGAACAGCTGCTGGCGAAAGAGTTAACGGCCGAAGAGATTATTGCTCTGGCTGAACAGGCGCTGAACGATAAAGGCTTCCGCGCTGATGATATTCAAATTCGCGATGCCGACACGCTTCTGGAGCTTACACAGACCAGCAAACGTGCGGTCATTCTGGTGGCGGCATGGCTTGGTCAGGCCCGCCTAATCGACAACAAAGTGGTTGAACTGGCGTAGGTTTCTCTACCCGGAAGATGAAAGGTAAACGTAATGATTCGCAAAATGCTGCAAGGTAAGCTTCACCGTGTGAAAGTCACCCAGGCCGACCTGCACTATGAAGGCTCCTGCGCCATCGACCAGGATTTCCTTGATGCTGCGGGCATCCTTGAAAACGAAGCGATTGATATCTGGAACGTTAACAACGGCAAACGTTTCTCAACCTACGCCATCGCCGCCGAGCGCGGGTCTAAAATCATCTCCGTTAACGGCGCGGCAGCGCACTGCGCGGACGTGGGCGATATTGTGATTATCGCCAGCTTCGTGATGATGTCTGATGAAGAAGCACGCCGCTGGCAGCCGAAAGTTGCCTACTTTGAAGGCGACAACGACATGAAACGTACCGCGAAGGCGATTCCGGTTCAGGTTGCTTAAGCACTATCCCTGCGGCTGATTGCTGATCAGCCGCGACATTGTCTCCAGCGAATCCGTTCTTAAGATGTACAGGCGTTTCAGCAAGAACGGATTATCCCCCGGCTTCACCTTCCCTTTTACCGTCGTCACCGCCAGATGAAAACCGGCGTCATTCGCCGCCTTTATCGCTTTATTGTCGTAGCCGCCAAACGGATAGGAAAGATAGAGCACGCGTGGATTAAACTGCGCCAGCGCGCGACGCGAGCGTTCAAAATCAAACAAAATCACGTGATAGCTGCGGCTCAGTAAAATCGGGTGTTTATACCCATCCACGCGGTGCAGGAAGTGGGTGTGAGACTGAATATCGAACACATCCTGAATCCCCTTAATCTCCTGCACGCTCATAAACTGCAGCGATTTTGGATCCCACTTCTGCGGATGGCCTTTTATACGGGAAGAGATAATAAACGCGGTAGCCTTGAAGCCATACTCTTTCAGCAAAGGATAGGCATAGCGGCTGACGGATTTCAGGCCGTCGTCAAAGGTAATCACCACCGATTTTGCAGGCAGGTTCATTTTGTTACGCACGTACCCTTCAAGCTGGTACATCGTCAGGGTGGTATAGCCCTGATCGCGTAGCCAGGCCATCTGGTTGTTGAACGCTCGTACGCTGGTGGTCGTGGACGTATGTCGAAAACGGGTGTTCTCTTCATCACGCAGAATATGATGGTAGGTCAGAACCGGAAGTCCGTTATCTTCCTGCGCATCCAGGCTGCTGATCCACGCCAGACGATTGCCGATGCGGATCTGGAACCAGGTCTGATTCAGACGGTCTTTCAGTTTATTCAGTATGGGATAGCGCAGATTGGCGCTTAAGGTGCCGAAAGGCGCGCTGCCGCTCGACGGCGCGTTATACACCGGCGTGTCTTTCCAGGTAATGAGGTTCTGATTGCTCAGGGGCTTATTGAGATCCCCGAGGCTGTCCTCGACGCGCTGTTTCCCCTGAACCGGCTCCAGGTGCCCCTTGTCGATAAACCCCGTGCCAAAACCGAAGCGAAATTCGTAGTAGTCCGCCGCTGCGGGCACAACGGCCAGGATCTGCCCGGCGCGGACGTTACCGACGTTGATCACGCTGTTCCCCACCTGCGCCCAGATCGCCGCGTCTTCGGTGGTTTGCATGTACTGGGCAGGCAGCGTGTGCTGACTGAGTAAACTGGCTGAGCTGACGCCGGAAATGAGCATCAATAGCAAGAAAAGAATGCGCGGTAGCATGGTGTCTTAATCGGTGCGGAAAACTGCCGCTATTGTAACAAATGAGACATCAATACCAACGTTTAATTCTTATACAAATCGTGGAGCAGGACGAAGGGAGGATTTTTTTGCTGCTGATGCCACAAGCTGCTGACGCCCGGAACGCCCTGCGCCACGATGGCCTGGCGAAACTCAGCGCTGCTTAAGGATCCACGCTGCGGATACATTAACGCCAGCAGGGAGAGGTTAATACCCGAGATCACTTCACAGCACGCGTGCTTATGGCTCAGCAACGCGGCTGCGCGGTAAGGCGCCGCGCCCGATTTATCGGTAAGAAAAATCACGCCATCGCCGTTGTCCGTTTCATGCAGGGCATCGCACATCATGCGGCTCAGCATGTTGGTGCTCAACCCGCGCCAGTAGTTTACCGCCCGGCACTGCACCAGCGGGCCAAATCTGGCTTCAAGCTTATCCAGCATTTCCTGCGCCTGCTCATCGTGGCAGGTGATAACCCATCCCAGCATAACTCCCTCCTTAGCAGGCAAGTAGTTTAGCGGAGTGAAGGTTAGCTTACGGTGATAACTGTCAAAGAAAGTGCCCGGCAAACAGAACGTCGCCGGGCAAAAGATTAGCTGCGCAGCCCGCGTCCGCGCTGGATCAGCGACCAGCAGAGCAGGTAGAAGGCGATGATAAACACCACCAGCACAGCCACCGTGGTAAACAGCGGCACATCGGTGATGCCGAGGAAGCCAAAGCGGAAGCCGCTGATCATGTAGACAATCGGGTTCAGGTGCGACAGCGCCTGCCAGAACGGTGGCAGCAGCGTCAGGGAGTAGAACACCCCGCCGAGATAGGTCAGCGGCGTCAGCACGAAGGTCGGGATCAGGCTGATGTCGTCAAACGTTTTGGCGAACACGGCGTTCAGCAGACCGGCCAGCGAGAACAGGATCGCCGTCAGGAGCAGCGTCAGCGCGACAAACAGCCACGAGTGGACCTGGAACGGCACGAAGAACAGCGAAATCGCCGTGACCAGGATCCCCACGCACAGCCCGCGCGCCACGCCGCCGCCAACATAGCCCGCGATAATGACGTGCGTCGGCACCGGCGCGACCAGAAGCTCTTCAATATTGCGCTGGAACTTGGCGCTGAAGAATGACGACGCCACGTTGGCATAGGCGTTGGTGATCACCGCCATCATAATCAGGCCCGGCACGATAAACTGCATATAGGTAAAGCCGTGCATTTCACCAATCCGGGAACCAATCAGGTTACCGAAGATGATGAAATAGAGCGTCATCGTGATGACCGGCGGCACCAGGGTTTGCACCCAGATACGCATAAAGCGGTTGATCTCTTTCGCCCAGATACTTTTCAGCGCGACCCAGTAAAGATGCGTCATGCCTTGTCTCCTTGTTTGTCATGTACCAGAGAGACAAACAGCTCTTCCAGTCGGTTCGCTTTGTTACGCATACTTAAAACCTGAATCCCCTGCGCGCTCAGCTGTGAGAACACGCTGTTAATCCCCTGCTCGCGCAGCACTTCCACTTCCAGCGTCGAGGTATCCACCAGACGATAGTTGTAGCCTTCAAGTTTTGGCAGCGCGCTTTTCGCCGCCAGATCGAGAATGAAGGTTTCGGATTTCAGCTTGGAGAGCAGATTCTTCATTGAGGTGTTCTCCACCAGCTCGCCGTGCTGAATGATGCCGATGTTGCGGCACAGCATTTCAGCCTCTTCCAGGTAGTGGGTGGTCAGAATAATGGTGGTGCCTTTATCGTTGAGATCTTTCAGGAAGCCCCACATGGAACGACGAAGTTCGATATCAACACCCGCAGTCGGCTCATCGAGGATCAGCAGCTTTGGCTCGTGCATCAGCGCACGGGCAATCATCAGGCGGCGCTTCATGCCGCCGGACAACATGCGCGCGCGTTCGTTACGCTTTTCCCACAGATCGAGCTGCTTAAGATATTTTTCGCTACGCTCGAGGGCCTCTTTACGCTCAACGCCGTAATAGCCCGCCTGGTTAACGACAATTTGCTGCACCGTCTCGAACGGGTTGAAGTTGAACTCCTGCGGTACCAGCCCCAGCTGGCGCTTGGCGTTCACCACATCTTTTTGCAGGTCGTACCCAAAGACGCTCACCCGGCCGGACGTTTTATTGACCAGCGAGCTGATAATCCCAATGGTGGTCGATTTCCCCGCCCCGTTCGGCCCCAGAAGCGCGTAAAAATCACCGGCCTCTACTTTCAGATCTATTCCGCGTAGCGCCTGAACGCCACCCGGATAGGTTTTTTTAAGCTGCTCAAGCTCCAGTGCAATTGCCATGAAATTAACTTACCTTCAGTTCTGACACACGTTGTGTGGTTTCATTAAAAGTCGGGTTACCCTATAGTAGCGCAACGCAATAACTCGGTTACAGGTCGCTAACCTCCATGAACAACATAGATACACTCATCAGCAACAATGCACTATGGTCAAAAATGCTGGTGGAGGAAGACCCCGGATTTTTTGGAAAACTCGCGCAGGCTCAGAACCCACGCTTTCTCTGGATTGGATGTTCCGACAGCCGCGTACCGGCGGAGCGCCTGACCGGCCTTGAACCCGGCGAACTGTTTGTTCACCGCAATGTCGCCAATCTCGTGATTCACACCGATCTCAACTGTCTTTCTGTTGTTCAGTATGCCGTGGACGTTCTGCAAGTCGAGCACATCATCATTTGCGGCCATTATGGCTGCGGCGGCGTGCAGGCGGCGGTTGAAAACACGGAACTGGGGCTCATTGATAACTGGCTACTGCACATCCGCGATATCTGGTTCAAACATAGCTCACTGCTGGGCGAAATGCCGCAGGAGCGTCGCATGGATACCCTTTGCGAACTCAACGTGATGGAGCAGGTATATAACCTGGGCCACTCAACGATCATGCAATCAGCGTGGAAACGCGGGCAGAAGGTCTCTATCCACGGCTGGGCGTACGGTATTCACGATGGCCTGCTGCGCAATCTGGAAGTGACCGCCACCAACCGCGAAACGCTCGAGCAGCGTTACCGTTCGGGGATTGCCAACCTTCAGCTTAAGCATGTGAACCATAAATAAAGCCGGGGATGTTCTCCCTCTCCCTGTGGGAGAGGGCCGGGGCTAAGGCATTAGCCCGCCATTACTCGTCCAGCAATACCACTTTCCCCACATACGGCAGATGACGATAACGCTGCGCGTAGTCAATGCCGTAACCGACGACGAATTCGTCAGGAATCGAGAAGCCCACGAACTCTACCGGCACCTGCACTTCACGGCGGTCAGGTTTATCCAGCAGCGTACAAATCGCCAGAGATTTTGGCTCGCGCAGGCTCAGGATCTCGCGCACTTTTGACAGCGTGTTGCCGGAGTCGATGATGTCCTCAACGATCAACACATCTTTGCCACGAATATCTTCATCCAGATCTTTCAGGATTTTCACATCACGGGTAGTGGACATGCCGCTGCCGTAGCTGGAGGCGGTCATAAAATCGACCTCATGGGGCACATGCACTTCACGGCACAGGTCTGCCATGAACATGAAAGAGCCGCGCAATAGACCGACCAGCACCATTTCGCTGCCGCTGTCCTTGTAATGTTCGGTGATTTGACGACCCAGTTCGGCGATACGCGCTTTGATCTCGGCTTCCGGGATCATCACTTCAACAGTATGTTTCATATTACTAACCAAATGATTTTAGTGAAAATCTCTCAATACGGATGAGTTAATATCCAGCACTGATACGCAAGCCAGCCATTATATCAGCAAATGGATAAGCCTGGCGTATGAGTTATAAAAAGCAAATATTGTGATTCCGATCACACTTGTTAATACCTATAATTAGTTGCTAGCAAATTATTAACAAAAACTGACGAGTACACTTTCTATGGCTGAAACAAACTCTAAACAGCCGCGTCTACTGGTGACATTAACAGCAGCGTTCGCAGCCTTCTGCGCGCTGTATCTGTTAATCGGTGGCGTCTGGCTGGTCGCTTTAGGCGGCTCCTGGTACTACCCGATTGCGGGTCTGGTTATGGTTGCCGTAACCGTCCTGCTGTTGCGTAGAAAACAATCTGCACTGTGGCTGTATGCCGCCCTCCTTCTTGCCACCATGATCTGGGGCGTCTGGGAAGTCGGGTTCGACTTCTGGGCACTGACGCCACGCAGCGACATCCTGGTCTTCTTTGGCATCTGGCTGATCCTGCCGTTCGTCTGGCGTCGCCTGATTGTGCCTTCCAGCGGTGCGGTAGCGGGCCTGGTTGTTGCCCTGCTTATTACCGGCGGCATTCTGACCTGGGCCGGTTTTAACGACCCGCAGGAGATCAACGGTACGCTGAACGCAGAATCCACGCCTGCGGCGGCTATCTCCCAGGTCGCTGACGGCGACTGGCCTGCATATGGCCGTAATCAGGAAGGTCAACGCTACTCTCCGCTGAAGCAGATCAACGCGGACAACGTTAAAAACCTGAAGGAAGCCTGGGTATTCCGTACCGGCGACCTGAAGATGCCGAACGATCCGGGCGAGCTGACCAACGAAGTGACCCCGATTAAAGTCGGCAACATGCTCTACCTGTGTACGGCGCACCAGCGTCTGTTCGCGCTCGACGCGGCCACCGGTAAAGAGAAATGGCACTTCGATCCGCAGCTGAACTCCAACCCGTCGTTCCAGCACGTGACCTGCCGTGGCGTCTCTTACCACGAAGCGCGTGCCGATAATGCCAGCCCGGAAGTCATCGCCGACTGCCCGCGCCGCATTATGCTGCCGGTGAACGATGGCCGTCTGTTCGCCATCAACGCCGAAACGGGCAAGCTGTGCGAAACCTTTGCCAACAAAGGTATTCTGAACCTGCAGACCAACATGCCGGACACCACGCCGGGTCTGTATGAGCCAACCTCGCCGCCAATCATCACCGATAAAACCATCGTGATTGCCGGTTCGGTAACGGACAACTTCTCCACGCGTGAAACCTCCGGCGTTATCCGTGGTTTCGACGTGAACACCGGTAAACTGCTGTGGGCCTTCGACCCGGGCGCGAAAGATCCAAACGCGATCCCGTCGGACGAGCACACCTTTACCTTTAACTCACCAAATTCCTGGGCACCGGCGGCGTATGACGCGAAGCTGGACCTGGTCTACCTGCCGATGGGCGTAACCACGCCGGATATCTGGGGCGGTAACCGCACGCCGGAGCAGGAGCGTTATGCGAGCGCTATCGTGGCGCTGAACGCGACCACCGGTAAGCTGGCGTGGAGCTACCAGACCGTTCACCACGATCTGTGGGATATGGATATGCCGTCCCAGCCGACGCTGGCGGATATTACCGTTGATGGCAAAACCGTTCCGGTGATTTACGCGCCGGCCAAGACGGGCAACATCTTCGTGCTGGATCGCAGCAACGGTAAGCTGGTTGTGCCAGCACCGGAAAAACCGGTTCCGCAGGGCGCGGCAAAAGGCGATTACGTCAGCAAAACCCAGCCGTTCTCTGACCTGAGCTTCCGTCCGAAGAAAGACCTCAGCGGTGCGGACATGTGGGGCGCCACCATGTTTGACCAGCTGGTGTGCCGCGTGATGTTCCACCAGCTGCGCTATGAAGGCATCTTCACGCCACCGTCTGAGCAGGGCACGCTGGTCTTCCCGGGTAACCTGGGGATGTTCGAATGGGGCGGGATCTCCGTTGACCCTAACCGTCAGGTGGCGATTGCCAACCCGATGGCGCTGCCGTTCGTTTCCCGCCTCATCCCACGCGGTCCTGGCAACCCAATGGAGCAACCGAAAGACGCGAAAGGCAGCGGTACCGAAGCCGGCATTCAGCCGCAGTACGGCGTGCCGTTTGGCGTAACGCTGAACCCGTTCCTGTCGCCGTTTGGTCTGCCGTGTAAACAGCCTGCCTGGGGTTATATCTCCGGTCTGGATCTGAAAACTAACCAGATCGTATGGAAAAAACGTATTGGTACGCCACAGGACAGCATGCCGTTCCCGATGCCTGTTCCGGTGCCGTTCAATATGGGTATGCCAATGCTGGGTGGCCCAATCTCCACCGCCGGTAACGTGCTGTTCATCGCGGCAACCGCAGATAACTACCTGCGCGCGTACAACATGACCAACGGTGAAAAACTGTGGCAGGGCCGTCTGCCGGCGGGTGGACAGGCCACGCCGATGACCTATGAAGTGAATGGCAAGCAGTACGTTGTCATCTCTGCCGGCGGTCACGGTTCGTTTGGCACGAAGATGGGCGACTATATTGTCGCGTATGCACTGCCGGATGAAAGTAAGTAACTGAAAAGCCGGGTGGCGGCTACGCCACCCGGCTTTTTTATACGGTAAAGCCGAGCATCATCCCCGTATCTTCATGCTCCAGCAGATGACAGTGCGCCATATAGGCAAACTCCTTCGGCGCCTCGTGGTCAAACTTCACCAGCACCTCGCTGACGCCGCCTTCTACTCTCACCGTATCTTTCCAGCCTGCGCGATGCGCATCCGGCGCTTTGCCGTTCTCTGTGAGAATGCGGAACTGGGTGCCGTGGATATGGAACGGGTGCAGCATCATGTCCCCTTCGCCTGAAATCACCCAGCGCTCAAACTGACCCTTTGTCGCAGCAAACATCGGCGTATTCATGTCGAACGCTTTGCCGTTGATCATGTTGGCGTTGTGGAAATCAAAGCCGTGGTCGCCGTGATTCATGTTCCCCATGCCGCCCATTTTGCCGTGGTCCATATTCATATGGCCCATCATCTGGCCGTGCTGCATCCCCGCCATCGCCTTATCGCCATATTTCGCCATCAGCGCCTGCATGCCCATCATATCGAGCATCGGGTTCATGGAGAGCTGCAGCCTGCGCTGCGTAAGCCCCTCCAGCGACGGGAGGGCTGGCAAAGTGGTTAACGTATCAGGCAGCGTGCCGGAAGCGGCCACCAGCAGCGGCTGAATACGCAGCACCGGATGCGGCTTATCAAACGGTGCGACCGCCATCCCCATCTGGCTCACCGGCAGCGTCACGAGGTCAAACGGCTTGCCGTCGCTGATATCCACCAGCACCTCAAAGCGTTCGCCCATGAGCATCGGCAGCTCGCTCACCTTCACCGGCTCCGGCAGCAGGCCGCCGTCGCTGGCTACCACATACAGCGGGCGTTTATCGCTGGCGGCGAAATTCAGCGAGCGCGCGTTACAGCCGTTGAGCAGGCGCAGGCGCAGCCAGCCTTTCGGCGCGGCGTGCTGAGGGTAAATGGCGCCGTTGGTCAGCAACGTGTCGCCAAACCAGCCTACCGCCGCGCTCATCACGTCCAGCTGGTAGTCAATTTGCCCGTCAGCGTTGAATTTCTTGTCCTGCACAATCACCGGTACGTCGTCGATGCCCCACTGTTTCGGCAGGCGCAGCAGGCGGCTTTCGTCGTCTTCAATCAGCACCAGCCCCGCCAGCCCCATCGCCACCTGATGGCCCGTTTTGCCATGCTGATGCGGATGGAACCAGCAGGTCGCCGCGCGCTGATCGGGCGTAAAGGTGACGCTACGCGTGCCGCCCGCTTTGATGACGCCCTGCGGCCCGCCGTCCACCTCGCCCGGAACCTCCAGCCCGTGCCAGTGCAGCGTCGTCTCTTCGGCGAGCGTGTTGTGGATATCCACCGTCACCGCTTTCCCTTTACGTAGCTGAAGCGCCGGGCCGAGCAGATTACCGTTATAGCCCCACGTCGTGGCGTTGTGCTCGCCGAACGTCGTTTTACCAGCCTGAACCACAAGCTGAATACGGCTGCGGGCGTCAGCGGTCAGTAAGTCAGGGATGGGTAAGGCAGGCCTGTCGGCCGCGAAAACCGAGCGGCTCCAGAGTGGTAATGCGCTGGCAGCCCCCAGCACAGCGGAATATTTTAAAAAATCACGGCGTTGCATGTTCATTTCCTTATTTCCAGCAGGCGATCTTTTGAGCATAAACCCTCCCCTTACCGGAAGGTCAAGTCAGGCGGCAATAATAAAGATCGTCGCACTGGCATCAAGTATGCTAACGTTAATTTTCCGTGAAGAAGTGGTAGAAGCAATGAAGACGTTTTTCAGGACAATTTTGTTCGGTAGCCTGATGGCAATGTGTGCGAACAGCTATGCGCTAAGTGAAAATGAAGCGGAAGATATGGCCGATTTAACGGCGGTTTTTGTATTCCTGAAAAATGATTGTGGCTACCAGAATTTACCCAACGGGCAAATTCGCCGCGCGCTGGTCTTTTTTGCCCAGCAGAACCAGTGGGATCTCAGCAACTACGACAGCTTCGACATGAAGGCGCTCGGCGAAGACAGCTACCGTGACTTGAGCGGTATTGGTATTCCCACTGCCAAAAAATGCAAAGCGCTGGCTCGCGACTCACTCAGCCTGCTCGCCTACGTCAAATAACCTTCCCGACGCCCCCTGTTGAACCTATAGCCGTGCAACCACGGTTAGAGTTAGCTATCATGTTTCGCTCATTTTTTGTGAGCGTAACGGATGTTAACAAAGGAGGAGTCCGCGTATGGCCGACCACACGTTGTGGCATGAAACACTGCATGACCAGTTTGGTCAGTACTTTGCCGTTGATAACGTGCTCTATCATGAGAAAACCGATCACCAGGATCTCATTATCTTCGAAAACGCCGCCTTTGGCCGCGTCATGGCGCTGGACGGCGTTGTGCAAACGACCGAGCGAGATGAGTTTATCTATCATGAAATGATGACCCACGTCCCGCTGCTGGCGCACGGTCACGCGAAGCATGTCCTGATTATCGGCGGCGGCGACGGCGCAATGCTGCGTGAAGTGTCCCGCCATCGTTCCATTGAAACCATCACCATGGTGGAAATCGATGCGGGCGTCGTCTCTTTCTGCCGCCAGTACCTGCCCAACCACAATGCCGGTAGCTATGACGATCCGCGCTTTAGCCTGGTGATTGACGACGGCGTTAACTTTGTTAACCAGACCTCGCAGACCTTTGACGTTATTATCTCCGACTGCACCGACCCTATCGGCCCCGGCGCGTCGCTGTTTACCTCTTCCTTCTACGAAGGCTGCAAGCGCTGCCTGAACCCGGGCGGGATCTTCGTCGCACAAAATGGCGTCTGCTTCCTGCAGCAGGATGAAGCGCTCGACAGCCATCGTAAGCTGAGCACCTATTTCGATGACGTCAGCTTCTATCAGGCGGCCATTCCGACGTACTACGGCGGGATCATGACCTTTGCCTGGGCGACCGATAACGACGTATTACGCCATCTCTCCACCGAAATTATTCAAGCCCGCTTCCATCAGGCCGGTCTTCAGTGCAGATACTACAATCCGGCTATCCATACCGCAGCGTTTGCTCTGCCGCAGTACCTGCAAGACGCATTATCCACTAAGGGGGTGAGCTAATTGAAAAAGCTTAAACTGCATGGCTTTAACAACCTGACGAAAAGCCTGAGTTTTTGTATTTACGATATCTGCTATGCCAAAACAGCGGAAGAACGCGATGGTTACATCGCCTATATCGACGAACTCTACAACGCCAACCGTCTGACCGAGATCCTGTCAGAAACCTGTTCCATTATTGGCGCAAACATCCTGAACATCGCCCGACAGGATTATGAACCTCAGGGCGCCAGCGTGACTATTCTGGTCAGCGAAGAGCCGGTCGACCCGAAGCTTATCGACAAAACTGAACATCCGGGCCCGCTGCCGGAAGTGGTCGTGGCCCACCTGGATAAAAGCCATATCTGCGTACACACCTACCCGGAGAGTCATCCGGAAGGCGGGCTGTGCACGTTCCGCGCCGATATTGAAGTGTCGACCTGCGGCGTGATTTCACCACTGAACGCGCTGAACTATTTAATCCACCAGCTGGAATCGGACATCGTCACCATTGACTATCGCGTGCGTGGTTTTACCCGCGATATCAACGGCATGAAGCATTTCATCGACCACGAGATCAACTCCATCCAGAACTTTATGTCCGAGGACATGAAATCGCTGTACGACATGATGGACGTGAACGTGTACCAGGAAAACATCTTCCATACCAAGATGTTACTTAAGGAATTTGACCTTAAGCACTATATGTTCCACACGAAGCCGGAAGATTTGAGCGAAGAAGAGCGTAAGGCTATTACTGACCTGCTCTGGAAAGAGATGCGCGAGATTTACTACGGCCGCAATATTCCGGCCGTGTAAGAGCAGGCCGGAGCAGGGATGCTCCGGTCTTTTATTTCTGTTTCATAAAGTCGCGGTAGGCGTTTACCACCTGAAGGAAATCCTCTACGCCGCACATCGACAGGCTTTCTTCGTCGTAGTAGCTCATCCCCTCTTCCATCTCGTCACCTGAAAACTCGAGCTGGTTGGCACGCACCATGACCTCTTCACCGTCCATCCACAGCGTATATTCATGCCCGGCGCGCTGCCAGGATCGTTCACTGCCTTTCACCGTATTTGCCGCCTGTTCAACCTCATCAAGAAGTGCGAGATTTTCTTTCACCTCTTCGTTAAACCAGTGTCCAACGGCTTCGTGGCCCATCGACATACGCACTTTCACCACTCCGGTGATGTCGCGCAGAAATTCGTAATCCATAGTGTTTTCCTCTGCAAAGCCATTACGGTAATTATCGCAGCAGCGAGGAAGAAAAAAAGCGGGAGAGGTGGGAGGAATGAAAATAAAAAGGTGAGAGCAAGACCCTGCGGCCTGATGCCCTCACCCCGTCCCTCTCCCGTGGGAGAGGGTGCAAAGACTAAAAACCGTCTCGTAGAGACGGTTTTGCTGTTTATACCGCCGTCTGGAAGATAACCCCGTCGGCCTTCTCGGTGTACTGAGAAAGCTGGTCGAAGTTCAGATAGCGATAGGTATCCACCGCGGTCTTATCCACCTGAGCCACAAAGGTCTGGTACTCTTCCGGCGTTGGCAGTTTGCCAATCAGCGCCGCAACCGCCGCCAGCTCCGCAGAGGCCAGGAAGACGTTCGCACCGGTACCTAAACGGTTCGGGAAGTTACGGGTAGAGGTGGAAACCACCGTCGCACCGTCAGCTACGCGCGCCTGGTTGCCCATACACAGGGAACAGCCAGGGATTTCGATACGCGCACCGCTCTTACCAAACACACTGTAGTAGCCCTCTTCGGTCAGCTGAGCCGCGTCCATACGGGTTGGCGGCGCCACCCACAGACGGGTTGGCAGCTGGCCTTTGTGGGTATCCAGCAGCTTACCGGCAGCACGGAAGTGACCGATGTTGGTCATACAGGATCCGATGAACACTTCGTCGATCTTCTCGCCCTGAACCTCAGACAGCGGACGCGCGTCGTCAGGATCGTTCGGTGCACACAGGATTGGCTCTTTGATATCCGCCAGATCGATGTCGATCACCGCCGCGTACTCTGCGTCAGCATCGGCTTCCAGCAGCTGCGGATCGGCCAGCCATTTTTCCATGCCCTGGATACGACGCTCCAGCGTACGACGGTCGCCGTAGCCTTCTGCAATCATCCACTTCAGCAGCACGATGTTAGAGTTCAGATACTCAATAATCGGCTCTTTGTTCAGCTTGATGGTACAGCCCGCCGCAGAACGCTCGGCGGAGGCATCGGTCAGCTCGAACGCCTGCTCCACTTTCAGATCAGGCAGACCTTCAATTTCCAGAATGCGACCAGAGAAGATGTTTTTCTTCCCTTTCTTCTCAACGGTCAGCAGGCCCTGTTTAATCGCATACAGCGGGATCGCGTGAACCAGGTCGCGCAGGGTGATACCCGGCTGCATTTTACCTTTGAAGCGCACCAGCACCGATTCCGGCATATCCAGCGGCATCACGCCAGTCGCAGCAGCAAACGCCACCAGACCGGAGCCCGCCGGGAAGGAGATACCGATTGGGAAACGGGTATGGGAGTCACCGCCGGTACCGACGGTATCCGGCAGCAGCATGCGGTTCAGCCAGGAGTGGATGACGCCGTCACCCGGACGCAGGGAAACGCCGCCGCGGTTCATGATGAAGTCTGGCAGCGTGTGGTGCGTGGTCACGTCAACCGGCTTCGGATAGGCCGCCGTGTGGCAGAAGGACTGCATCACCAGGTCAGAAGAGAAGCCCAGGCACGCCAGGTCTTTCAGTTCGTCACGGGTCATTGGGCCAGTGGTGTCCTGAGAGCCCACGGAGGTCATCTTAGGCTCGCAGTACGCGCCAGGACGAATACCGGCTACGCCGCACGCGCGGCCCACCATTTTCTGTGCCAGAGAATAACCGCGGTTGCTTTCCGCCACGTCTTTCGCCTGACGGAAAACGTCTGAGTGCGGCAGACCCAGCGCTTCGCGCGCTTTGGTGGTCAGGCCACGGCCGATGATCAGCGGGATACGGCCACCGGCGCGCACTTCGTCGATCAGCACGTCGGTTTTCAGTTCGAAGCTTGCCAGCAGCTCGTTGGTCTCGTGGTTGCGCACTTCGCCTTTGTACGGGTAAACGTCAATCACGTCGCCCATGTTCAGGTTAGAAACGTCCACTTCGATCGGCAGTGCGCCCGCATCTTCCATGGTGTTGAAGAAGATTGGCGCAATTTTGCCGCCGAGGCACAGGCCGCCGCCGCGCTTGTTTGGCACGTGCGGAATGTCGTCACCCATGAACCACAGCACGGAGTTGGTTGCGGACTTACGGGAAGAACCGGTCCCCACAACGTCACCCACGTAGGCCAGCGGGAAGCCTTTTTTCTGCAGGGCTTCGATCTGTTTGATCGGGCCGACGCTGCCCGGCTGATCCGGCTCAATGCCTTCACGGGCGTTTTTCAGCATCGCCAGGGCGTGCAGAGGGATATCCGGGCGAGACCACGCGTCCGGTGCCGGAGAGAGGTCATCGGTGTTGGTTTCACCGGTCACTTTAAAGACGGTAACGGTGATTTTTTCAGCCAGCGCTGGGCGGTTCAGGAACCATTCGGCATCAGCCCAGGACTGCATCACCTGCTTCGCATAGACGTTGCCTGCTTTGGCTTTTTCTTCCACATCGTAGAAGTTATCGAACATCAGCAGCGTAGAAGAGAGCGCTTTAGCGGCAATCGGTGCCAGCTTGTTGTTATCCAGCGCGTCAATCAGCGGGTGAATGTTGTAACCACCCTGCATGGTGCCGAGCAGTTCAATGGCTTTTTCAGGAGTAACCAGTGGGGAGGTGGCTTCGCCTTTGGCGATAGCAGCAAGGAATCCGGCTTTTACGTAGGCAGCTTCATCTACGCCAGGCGGTACGCGGTTGATCAGCAGATCTAACAGGAATTCTTCTTCGCCCTTAGGCGGGTTCTTCAGCAGCTCGACGAGCGCGGCCATTTGGGTTGCATCTAAAGGTTTGGGTACAATTCCCTCGGCGGCACGTTCTGCTACGTGCTTACGGTATTCTTCTAGCACGACGGTTCTCCTCGCTCTCATTGTCATATGCGGCGGGCGTTCTCTTCACGCTCCTGTGAGACAGCAGTTTGTAGGGTAAATGCCCGATACCGCGTCGGGCAGCATAGCAGGATTTCTGCACAGTGTTAATCCGTTTACAAAAAAGCAACATTAAAAAATTTGCTGAATCGTTAAGCATGGTGTAGCGGGGATTCAGGGCATCTTTTTACGGTATCTTCTGCACCGTGACGCTTCAGTTTTTTCTTCATCAGATATAATTGTGTAATAAATACTCACACTCTTTATCCGGACGTACCGGACGCTTCCCAATAAAAGTCAAAACAGTAAAAGACGGGTGAATAATACTCACGCCAACCGTAACGCCTCACGGCACAGCGCTTGTCTCGTTGGAGTCATTTTATGAAGTTGCCCTTTAAGCCACATCTGCTCGTCCTTTTGTGCAGTGCCGGGCTGTTTGCCGCCTCGGGCGTCATGTTTGTCAAAGGCCGCGCCACGGAGCCCGCTGCGCCGACTCCCGTCGCACAACAACCGGCTGCACCTGCGCCTGCCGCAGCCCAGCCCGCCCCTGGTGTCTCGCCAGCCTACACTGCCGCGCAAATCGATCAATGGGTTGCTCCCATCGCGCTCTACCCGGATGCCCTGCTGTCGCAAATTTTAATGGCGTCGACCTATCCCGCCAACGTGATCCAGGCGGCGCAGTGGTCCAAAGACAACCCTAAAATGGAAGGGGACGCCGCGATTCAGGCCGTTGCCAGCCAGCCCTGGGATCCCAGCGTAAAATCGCTGGTCGCGTTTCCTCAGCTTATGTCCCTGATGGGCGAAAACCCGCCGTGGGTACAAAATCTGGGTGATGCGTTTCTCGCGCAGCCGAAGGACGTGATGGATTCCGTTCAGCGCCTGCGCGCGCTGGCGCAGAAGGCCGGCGCTTTACAATCCACGCCCCAGCAGACGGTCACCACCGTGACAAAACCGGCGCCAGCGCAAACCAGCACCGCTGAGGCAACGACAACCACGACGTCCGCGCCCGCCCCAACGGTAATCAAAATTGAATCTGCCGACCCGCAGGTTGTTTACGTCCCCACCTATAACCCTAATACGGTTTACGGGACCTGGCCCAACGCCGCCTATCCACCCACCTATCTCCCGCCCACACCCGGAGAGCAGTTTGGCAACAGCTTCGTCAACGGTTTAGGCTTCAGTCTGGGCGTCGCCACAACCTATGCCATCTTCAGCAACATTGACTGGGATGATGACGATGACTGGGATCATCACCATGGCGACTGGGATAATCACGGCGGCTATAACCGCAACGGTGATAACAACATCAATATTAACGTTGAGAACTTCAATAAAATCAGCGGACAGCGTCTGAAGGACGCCAACCGCACCTGGCAGCACAACCCGGCTTATCGGGAAGGCGTGCCCTACCCGACTAACCAGCTCAACACTCGCTTCCACGCCACCAACGCGGCCACAGGGCTCAGCTCAACGCAGCAAAAACCGGTTAACCGCGATAGCCAGCGTCAGGCCGCGCTGAGCCAGATGGAGAAATCCACGGGCAAAACCTTCCCCCAAACGGCGCGCACCGGAACGAAAGACGTGCAGCGTCAGGCCTCAGGCGAACAGCTGAAGCAGATTTCGCAGCGCAATAACTACCGCGGCTACGACACCAAACCGCAGACGGCGAAGCGCAGCACCGCGCAGCAGCGAGAAAACCGCCAGACCACCGCCCAGAGACAAGAGAAGCGGGCTTCGCAGCCCGCGCAGCAACGCTCTCTCCAGCAGCGAAGCAGACAGCCCCGGGCCAATGCGCTGAGCGGTAACGACAGCCGCTCGGCGAACTGGCAGGCGCAGCAGCAGCGCGGTGCGCAAAGCAGACAGCTCGCTGCGCGCCAGCAGCAGCCACGTCAGGCGTCTGGTGGACGTGCTGAACGCCGTGAAATTCGACATCGCTAAGGGAACCGACATGAAACGTAAACTACTCAGCGGAATGGTGTTATTTATGCTTTCGGCCTCGGTGATGGCGCAGCAGTCTTTTAGCACACCCGCTCAGGCAACCGATGCGCTGACCAAAGCCATCAGTGAGCAAAACGAGAGCGCGATGACCGACCTGCTTGGAGAGAACTGGCGCGATTTTCTGCCCCCTGAGGGCGTTGATCCGGATGCTGTCGATCGCTTCCTGCGCGACTGGAACGTCCGTCATACCACGGTTGTCGAAGGAGATAAGGCGCATCTGGTCGTCGGAGACAACGGCTGGCAGCTTCCCATCCCGGTGATCAAAACCTCTGCAGGCTGGCAGTTCGACATCAAAGAAGGGGCTGAAGAGATCCTGACCCGTGAAATCGGGCGTAACGAGCTCGCCGCCATTGAAGCCTTGCATGCCTATGTTGATGCGCAGCAAAGCTATTTTGCGATGAACCAGAAATACGCGCAGAAGATTGTCAGCTCGAAAGGCAAAAAAGACGGTTTGTACTGGCCAGCCTCGCCCGGCGAAGCGCCCAGCCCGCTCGGTCCGGCATTTAGCCCGAAAGAGCCGGGTACCGGCTATCACGGCTATCGCTTTCGAATTCTGCCGGATAATCACGGTTTCGCGATGGTTGCCTGGCCGGTCAGCTATGGTCAGACGGGCGTAATGAGCTTTGTGATAAACCAGGACGACAAGGTGTACCAGTCCGATCTCGGCAGCGATTCAGAGCAGAAAGCCCGGGCGCTAGCCGCCTATAGCCCTGATAAAAACTGGCAGCCTGTGGCACCCTAAACGCAGCGCATAAAAAAAGCGGCCATTGGCCGCTTTTTTTCATCTGAAGAAACTTATTTCTTCTTCGCTTTCGCGTTTGGCAGGTCGGTGATGCTGCCTTCAAACACTTCTGCCGCCAGGCCCACGGACTCGTGCAGAGTTGGGTGAGCGTGGATGGTCAGCGCGATGTCTTCAGCGTCACAGCCCATTTCGATAGCCAGACCGATTTCACCCAGCAGCTCGCCGCCGTTGGTACCGACAATCGCACCACCGATGACGCGGTGAGTCTCTTTGTCGAAGATCAGTTTGGTCATACCGTCAGCGCAGTCGGAAGCGATAGCACGGCCAGAAGCAGCCCACGGGAAGGTGGCGGTTTCGTAGCTGATGCCTTTCTCTTTCGCTTCTTTCTCAGTCAGACCGACCCATGCAACTTCTGGCTCGGTGTATGCGATAGATGGAATAACTTTCGGATCGAAGTAGTGCTTCATGCCAGCGATAACTTCAGCGGCAACGTGACCTTCGTGAACACCTTTGTGCGCCAGCATTGGCTGACCGACGATATCGCCGATAGCAAAGATGTGCGGCACGTTAGTGCGCAGCTGCTTGTCAACGCGGATAAAGCCACGGTCGTCAACTTCCACGCCAGCTTTGCCCGCGTCGAGGTTTTTACCGTTCGGCACACGGCCGATAGCCACCAGCACGGCGTCGTAACGCTGCGGTTCGGATGGGGCTTTTTTGCCTTCCATGGAAACGTAAATACCGTCTTCTTTCGCTTCAACGGCAGTCACTTTGGTTTCCAGCATCAGGTTGAATTTCTTGCTGATGCGTTTGGTGAAGACTTTAACGATGTCTTTGTCGGCAGCCGGGATAACCTGGTCGAACATTTCAACCACGTCGATCTCTGAACCCAGCGCATGGTACACGGTACCCATTTCCAGACCGATGATACCGCCGCCCATGACCAGCAGACGCTTAGGAACGGTTTTCAGCTCCAGCGCATCGGTGGAATCCCACACGCGTGGATCTTCATGCGGAATGAATGGCAGTTCGATTGGGCGAGAGCCTGCCGCGATGATCGCGTTGTCGAAGTTGATCACGGTTTTGCCGTTTTCGCCTTCCACTTCCAGGGTGTTCGCACCGGTGAATTTACCCAGACCGTTTACCACTTTCACTTTACGGCCTTTGGCCATACCCGCCAGACCGCCGGTCAGCTGAGTGATAACTTTCTCTTTCCAGGTACGAATTTTGTCGATATCGGTTTTCGGCTCGCCGAAGACGATACCGTGTTCAGCCAGCGCTTTGGCTTCTTCGATAACTTTCGCCACGTGCAGCAGCGCTTTAGAAGGGATACAGCCGACGTTCAGACAAACACCGCCGAGGGTGCTGTAACGTTCTACGATGACGGTTTCCAGACCTAAATCCGCTGCACGGAATGCTGCGGAGTAACCTGCCGGGCCTGCCCCAAGTACTACGACCTGAGTTTTGATTTCTGTGCTCATCATGACCTCTTAATTTATACCCGTCGTCCACCGGGTCGTTCTATCCGCCCGCAGTTTACAAAATTGTTAACAATTTTGAAACAACAAACGGCTCACGAATTGTCGCTTTCGCCAATAACCTCACAAACCCCATGAGATTACCAGTAAAAAGCCGGCCGACTGGCCGGCTTTTCGATTACATCACCAGGCGGCGAATGTCGCTCAGCATGTTGTTGATGATGGTGATGAAGCGCGCACCATCAGCACCGTCGATCACGCGGTGGTCGAAGGACAGAGAGATTGGCATCATCAGACGCGGCACGAACTCTTTGCCGTTCCACACCGGCTCCATCGCGGACTTGGACACACCGAGGATAGCCACTTCCGGCGCGTTAACGATCGGTGCGAAGTGGGTGGTACCCAGGCCGCCGATGCTGGAGATAGTGAAGCAGCCGCCCTGCATTTCGCCGGCAGTCAGCTTACCATCACGCGCTTTCTTGGAGATCACGGTCAGTTCACGGGACAACTCAGTGATGCTCTTCTTGTTCACGTCTTTGAAGACCGGAACAACCAGACCATTTGGCGTATCAACCGCAACACCGATGTTGATGTATTTCTTCAGCGTCAGCTTCTGGCCGTCTTCGGACAGGGAGCTGTTGAAGCGTGGCATCTGCTCAAGGGCAGCGGCAACGGCTTTCATGATGAAGACTACTGGGGTGAATTTCACGTCCAGTTTGCGCTTCTCAGCTTCAGCGTTCTGCTGTTTACGGAACGCTTCCAGATCGGTGATATCGGTTTTGTCGAAGTGCGTAACGTGCGGGATCATCACCCAGTTACGGCTCAGGTTAGCACCAGAGATTTTCTGGATGCGGCCCAGCTCCACTTCTTCGATTTCGCCGAACTTGCTGAAGTCCACTTTCGGCCATGGCAGCATGCCCGGGATACCGCCGCCAGCGGCTGCAGCAGGTGCAGCTTCGGCGCGTTTCACCGCGTCTTTCACGTAGGTCTGAACGTCTTCGCGCAGGATACGACCCTTACGGCCGGTTCCTTTCACTTTCGCCAGGTTCACACCGAACTCGCGCGCCAGGCGACGAATCAGCGGGGTAGCGTGGACGTAAGCGTCGTTTTCAGCGAACTCAGATTTTTCTGCTTTAGCAGCAGGGGCAGCGGCTGGTTTAGCAGCCTGAGCCGGTGCAGCAGCTGGTGCTGGAGCAGCCGCGGCAGCCGGAGCTGCGGCAGGCGCAGCGCCTTCCACTTCGAAGACCATGATCAGAGAGCCGGTAGACACTTTGTCGCCGGTGCTGATCTTAATCTCTTTAACGGTACCCGCGAACGGCGCCGGCACTTCCATAGAAGCTTTGTCGCCTTCGACGGTGATCAGTGACTGTTCAGCGGCAACTTTGTCGCCCACTTTCACCATCACTTCGGTCACTTCAACTTCGTCACCGCCGATGTCCGGTACGTTAACGTCTTTCGCACCGCCAGCAGCTGCTGGCGCAGCAGCCGGAGCCGGAGCAGCGGCCTGCGCAGGCGCCGCAGCACCCGCCACTTCGAAGATCATGATAAGCGACCCGGTAGACACTTTGTCGCCGGTGTTGATCTTGATCTCTTTAACGGTACCCGCGAACGGAGCCGGCACTTCCATAGAGGCTTTGTCGCCTTCTACGGTGATCAGTGACTGCTCAGCCGCAACGGTGTCGCCCACTTTCACCAGGATTTCAGTGACTTCAACTTCGTCACCGCCGATGTCAGGCACGTTCACTTCTTTAGCTGCTGCGGCAGCTGCTGGAGCAGCGGCGGCCGGAGCGGCTTCTTTCTTCTCTTCCTGCGCAGGTGCAGCAGCTGCTGCACCGTCGGCGGAATCGAAAATCATGATCAGTTTGCCGGTCTCGGTTTTATCGCCAACAGAGACTTTGATCTCTTTAACGATGCCAGCCTGAGGAGACGGGACTTCCATAGAGGCTTTGTCGCCTTCTACGGTGATCAGCGACTGTTCAGCTTCAACTTTGTCGCCTACTTTGACCAGGATCTCGGTGATTTCAACTTCATCAGCCCCGATGTCCGGTACATTGATTTCGATAGCCATTATTCTTTTACCTCTTACGCCAGACGCGGGTTAACTTTTTCTGCATCGATGTTGAATTTGGTGATTGCGTCCGCAACCACTTTCTTATCGATTTCGCCACGTTTAGCCAGTTCGCCCAGTGCAGCTACAACCACGTAA
Organism: Enterobacter sp. 61D5; assembly: GCF_034107965.1. NCBI lineage: Bacteria > Pseudomonadati > Pseudomonadota > Gammaproteobacteria > Enterobacterales > Enterobacteriaceae > Enterobacter > Enterobacter sp. 61D5. The sequence continues at coordinate 87,044 of NZ_JAWNFK010000024.1, forward strand.
GAAGCATCAACTTCGAAGTGGTGACGCAGGTTTTCGCGGCTGTCAGAACGACCGAAGCCGTCAGTACCCAGTACGCGATAATCATCAGCTGGAACGTAAGTACGAACCTGCTCTGCGAACAGTTTCATATAGTCAGTAGACGCCACCGCTGGCGCGTCGTTCATCACCTGAGCGATGTACGGAACGCGTGGAGTTTCCAGTGGGTGCAGCATGTTCCAGCGCTCACAATCCTGACCATCACGCGCCAGTTCAGTGAAGGAGGTCACAGAGTACACGTCGGAACCCACGCCGTAGTCTTTCGCCAGGATCTGCGCTGCTTCACGTACGTGACGCAGGATAGAGCCGGAGCCCAGCAGCTGAACTTTACCTTTGCTACCTTCGATGGTTTCGAGTTTGTAGATACCTTTACGGATACCTTCCTCGGCACCTGCTGGCATTGCCGGCATGTGGTAGTTTTCGTTCAGGGTGGTGATGTAGTAGTAAATGTTCTCTTGCGCTTCACCGTACATGCGCTGCAGACCGTCATGCATGATGACTGCCACTTCGTATGCGTAAGACGGGTCGTAAGAGATACAGTTAGGGATAGTCAGAGACTGAATGTGGCTGTGGCCATCTTCGTGCTGCAGACCTTCACCGTTCAGGGTCGTACGACCGGAGGTACCGCCTACCAGGAAGCCGCGAGCCTGCTGGTCGCCTGCCTGCCAGCACAGGTCACCGATACGCTGGAACCCGAACATGGAGTAGTAGATGTAGAACGGGATCATCGGCAGGTTGTTAGTGCTGTAAGAGGTCGCAGCAGCCAGCCAGGATGCGCCTGCGCCAAGCTCGTTGATACCTTCCTGCAGGATCTGACCTTTTTCGTCTTCTTTGTAGTATGCAACCTGCTCACGGTCCTGCGGAGTGTACTGCTGGCCGTTCGGGCTGTAGATACCGATCTGACGGAACAGACCTTCCATACCGAAAGTACGCGCTTCGTCGGCGATGATTGGAACCAGACGATCTTTGATCGACTTGTTCTTCAGCATCACGTTCAGGGCACGAACGAAAGCGATAGTGGTAGAGATCTCTTTGTTCTGCTCTTCCAGCAGCTGAGAGAAGTCTTCCAGCGCTGGCAGTTCCAGCTTCTCGGTGAAGTTAGGCTGACGAGCTGGCAGGTAGCCTTTCAGCGCCTGACGACGTTCGTGCAGGTACTTGTGCTCTTCAGAACCTTCCGGGAAGGTGATGTAAGACAGGTTTTCTACCTGCTCATCGGTCACTGGAACGTTGAAACGGTCGCGGATATAACGCACGCCGTCCATGTTCATTTTCTTAACCTGGTGAGCGATGTTTTTACCTTCTGCGGTATCACCCATGCCGTAACCTTTGATGGTATGGGCCAGGATTACAGTCGCTTTACCTTTGGTTTCACGCGCTTTTTTCAGTGCAGCGTAGACTTTCTTCGGATCGTGACCACCGCGGTTCAGAGCCCAGATCTGCTCATCAGTCCAGTCTGCAACCAGCGCTGCGGTTTCAGGATATTTGCCGAAGAAGTGCTCACGAACGTAGGCACCGTCTTTGGACTTGAAGGTCTGGTAGTCACCGTCAACGGTTTCGTTCATCAGCTGGATCAGTTTACCGCTGGTGTCTTTACGCAGCAGCTCATCCCAACGACCGCCCCACATGACTTTGATCACGTTCCAGCCAGCACCAGCGAAGATGCCTTCCAGTTCGTTGATGATCTTGCCGTTACCGGTTACCGGACCATCCAGACGCTGCAGGTTACAGTTGATGATGAAGCACAGGTTGTCCAGCTTCTCACGAGTAGCGATGGTGATCGCACCTTTGGATTCTGGCTCATCCATTTCGCCGTCGCCCAGGAAGGCGTAAACGGTCTGCTCAGAGGTGTCTTTCAGACCACGGTGTTCCAGGTATTTCAGGAATTTAGCCTGATAGATCGCACCGATTGGGCCCAGACCCATAGATACGGTCGGGAACTGCCAGAATTCAGGCATCAGTTTAGGGTGCGGGTAAGAAGACAGACCTTTACCGTGAACTTCCTGACGGAAGTTGTTCATCTGCTCTTCAGTCAGACGACCTTCCAGGAATGCACGTGCATAGATGCCCGGAGAGATGTGGCCCTGGAAGTACACCAGATCGCCGCCGTCTTTCTCGTTCGCTGCACGGAAGAAGTGGTTGAAGCACACTTCGTAAACGGTCGCAGAAGACTGGAAGGACGCCATGTGGCCACCCAGTTCCAGGTCTTTCTTGGATGCGCGCAGAACGGTCATGATGGCGTTCCAGCGGATTGCAGAACGGATACGACGTTCCAGATCCAGATTGCCCGGGTATTCCGGTTCGTCTTCGACGGCAATCGTGTTTACGTAGTTGCTAGCCCCTGCACCTGAAGCAACCTTCACACCGCCTTTGCGGGCTTCAGAAAGCAGCTGATCAATCAGATACTGAGCGCGCTCAACACCTTCTTCACGGATGACCGATTCGATCGCCTGTAGCCAGTCGCGAGTTTCGATCGGATCCACGTCATTTTGGAGACGTTCTGACATGGGGGTATTCCTTATCTATCTAATACGTTGATTTGTCTGGAACCTGTCCCATTGTATTTTCGCCAGAAAACACAATAAGACAGGTTCTGCGTTTAGTTGCCGCGCTCTAAAAGTACCTGGCGCTTAATCCTTTCGTTGCTGTATGCGGCGTAATGAACGTTCGCGACGCGATTGTTCACGGCTGCGGTCCAGCAAGATTTCCTCAATGAAAGCCAGATGCCGGTGCGACGCTTCGCGCGCCTGCTCCGGTTCCCCGGCCATTATCGCCTCGAATACTCGGGTGCGATGGTTGCTTACCAGTGGGAGCATGTCCCGACGGGCATACAACAATTCAAAATTCTGACGAACGTTCTGGGCCAGCATGGGCTCCATGCAGCGTAGCAGATGGAGGAGCACCACGTTGTGGGCCGCTTCGGTGACGGCAATTTGATACTGGACGACGGCGCTGGACTCGGCGTCTAAATCGCCGGACTGCTGTGCCCGTTCAATGGCCTGATGCAGTTCGCGGATACGCACGCGATCTTCATCAGTGCTGCGAAGGGCGGCGTAATAGGCCGCAATACCTTCAAGCGCGTGACGGGTCTCAAGCAGGTCAAACTGGGATTCTGGGTGGTCAGAGAGAAGTTCTACCAGCGGATCGCTGAAGCTCTGCCACAGGCTGTTTTGCACAAAGGTTCCGCCGCCCTGGCGACGAAGCAGCAAACCCTTTGCTTCGAGACGTTGAATCGCCTCACGCAGAGAGGGACGTGAAACGTCGAACTGTTTTGCCAGCTCGCGTTCTGGCGGAAGTTTCTCACCCGGGCGCAGAGTCCCTTCGAGGATTAAAAACTCCAGCTGCTGCTCAATCACATCAGATAGTTTTGGTTGGCGAATTTTGCTGTAGGCCATATTCCCTGTCTTACGCCTTTTTGCCCGGAGTCAATTGGTCTTACCAATTTCTATTTCGTATCGCTAAAGTAACAAAGTATTCACCTTCTGTCCATATTGGTTTTGATTGAAATCAGTAAACCCTGCACATTTTAACAACCTTACAGAAATAACGTTTCAGAAATGTAACTTTGCACAAATGAGTTGATTACTCCTAAAGAGGCAGTTTTAACCATAATGAAACGAGGGTTTTTGCAATCTGAAGCGATTCAACAAGGCAAATAACGAAAATTCGCCCACTTATGGAGCATTTCTATTCTATAGGTTGGGTTAGGAAGAATAAGCGGGCCGATTTACAAATGCTTTCTTTTTATTCAAGTCGTCATCACCCCTTCATAAAGCAGGTGCATTCGCAGGCGCTTACCACTATTCTTGCGCTTACGGAAGTCATGTCCGCTTTTTTCGGTCTCGTTAACCGTAAAGAAATAAATACAGAATATGGATTTTCATAATTACACACGCACAGCGTGAACATAACAACCACACACGAGGTTTCAAATGGAAGCTCAACAGCACGGCGATCAGCTAAAGCGCGGGCTTAAAAACCGCCATATACAGCTCATCGCACTGGGCGGTGCGATTGGTACCGGCCTGTTTCTGGGCAGCGCATCCGTTATCCAGTCAGCCGGTCCCGGCATTATTTTGGGTTACGCGATTGCCGGCTTTATTGCCTTTCTGATTATGCGCCAGCTGGGTGAAATGGTCGTTGAAGAGCCGGTCGCAGGCTCCTTCAGCCACTTTGCCTATAAATACTGGGGCAGCTTTGCCGGTTTCGCCTCGGGCTGGAACTACTGGGTGCTGTACGTTCTGGTTGCCATGGCCGAGCTTACCGCCGTCGGGAAATACATTCAGTTCTGGTATCCCGAGATCCCAACCTGGGCCTCCGCAGCGGCTTTCTTCGTCATTATTAACGCCATTAACCTGACCAACGTAAAAGTGTTCGGTGAAATGGAGTTCTGGTTTGCCATCATCAAGGTCATTGCCGTAGTGGCGATGATTATCTTCGGCGGCTGGCTGCTGTTCAGCGGCAACGGCGGCCCGCAGGCAACCGTGCGCAACCTCTGGGAACAGGGCGGATTCCTGCCTCACGGCATGACCGGCCTGGTGATGATGATGGCCATCATCATGTTCTCCTTCGGCGGTCTGGAGCTGGTAGGCATCACCGCCGCTGAAGCCGACAACCCGGAGCAGAGCATTCCAAAAGCCACCAATCAGGTTATCTACCGCATTCTGATCTTCTATGTGGGCTCGCTGGCCGTGCTGCTCTCTCTGCTGCCGTGGACGCGCGTGACCGCCGACACCAGCCCGTTTGTGCTGATCTTCCACGAGCTGGGCGACACCTTTGTCGCTAACGCCCTGAACATCGTGGTGCTGACCGCAGCGCTCTCCGTTTACAACAGCTGCGTGTACTGCAACAGCCGCATGCTGTTCGGCCTGGCTCAGCAGGGCAACGCGCCAAAAGCGCTGCTCAACGTCGATAAACGCGGCGTGCCGGTAAACACAATTCTGGTTTCGGCGGTTGTGACCGCGCTGTGCGTGCTCATTAACTATATGGCACCGGAATCGGCGTTTGGCCTGCTGATGGCACTTGTGGTCTCTGCCCTGGTTATCAACTGGGCGATGATCAGCCTGGCGCACATGAAGTTCCGCCGCGCAAAACAGCAGCAGGGCGTCACCACGCGCTTCCCTGCCCTGCTCTATCCGCTGGGCAACTGGGTGTGCCTGGTGTTCATGGCGGCCGTGCTGGTGATCATGATGATCACCCCGGGTATGGCGATTTCCGTCTACCTGATCCCGGTCTGGATTGCGATCCTTGGCGTAGGCTATCTCTTCAGCCAGAAAAGCCGTAATGCTATGAAAGCACACTAAGCCTCTCTCCGCGGTGCCTGCTTTTGCGGGTGCCGCGCGTTGTTACCTCCCTCACACTTTCACGCCCACAGCGCATTTATCCATATCACCGCCCTGATACTGCAACGCATATATTGATTTGCCAGCAAATAATTCTCTCCATACCCTAAACCGGAGAGCTGTCGATGGATAACAACACACTGTCAGTAAAAGAAAAGATCGGCTATGGGATGGGCGACGCGGGATGCAACATCATCTTCGGTGCCATCATGCTGTTTGTTAACTATTTTTATACGGATATTTTTGGCCTCGCCCCTGCGCTGGTCGGCGTGCTGCTGCTTTCCGTGCGCGTGATTGACGCCGTAACGGACCCGATCATGGGCGCGATTGCTGACCGTACCCGCAGTAAATATGGCCGGTTTCGTCCATGGCTGCTGTGGATCGCCTTCCCCTACGCGCTGTTCAGCATTCTGATGTTCACCACGCCGGAGTGGAGCTATAACAGCAAAGTTATCTATGCGTTTGTCACCTACTTCCTGCTCTCTTTGACCTATACGGCCATTAACATTCCCTACTGCTCGCTGGGCGGGGTGATCACCAACGATCCAAAAGAGCGCGTGGCCTGCCAGTCGTATCGCTTCGTGCTGGTGGGCATCGCCACGCTGCTGCTCTCATTAACGCTGCTGCCGATGGCCGACTGGTTTGGCGGGGATAACAAAGCCAAAGGCTACCAGATGGCGATGACCGTCCTGGCGCTGATTGGCACCTGCATGTTCCTGTTCTGCTTCGCCACCGTGCGCGAGCGCGTGCGTCCGGCGGTACAGACCAACGACGAGCTGAAAAACGATCTCAAAGACGTGTGGAAGAACGACCAGTGGGTACGCATTCTGCTCCTGACCCTGTGCAACGTCTGCCCGGGCTTTATCCGCATGGCGGCCACCATGTATTACGTCACCTGGGTGATGGGCCAGAGCACCCACTTCGCCACGCTGTTTATCAGCCTGGGCGTGGTCGGCATGATGCTCGGCAGCGTGCTGGCTAAAGTGCTGACCGACCGCTGGTGTAAGCTGAAGGTCTTCTTCTGGACCAATATCGTGCTGGCGATTTTCTCAACCGCCTTCTATTTCTTCGACCCGAAAGCCACCGTCACCATCGTAGTGCTCTACTTCCTGCTGAACATCCTGCACCAGATCCCGTCTCCGCTGCACTGGTCGCTGATGGCCGACGTGGACGACTACGGCGAGTGGAAGACCGGTAAGCGCATCACGGGGATTAGCTTCTCCGGCAACATCTTCTTCCTGAAGCTGGGGCTGGCGATTGCCGGGGCGATGGTCGGCTTCCTGCTCTCCTGGTACGGTTATGACGCGGGCGCAAAAGCGCAGAGCGCGAACGCCATTAATGGGATCGTGCTGCTCTTTACCGTCATTCCCGGCATTGGATACTTAATTACCGCGGGCGTGGTGCGTCTGCTGAAAGTGGACCGCGAAACCATGAAGCAGATCCAGTCCGATCTGGAAAAGCGTCGCAATAACTACCGCGAGCTGAACGATTATCAGGAACTCAAAGTCGCTGAGACAAAATAAGGAAAGCCGAATGCAAACCTGGCCAAACCCGTTTATTGAACAACGCGCCGATCCGTACATTTTACGCCACGAGGGGCAGTACTATTTTATCGCCTCCGTGCCGGAGTACGACAGGCTGGCGATCCGCCGCGCAGAGTCTCTGGAAGGCTTACGTAATGCCGAAGAAGTGGTGGTCTGGCGCAAGCCCGACACCGGCCCGATGAGCCAGCTGATCTGGGCGCCGGAACTGCATCACATTGACGGGAAGTGGTACATCTATTTTGCTGCGACGCACACCCAGGCGCTCGACGCGCTCGGAATGTTCCAGCACCGTATGTTCGCCATTGAATGTGCCGACGGCGATCCGCTCGCCGGCACGTGGGTGGAGAAAGGGCAAATCAAAACGCCTTTCGAGACCTTCGCTCTGGACGCCACCACCTTTGTTCATCAGGAGAAACGCTGGTATCTGTGGGCGCAAAAAGCGCCGGACATCACCGGCAACTCCAATCTTTATCTCTGTGAAATGGAGAACCCGTGGACGCTGAAAGGCGAGCCGGTGATGCTCAGCAAGCCGGAGTATGACTGGGAGCGTCGCGGTTTTTGGGTCAACGAAGGCCCGGCGGTACTGGTTCACGGCAATAAGCTGTTTATCAGCTTTTCCGCCAGCGCTACCGACGAGAACTACTGCATGGGGTTACTGTGGATAGACCTGAATGCCGATCCGCAAAACCCGGCAAACTGGCACAAATCCCCGCGTCCGGTGTTCGTTACCAGCTATGAGAACCGCCAGTTCGGCCCAGGCCACAACAGCTTTACGCAAACGCAGGAAGGGGAAGATGTGCTGGTGTATCACGCGCGTAATTACACCGAAATTGAGGGCGACCCGCTGTACGATCCGAATCGTCATACCCGCCTGAAGCTCGTCCGCTGGAATGAAAACGGGATGCCTGATTTCGGCATCCCGCCCGCGGATACGCTGTAGTCTTTGCGGCGCGCTGGCCTACACCAGCGTGCCGTAAATAGTCAGCAGCGCCACGATAACTACCACCACAAACGACGTTTTCTTCGCCATGGAGACAGCGGCTTTCGGCGTTTCAATCTTGTCGGTATGCGGCTCACGCGCCAGCGAGAACTGCGCCAGACGCGTTAGCACCTGGTACTGCGACGTATGGCGGTCGGCAAGCGAGGCGAACCATGCGGGCAGCGCTTTTTCACCGTGACCAATTAACGCGTACACCACGCCCACCAGACGCACCGGAAGCCAGTCGAGCACGTGCAGGATGGCATCGATGCCGGACAGCAAACGTTCGTGCGGCGTCAGATAGCGGGCAAGCCAGGTCTGCCAGGCGCGCAGGAACGCATATCCCATCAGCAGTACCGGCCCCAGCGGGCCGCCCACTACAAACCAGAACAGCGGCGCAAGATAGTAACGGAAGTTAATCCACAGCAGCGCGTTTTGCAGCTCGCGCAGGAATTCGCGCTCGTCGCAGTCCGGCGGCACGCCGTGGATCATCGTCAGCTCGCTCGCCATGGCACCTCGCGCGTGGGCATCATCGCGGGAGGCGGCCTTCAGGTATGCGTGATAGTGCAAACGCACCTTGCCCGCGCCAATGCACAGCACGCCGAGCAGGATCCACACCACCAGCAGCGGCACGTTGAAAAAGAGTCCGTACAGTGAGCGCAGGAGCAGGAACGTAATGACCATTACTCCTGCCATCATCAGCAGCGTGCGCAGCATGGAAAAATGTTTGATACGGCGGAATAACACCTCCAGCCGGTGATCCAGATGCCAGTGCTCGCCGAGCTTGAACAGGCGTTCAGCGATGATAACCAGCAGCATGGTAAACAACGTCATGGTATCTCCTTATTCTGACGACGCGGTGAGCATGGCGCGAAACCGGGGCCAGTCAAAGGCCGGGCCGGGATCGGTTTTTCTCTCCGGGGCAATATCACTGTGTCCCGTGATATTGTCGGCGATAGCCGGGTAGAGTCCGATAAGCGTGCGGGTCACTGCCGCTAGCTGCTGATACTGTGAATCGGTGTAGGGCGTAGTATCCGTGCCTTCCAGTTCGATCCCGATAGAAAAATCGTTGCACCTTTCGCGCCCGTGATACATCGACACGCCGGCATGCCAGGCGCGCTTATCAAAGGGAACATACTGAACCACTTCACCATCGCGACGAATCAGGCAGTGAGCCGATACGCGCAGAAGTGCAATTTCAGCAAAGAAGGGATGAGCATCGGGATCAATCGTTCCCGTGAATAACGCATCGATCCACGGGCCGCCAAATTCACCCGGCGGGAGACTAATATTATGAACCACCAGCAGTGTGGGCTTTTCATCCTCCGGGCGGCAATCGTGGTGCGGCGAGGGCACGTGCCGCGCATCCACCAGCCATCCGTTTTCTAACAACATGCTGGAACTCCTTCTGTATGGTGCAATGACTCGGTTCAGAGTAGCATGTTTCAATATTATGATTCGTTACCAATTTGGAGTTTTATCATGCCGCCTCGCCGCTACAACCCCGACCACCGACGTGAAGCGCTTCTGGAACGTATTAATATGGATATTCCGGCAAGCGTCTCCCATGCTTTGAAAGAAGATCTGGGCGGTGACGTTAACGCTGATAAGGATATTACCGCACAATTGTTGCCAAAAGAGACGCGCTCGCACGCGGTCATTATCACCCGTGAAGAGGGCGTTTTTTGCGGCAAGCGTTGGGTTGAAGAGGTCTTTACCCAGCTGGCGGGTGATGATGTGCAGATTATCTGGCACGTTGAAGACGGCGATGCAATTACGGCAAACCAGCCGCTGTTTGAACTGGACGGTCCTTCCCGCGTCTTGCTGACCGGCGAACGTACCGCGCTCAATTTTGTACAAACGCTCTCTGGCGTGGCCAGTGAAGTGCGTCGCTACGTTGACCTGCTGGCCGGTACCCGCACCCAGCTGCTGGATACCCGCAAAACGCTGCCGGGCCTGCGCACCGCGCTGAAGTATGCGGTGCTCTGCGGCGGCGGCGCTAACCATCGCCTGGGCTTATCCGACGCCTTCCTGATTAAAGAGAACCACATTATTGCCTCTGGCTCCGTGCGTCAGGCGGTGGAGAAAGCCTTCTGGCTGCACCCGGATGTGCCTGTCGAGGTAGAAGTCGAAAGCCTGGAAGAGCTGGAGCAGGCGATTAAGGCCGGGGCCGATATCATCATGCTCGATAACTTCGAAACAGAGCAGATGCGCGAGGCGGTAAAACTGACTAACGGCCGGGCCCAGCTGGAAGTGTCCGGGAACGTCACTTTCGAAACGATCCGTGAATTCGCCGAAACCGGCGTGGATTACATCTCCGTCGGCGCGTTGACCAAACACGTTCGCGCCCTCGACCTCTCAATGCGCTTCAAATAACGCATTCTCCCCTCTCCGGGTGGAGAGGGGAATTTCAGCCCCGCTCGCAGATCCGCTGTTCTGCCCTGCAACACTGAAAAAATTCTCTGAAGCCCCCTTCCCGTTCCCTTTTCTGCCTCTCGTTTCTGCTCTTTCCCGCTGACAAAGTAGCGCCACTTTGCATAAGGAGCAGATATGAACAGACAACAAGGATTCACACTCATTGAGCTGATGGTGGTCATTGGCATCATTGCGATTCTGAGCGCCATCGGCGTTCCCGCCTATCAGAACTACCTGCGCAAGGCGGCGCTGACCGATATGCTGCAAACCTTCGTTCCCTACCGCACGGCCATTGAGCTTTGCGCGCTGGATCACGGTGGCGTGGAGAGCTGCGACGCCGGCAGTAACGGTATTCCTTCCCCCACCACGACACGCTACGTTTCAGGAATGAGCGTGGCAAAAGGGACCGTGACCTTAACAGGACAGGAGAGTCTTAACGGGTTGACGGTAACCATGACGCCACGGTGGAGCGACGGCAACGGTATGACGGGCTGGACGCGCGACTGCAATATCAGCGCGGACAGCGCCCTGAAACAGGCCTGCGAAGACGTTTTCCGCTTCGACAATAACTGAGGAGCGGATAATGAATACCGATCAACTCGTGGCGCTTTGTCAGCGCCATCACGCTCTGCTGCTTACCAGCGACAGTGACATGGTCAGCATCGCCGTCGCGGGCAGCCCCGCGGCTGAACTCATGGAAGCGCTGCGCTTCGCGACCCAGAAACGGATTGATATTGAGTGCTGGAGCGCTGAGCGCATGGAAAAACATCGGCAGCTAACGTCACAATCGCATCTGCCCGTCGTTTCGCAAACACACTCGACGGTGGATATCCTCAACCACACGCTGCAGCAGGCAATCAGCCAGCGCGCCTCCGACATTCATATCGAACCGATGGAGCACGCATGCCAGATCCGTTTACGCATCGACGGGGTTCTTTGCCCCCAGCCTCCACTGTCCGCCTCGCTGGCCAGCCTGTTCAGCGCTCGTTTAAAGGTGCTGGGTAATCTGGATATTGCAGAACGTCGTTTACCTCAGGACGGTCAGTTTACGATTGAGCTGGCAAACGCGCCGGTCTCGTTTCGGATCGCAACGCTTCCCTGCAGCGGTGGCGAGAAAATTGTGCTGCGTCTGCTGCATCAGGTTCAGCAGGCTCTTGAGCCGAAAGCGCTTGGTATGAGCGCAGAACAACTGGCCTGTTTTAATGAGATCCTCCACCAGCCGCAGGGGCTGATTCTGGTCACCGGCCCTACCGGCAGCGGCAAAACCGTGACGCTGTACAGCGCGCTGCAGGCGCGTAACACCCCCGACGTCAACATCTGTAGCGTGGAGGATCCCATTGAGATCCCCCTTGCGGGATTAAACCAGACGCAGATTAATCCCCGGGCGGGTTTAACATTCCAGAGCGTGCTGAGGGCGTTGCTGCGTCAGGATCCAGACATCATTATGGTCGGCGAAATCCGTGACGGCGAAACGGCAGAAATTGCCATTAATGCCGCTCAGACCGGTCATCTGGTGCTGTCAACGCTGCACACCAACTCGACGACGGAAACCCTGATTCGCCTGGAGCAGATGGGCGTCGCGCGCTGGATGATATCTTCCGCGCTGTCGATGGTGATTGCCCAGCGGCTGGTCCGTCGTCTGTGTCCGCACTGTCGCCGGGAAGCCAGCGAGCATGCTGAATTACCGCGCGCCGTATGGTCCAGACCGCTTCCACGCTGGCAGCCCACCGGCTGCGATCGCTGTTATCACGGTTTTTATGGCCGCGTGGCCATTTTTGAAGTACTGGCGATCGACAATGCCCTGCGTCAGGCCATTGCCAGCGGGGCGGGAATCGAAGTGATAGAGGCGAGTGCCCGGCAGGCGGGAATGATTTCTCTTTTTGAGCACGGCTGCATGGCCGTCGAACAAGGGCTGACCACGATCGAAGAGCTGGTGCGCGTGCTGGGAATGCCGGATGGCTGCTAATCAGCTCTGGCGCTGGCGAGCGCTCACCAAAGAAGGAGAACCCCGAAGCGGGACACTCTGGGCGACAGACCGCACTGCCGCCTTCACCAGGCTGATGCGTAGCGATCTCCATCCTCTGGCGCTGACCCGATGCGCTCAGCGGCACCGCTGGCTGCCGCATCACTGCTGCGAGATGTTTCGCCAGCTCGCAACGCTTCTGCAGGCGGGGCTGACGTTGTCCCACAGCCTGCAGATGTTGGCAGAGCAACATCCGTTAAAACCGTGGCAGGCGCTGCTGCAAAGCATTGCCGATGAGCTCAGTGAGGGATCCCCCTTTTCTGAGTCGCTAAAAAAGTGGCCAGCGGTGTTTAGCCCACTGCATGTCTCTATGGTGAAAACCGGTGAGCTCACAGGGAAACTGGAGGAGTGCTGCCGCCAGCTCGCGCAGCAGCAAAAAGCGCAGCAGCAGCTCAGAGAGAAGGTGAAAAAGGCCCTGCGCTATCCGGCGATCGTCCTGACGCTGGCCGTACTCGTGGTGCTGGCGATGGTCATTCTGGTCTTGCCCGAGTTTGCCGCGATCTACAAAACGTTTAACACGCCGCTCCCGACGCTGACGCAAATGGTCATGGGGATGGCCGCATTTATTCAGTCCTATGCGCTCGCGTTGTTCGTCGCGTTATTAACGCCCTTAGCCGCCGCCTGGGCACTGCGGCACAACCCTCGCTGGCAGCGCATGCTGATGCACATGCCCGTGATGGGCGCGCTGGCAAAAGGCCAAAAACTGGGACACATCTTTACCGTGCTGTCACTCACGCAGCAGGCAGGTATCCCCTTTTTACAGGGTCTGGAGAGCGCAGAGGAGACCGTTGAAAGTTGTTACTGGCGGGGGATACTCCACAGCGTTCGGGAGGACATTGAAAAAGGTCTCCCCGTCTGGTCATCCTTTCAGAAAGCGGCTATCTTTACCCCGCTGTGTATTCAGCTTTTACGAACCGGTGAAATGTCAGGTGCGCTGGACATCATGCTGGCAAATCTCGCCCGGCACCACACGGAACAGACCTTTCAACGGGCAGATAATCTGGCGGCACTTCTCGAGCCAGTGCTTCTGATTGTGACAGGGGTCATCATCGGCACGCTGGTAGTGGCAATGTATCTGCCGATTTTCCATCTGGGGGATGCGATGAGCGCGGGGTAGTGCTGAACAGCGCTGGCGCACGGGAATGCGCCAGCAGAAGCCATTACAGGCTATTGAATACGCGGTTTTCCTGTTCCTGAACGCGAATAAACGTCGTACGTTTCGTCAGCTCTTTCAGGCGGGATGCCCCAACGTAGGTGCAGGCCGAGCGCAGGCCGCCAAGGATATCGCGCGCGGTGTATTCAACCGGGCCACGCAGAGGCAGCTTCACGGTTTTGCCTTCTGCCGCACGGTATTTTGCCACGCCACCGACGTGACGGGTCATCGCGGATTCAGAACTCATGCCGTAGAACAGCATAAATTTCTCGCCGTTCTCTTCAACAACGGTACCCCCGCTCTCTTCGTGGCCTGCCAGCATACCGCCGAGCATCACGAAGTCGGCGCCGCCGCCGAAGGCTTTCGCAACGTCGCCCGGCATGGTACAGCCGCCATCGCTGATGATCTGACCGCCCAGACCGTGCGCCGCATCGGCACATTCAATGACTGCAGAGAGCTGCGGATAACCGACGCCGGTTTTGACGCGGGTCGTGCACACAGAGCCCGGGCCAATACCCACTTTCACGATATCTGCACCGGAAAGGATCAGCTCTTCACACATTTCACCGGTCACCACGTTGCCCGCGATGATGGTTTTCGTCGGCCAGGCCTCACGCGCCTTGCTGACGAACTGCACGAAGTGCTCGGAGTAACCGTTCGCCACGTCAATACAAACGAAGTTGAGCGCCGGGTTAGCGTTCAGGATTTGTTTGGTCTTCTCGAAATCCGCATCGGAGGTCCCGGTAGAAACCATCACATGTTTCACCACGTCAGCAGACGCGGACGCAACAAACGCATTCCACTCTTCAGGGCTGTAATGTTTGTGCACGGCGGTAAGAATGTCGAACTGTGCCAGGGCGGATGCCATCTCAAAGGTTCCCACAGTATCCATGTTGGCGGCGATGATCGGCACGCCAGACCAAGTCTGACCGGAATGCTTAAAGGTGAATTGACGTTCGAGTTCAACGTCTGAGCGACTTTTCAGTGTAGAGCGTTTAGGGCGGATAAGAACGTCTTTGAAACCTAACTTCAGATCTTCTTCGATACGCATGTGCGGATTCCTGGGGTTAGAGGCAAATATGTTAAAAGCACAACTCCAGTGACGCTATCATACGCACTAATACCTGCTCCGCAAGACTGCGAAATTCTCTTTTTTTACGCTACAATCCTATAAATTTACCTGGTAAAAAGCCGGTAAACAGGACCAAACAGTTGCTGGCGCACCTAAGAGTTTTAATCAACTGATTTTAATAATGAATAATTCCCAGGATTTGAATTGATGGGGTATATCGTCGCATTAACCGGCGGCATCGGTAGTGGCAAAAGTACCGTTGCGGACGCGTTCTCTCGTTTGGGTATCACGATTATTGATGCCGATATCATTGCCCGCCAGGTGGTAGAGCCCAATACACCCGCGCTAAAGGTCATCGCAGAACATCTTGGTCAGGCAGTCATCAATGCCGATGGCACACTGAATCGCCGTCAGCTTCGCGAATGCATTTTTTCTGATTCTGCAGAAAAAGCCTGGCTTAATGCCCTGCTCCACCCCATCATCCACCAGGAAACTCAGCGTCAGATAGCCGCAGCCCGATCGCCCTATGTCCTGTGGGTGGTTCCGCTACTGGTTGAAAATCAGCTGCAGAAGAAAGCCGATCGTGTGCTGGTGATTGATGTCGCTCCCGAAACGCAAATCCAGAGGACCATGGCGCGCGATCGCGTCTCGCGGGAGCATGCTGAACAAATTCTTGCCGCTCAGGCTACGCGCGCTCAGCGCCTTGCCGTGGCGGATGATGTTATTGATAATAACGGCGCACCAGATGCCATTGCATCGGATGTTGCCCGTCTGCACGCGCAGTATCTGACGTTCGCCGCGCAGGCCGCTGCACAGGAAAAACCATAATGTCGACACACATCCTTTTTGAGCATCCGCTCAACGAAAAAATGCGCACCTGGCTGCGCATCGAATTCCTTATTCAACAACTTTCACAACATCTGCCTGTTAATGATCATGCCACGGCGTTGCACTTCTTCCGCAACGTAGGCGATCTGCTGGATGTGATTGAACGCGGCGATGTCCGCACAGAATTACTCAAAGAGCTGGAACGCCAGCAGCGTAAATTGCAGGCATGGACAGAGGTCCCCGGCGTAGATCAGAGCCGTATCGACGCGCTCCGCCAGCAGTTGAAAAGCAGTAGCGCCGTCCTGATGGCCGCGCCGCGCGTCGGGCAGTTTTTGCGTGAAGACCGCCTGATTGGACTGGTGCGCCAGCGTCTGAGCATTCCTGGCGGCTGCTGCAGCTTCGACCTGCCGACGCTGCATATGTGGCTACATATGCCACAGGCGCAGCGTGACGCGCAGGTGAACAGCTGGCTGGCAAGCCTGGAGCCAATGAACCAGACGCTGTCGCTGATCCTCGATCTAATCCGTAACTCTGCGCCGTTCCGCAAGCAAACCAGCCTGAATGGTTTCTTCCAGGATAATGGTGATGATGCCGATCTTCTGCGTCTCAACCTGTCTCTCGGCGAACAGCTTTACCCACAGATTTCCGGGCATAAGAGCCGCTTTGCGATTCGCTTTATGCC
The DNA here is from genome assembly GCF_034107965.1 of Enterobacter sp. 61D5. Lineage (NCBI taxonomy): Bacteria > Pseudomonadati > Pseudomonadota > Gammaproteobacteria > Enterobacterales > Enterobacteriaceae > Enterobacter > Enterobacter sp. 61D5. The sequence goes on from NZ_JAWNFK010000024.1 coordinate 103,115, forward strand.
GCTGGACAGTGAAAATGGCACCGTGCCGGAACGTCTCGATTTTGAACTGGCCTGTTGTTAAGGAGTACCGATGTCTGATGTCACCACCGTAAGCTGCCCAACCTGTGGCAAAACCGTTGTCTGGGGCGAAGTCAGTCCGTTCCGCCCATTCTGCTGCAAGCGCTGTCAGCTCATTGACCTGGGCGAATGGGCGGCGGAAGAGAAACGCATTCCAAGCAAAGGCGATCTCTCGGACAGCGATGACTGGAGCGAAACCCAGCAGTAATCTGTAAAGCCTGCTGGCGCTTCGCTCAGCAGGCCTACGGTTGTGCGACTAACCGCAGGATCACGGGCTCATTAGCTGGCGGGAATTTTTCTGCATCACTTGCCTGAAGTTCCACCCAGTTACCCGGCTGTCCCTCTTTTCCCCAGGGTTCACCTTCCCAGTTTTCCACCAGCCAGAACCACAGCGTGATGTGCCTGTCAGGAAACTGGTACTCAAGCTTATCAAACAGCGTTGCGCCAAGCGGCGTGATCCCCACCTCTTCCTGAAGCTCCCGAACCAGCGCCTCTTCCGGCGTTTCACCTGACTCGATTTTACCGCCCGGAAACTCCCACTTGTTCGCCATATGGGCGTCGGCAGCGCGCTGGGTGATAAAGATTTGGTTTTGCGGGTTGCGAATAATCCCGACGGCAATTTGCAGTATTTTCATATTGTCACTTCCATAAAAAAGGCGCAGATATCTGCGCCTTTTTGTTTTTTTATGAACTTAGCTCAGACGGCCGTGGCACGCCTTGTACTTTTTACCGGAACCACACGGGCACGGATCGTTACGACCCACTTTACGATCGCCGGTCTGTGCGGCAATCGCCGCTGCGGCTTCGCTGTCGTCGGTCTGATGACTCAGCTGCTGCATTTGTGCCAGACGCTCGGCTTCTTCACGACGCTGCTGCTCCATCGCTTCCACTTCTTCCGGCATACGCACCTGAACCTTGCTCAGGGTGCTGATCACTTCGTACTTCAGTGACTCCAGCATAGAGGCAAACATGGAGAAGGATTCACGCTTGTATTCCTGCTTCGGATCTTTCTGCGCATAGCCACGCAGGTGGATACCCTGACGCAGGTAGTCCATCGCCGCCAGGTGCTCTTTCCACAAGGAGTCCAGCGTCTGCAGCATCACGCCTTTTTCGAAGTGACGCATCATTTCAGCGCCAACAACCTCTTCCTTACGCTTGTAGACGTCCAGCGCGGTTTCAAAGATACGTTCGCGCAGGGTCTCTTCGTGCAGCTCAGGCTCTTTATCCAGCCACTCTTTGATTGGCAGATCGAGGTCAAAGTCATTTTTCAGACGTTCCTGCAGGCCTTCGATATCCCACATCTCTTCCAGAGACTGCGGTGGAATATGCGCGTCGATGGTGGCTTTAAACACATCTTCACGAATGCTGTTGATGGTTTCGCTCACGTCGGACACGTCCAGCAGTTCGTTACGCTGGGTGTAGATCGCGCGACGCTGATCGTTAGCCACATCATCATATTCCAGCAGCTGCTTACGAATATCAAAGTTGCGGCTTTCCACTTTACGCTGTGCGTTAGCGATCGCTTTAGTCACCCACGGGTGCTCAATGGCTTCGCCTGGCTTCATCCCCAGCTTACGCATCATGCCGGACACGCGGTCGGAGGCGAAAATACGCATCAGCGCATCTTCCATAGACAGGTAGAAGCGGGATGAACCGGCATCACCCTGACGACCCGCACGGCCACGCAGCTGGTTATCGATACGACGAGATTCATGACGCTCAGTACCGATGATGTGCAGACCGCCTGAAGCCAGAACGGCGTCATGACGAACCTGCCAGTCGGCTTTGATCTGCGCAATCTGTTCTGGCGTTGGGTTTTCCAGCTCCGCCACTTCAGCCTGCCAGCTACCGCCCAGCATAATATCGGTACCACGACCCGCCATGTTGGTGGCGATGGTTACGGCAGCCGGATAACCCGCCTGCGCAACAATGTCCGCTTCTTTGGCGTGGAATTTGGCGTTCAGAACGTTGTGTTTGATACCCGCTTTAGTCAGCTCGTGAGAAACCACTTCGGATTTCTCGATGGAGATGGTCCCCACCAGAACCGGCTGACCATTCGCAGTACGGTCGCGAATATCTTCGATGATCGCCTGAATTTTTTCCGCTTCGGTCATGTACACCAAGTCCGGCATATCCTTACGAATCATCGGACGGTTGGTTGGAACAACCACGGTATCCAGCTTGTAGATAGAGCTGAATTCAAACGCTTCGGTATCAGCAGTACCGGTCATCCCAGCCAGCTTCTCGTACAGACGGAAGTAGTTCTGGAAGGTGATAGACGCCAGCGTCTGGTTTTCATTCTGAATATCCACACCTTCTTTGGCTTCCACAGCCTGGTGCAGACCGTCAGACCAGCGACGTCCCTGCATGGTACGGCCGGTGTGTTCATCGACAATGATCACTTCGCCGTCTTTAACGATGTAATCGACGTCGCGGGTGAACAGCGCGTGGGCGCGCAGTGCAGCGGTCACGTGGTGCATCAGCATGATGTTGCTCGGAGAGTACAGGGACTCGCCCTCTTCCATAATGCCTTCAGCTACCAGCAGCTCTTCAATTTTAACCAGACCACGTTCGGTCAGGTTCACCTGGCGCGCCTTTTCATCTACGGAGAAGTGACCTTCACCCTGGAAGGTATCCGAGTCCTCTTTCTCCTGGCGCAGCAGGTGTGGAATGATTTTGTCGACCTTACGGTACATCTCGGAGCTGTCTTCAGCCGGGCCGGAGATGATCAGCGGAGTACGCGCTTCATCGATCAGGATGGAGTCAACCTCATCCACCAGTGCATAGTGCAGCTTACGCTGTACGCGCTCTTCCGGGCTGAACGCCATGTTGTCACGCAGGTAGTCGAAGCCGTATTCGTTGTTGGTGCCGTAGGTGATGTCCGCGTTATACGCTTCGCGCTTGGCTGGAGCAGGCAGGCCGGACATGTTGATACCGACGGTCATACCGAGGAATTCGAACAGTGGACGGTTGTTTTCGGCGTCACGCTGCGCCAGATAGTCGTTGACGGTAACCACGTGAACGCCTTTACCGGTCAGCGCGTTCAGGTAAGCCGGCAGCGTTGCGGTCAGGGTTTTACCTTCACCGGTACGCATTTCCGCAATGCAGCGCTCGTTGAGCACCATACCACCCAGCAGCTGGACGTCGAAGTGACGCATGCCGAATACGCGCTTACTCGCTTCGCGCACGACAGCAAACGCTTCCGGGATCAGGCTTTCTAAGGTTTCGCCTTTTTCAAGACGCGCGCGGAATTCAGCCGTTTTCGCTTTCAGCTCGTCATCAGAGAGCTTCTCCATCGCCGGTTCCATACCGTTGATGACGGCAACAGCTTTACGCATACGGCGCAGGGTACGATCGTTACGACTACCAAAAACTTTAGTTAACAATTTGATTAGCATAATAAATTCTCAAACGCCCCAGTGTGGGCAGATAAATTAAGGTATTGAAAAAGTTAATTTAGCTGAGGCGTTGCGGCCCGGCGCGAATGCCGTGAGCCTGGCTAATCCAGGTTGAAACAGAGAATGAAGCAGGTGAAACAAACGCACGCTGCGTTGTCTGACGAACCATGACCGGCGGCTGGCTGTCCTGCGTAAGCAGCGCGCTGAGCGTGTCCAGCAGGGCAAGATGCTGAGCCTGCACCGGCAGCGCCTCTTCCGCAACAGGCATGGCCTGCGGTGCCATCGCGAAGGACAGATGGCGGATAACCGTGCGGATAGCGTGCTGGTGCCAGTAATCGACGGAGAAGTTTGGACGGCGACTGGCTTCAAGCCACGCAAGGTTGGTGAAGTTAACCCGCGTGTTGAGATCGTGTTTGGTGGTGGAGGTTTTTGCGGGCGTCGCCGCTTCGGCACTGTTGCTGAGCGCAGGCAAGCCGAAACTCGCCGCGACCATCCCTAATAAGAGATGCGGCCAGAAGTAACGTCTGCCAAATTGTCGCCAGCGCGTCAGTATTCCGCTCACCTGCTCCACCCAATAAGCCAGCCTTGCAGAGGCTGAGTTCAGTTATTCTTTTTAGCGCCCAGATAGTACCACTAAAGCCAATATACATCAGCAGGAATGAGGTGCCGCCGCGGGTAAAAACGGTCAAGAATGCAGCTAACGCACACATTTTCTGCGTAAGACAAACGAGAGATAACGCTGGGCAAACAAAGAGGGATAAAAATAAAAACGACTGGTCTTCCTGGTCGGAGAGAGTACCAGGTTAACCAGTCGAGTTTTTTACGAAACGGGGTGAACCGTTACGCCAGAACCATGCTTGGTGCTTTGAAAGCCAGCGGCAGTTCAGCTTCGTCTTCGAAGGTCACATATTCCCAGGCTTCCTGTTTTGCCAGGACGGCCTGCAACAGTTTGTTGTTCAGCGCATGACCGGATTTGAACGCGGTAAATGCACCAATGATGTTGTGACCACACATGAACAGGTCGCCGATAGCATCCAGCATTTTGTGACGAACGAATTCATCTTCGAAACGCAGGCCGTCTTCGTTCAGTACGCGATAATCGTCAACAACGATGGCACAATCGAAGCTGCCGCCCAGGCACAGGCCGCGGGACTGCAGATATTCGATATCACGCATGAAGCCAAATGTACGGGCTCGGCTGATCTGGCGCATAAACGCATCAGCAGAGAAGTTCATCGCATAGCGTTGAGTGCTGGAATCAATCGCCGGATGGTTAAAGTCGATGGTAAAGTCCAACGAGAAACCATTGTACGGTTTGAATTCAGCCCACTTGTCGCCATCTTCGACGCGAACGGTCTCTTTGATGCGTACAAATTTCTTCGCGCAGTTCAGTTCTTCGATGCCGGCATCCAGCAACAGATAGACGAACGGTGCAGCACTGCCATCCATAATCGGGATTTCTGGCGCATCGACTTCAACAATAATGTTATCGATACCCAGACCCGCCAGGGCGGCGTTCAGGTGCTCTACGGTAGAAATCCGCACGTCATGCTCGTTCACCAGACAAGTACAGAGCATAGTATCACGCACAGATTTGGCATCGGCCGGAAAATCTACCGGTGGATTCAAGTCGGTGCGACGATAGATGACCCCGGTATTGGCCGGCGCAGGGCGTAACGTCAGCGTGACTTTCTTGCCGGTATGTAAACCGACACCAGTCGCCTGAACGATACGTTTAAGTGTCCTTTGTTTGATCATCGTATAATCTCGCCAAATTAACTATCCAACCGAGAGTGTATATCACTAACGGTGGGCCAGTTTAGCACAAAGAGCGCAAATCCCCAAATTCCAGCCAATTCTTAGTCAGCTTGCTTACGCAGGAACGCCGGGATATCCAGATAATCTGGCTCTTTCGCCGTTTGCGGCGTTGGGTCGTTCACCACTTTCGCGGCCGGTTTCTGCTCCTGAGTCAGAGGAGACATACCGTGCTGCTGGTAACGATCCATTACCGGTTGCTGAGTCTGCTTGTTGGTCACTAAGGTGATCTCAGGACGCTTGTCCATACCGATACCGGTCGCAACAACGGTAACACGCAGCTCGTCGTTCATTTCAGGGTCAAGGGAAGTACCGATTACCACGGTAGCGTTGTCAGAGGCGAACGCACGGATGGTGTTACCCACGGTTTCGAACTCATCCAGACGCAGGTCAAAGCCAGCGGTAATGTTGACCAGCACGCCGCGCGCACCAGACAGATCGATATCTTCCAGCAGTGGAGAAGAGATAGCCATTTCAGCCGCTTCTTCTGCACGGTCTTCACCACTCGCCACGCCAGAGCCCATCATCGCGTAGCCCATTTCGGACATCACGGTGCGAACGTCTGCAAAGTCAACGTTCATCAGGCCAGGACGGGTAATCAGTTCAGCGATACCCTGAACCGCGCCTTTCAGCACGTCGTTTGCTGCACCGAATGCGTCCAGCAGGGAAATACCGCGACCCAGAACTTTCAACAGTTTGTCGTTAGGGATGGTGATCAGCGAGTCCACATGCTTGGACAGCTCGGTGATACCCTGCTCCGCGAAGGCCATACGCTTCTTGCCTTCAAAGTTGAAAGGCTTGGTCACGACAGCAACGGTCAGGATACCTAAATCTTTTGCCACTTCAGCCACAACAGGTGCTGCGCCGGTACCGGTACCGCCACCCATACCTGCTGCGATGAAGACCATGTCCGCACCTTCCAGTGCAGCGCGCAGCGCTTCACGATCTTCTTCAGCCGCATTGCGACCGACTTCCGGGTTAGCCCCTGCTCCCAGCCCTTTGGTGATACCACCGCCGATCTGGATAGTCTGGCCTACAGCCGTCTTACGCAGTGCCTGCGCATCGGTGTTAACTGCGAAGAATTCAACACCTTCAATGCGTTCACGCACCATATGCTCTACGGCGTTACCGCCGCCGCCACCGACGCCGATGACTTTAATCACCGCGTCGTTGGTCAGTTCCATAGGTTCAAACATAATTTCTCTCTCCGTTGTGCCTGTCGCCCGAGACCGCTAATTCTCTCCGGTCTCTTAAAAAAATTAAAACTCTTTTCGCAACCAGTTGTTCAGTCGTTTGACCCACGACCCCACTGAGACGCGTTTTTCCACTTCTGCTTCACCACTGAGATGAGATTCCTTCCCGTAGTGGAGCAGGCCCACAGCCGTTGAATAATACGGCTCCTGAGCATAATCCGTTAAACCGGTGATATTCAGCGGCGCACCAATACGCACCTGCGTATGGAACACCCGCTGAGCACAGGCCGCAAGACCTTCAATTTGCGCTGCACCGCCGGTTAATACAATCCCCGCCGCAAGATGATGTTTAACACCCTGCTGACGAAGCTGTTCCTGTAACTGTAAAATCTCTTCGTTGACCAGGTTGAGCAGCTCGGTATAGCGCGGCTCAATGACCTCTGCCAACGTCTGGCGCTGCAGGCTACGCGGTGGACGACCACCGACGCTCGGCACTTCAACGCTCTCATCTTTGCCAACGATAGATCCCAGCGCACAGCCATGGCGCACTTTAATCGCTTCTGCATCGCTCGGCGGCGTACCAAAAGCGTAAGCAATATCGCTGGTTACAACGTTCCCGGCATAAGGGATCACTTTCGTGTGGCGCAACGCACCGCCGGTATACACGGCGATATCCATTGTACCACCACCAATATCGACCACACAGACACCCAGTTCACGTTCATCTTCGGTCAGTACGGAATAACTTGCCGCCAGACCCGCGAAAATAAGTTGGTCAACTTTCAGGCCACAACGTTCAACGGCTTTTACAATGTTCTTCGCCATATCGTTGTGACATGTGATCAGGTGCACTTTTGCCTGCATACGTACGCCAGAAAGACCGACCGGGTTCTTGATCCCTTCCTGGTAGTCAATCGCATATTCCTGCGGAATGACATGCAGCACGCGATGCTCGTCGCGGACACGCACGGATTTCGCCGTGTGCACGACGTTTTCAACGTCTTCCTGTGTCACTTCTTCTTCGGAAATCGGCACCATACCGATTTCGTTCTGGCAGCTAATGTGTTTGCCAGAAAGGGCCAGATAGACAGAAGAAATCTGGCAATCTGCCATCAGTTCAGCCTGATCGATGGCGCGCTGAACGCATTTCACCACCGATTCAAGATCGTTTACCCCACCTTTATCCATACCACGGGACGGGCAACTGCCTACGCCAATGATATTGACCATACCGTCGGGCAGAACTTCCCCTACTAAAGCGGCAACCTTCGCGGTGCCAATCTCCAGTCCAACTACCAGTTTTCTGTCCGTCGCCTTGATCATTGTTGTTCTGCCTGTACCTGTGCCTGATTCTGTTGCTGATTAGGTTCCTCGACCGGAGCCGGTACCCAACCGACTGCTGCGCCTGAGTCATAGCGCAAATCAACGTAGCTTATCCGTTTGCCGTCAGTCTGTGCCTGCTGCTGTAAAACCGGGTAAAGTTCGACAAAACGCGCCAGACGCTTCATTGTGTCGCCGCGTCCCAGGTTGAGCTTAATGCCGTTTGTTAACGTCAGCTGCCAGGAACGGCGCGCCGTCATGGCTGCATCTTTTAACGTAAACCTGTCCTTCGCCAGCACCTGACCCATTTCGCGAAAACCCTGTAATACTTCGTTTTCGCTACCTTCCGGGCCATACAACATCGGTAAATTTTGCTTGTTGACACGATCGGCCGGGACGCTGAAGGAATTTCCGTCTGCGTCAACCATGTGCTGATCATTCCAACGCGCAATGGGCACATATTCAACCAGATGAATCTTCAATTCATCAGGCCATTGCTTTCTTACGCTCGCCTGTTTTATCCATGGCAGACGTTCTATCTGGCTCTGGATAATATTGACGTCCTGCGTCATAAAGGTGCCAGGTGAGCCCAGCGCCAGTATTGACTGGCGAATATCGTCGTTACGCGTGTAGTGACGCTCACCGGTGACCACCAGCTTAGAAAGCGGCAACCGCTGTGCATCTTCCATCCAGCCCAGGACCATCCAGCCGCTGATAAACACGGTGCACAGCACCCCCAGCAGGAAAATGATGCCTGCAAGACGCGTTCCATTACTGCGGCGTGAAGAGGCGTATTCGTCCTCGTCATCGCGGTTGCGCGTGTTCAATGCAGCCTGAGACATATCAGCCCGCCTGGTCCAGAATGCGTACGACTAACTGCGAGAAGCTCATCCCCGCCTGACGCGCGGCCATCGGCACAAGGCTGTGGCTGGTCATTCCCGGAGAAGTATTCGCTTCCAGCAGATAAAATTGTCCATCGCTGTCCTGCATCACGTCGATGCGTCCCCAGCCCTGACAACCGAGAACATGCCAGGCTTTAAGCACCAGGGACTGTAAATCTGCTTCACGCTCAGCTTCAAGACCACAAGGGCAGAAATATTGCGTCTCATCAGAGAGATACTTCGCCTCATAATCATAGAAGGTTCCGGCCGGTTGGATACGGATTGACGGTAAAATTTCTTCGCCAAGCATCGCGACGGTAAATTCCGGCCCGCTGAGCCATTTTTCAATCAGAACTTCTTCATCATGTTGAAATGCCAGTGCTAAAGCGGACGAAAGATCATCAGCTTTGTCGACTTTGGACATTCCCACGCTGGAGCCTTCCCGGCTGGGCTTTACAATAACCGGTAAGCCCAGTTCAGCAATGCGTGTATTAACGCTATCCGGCAGGCCCAATTCAAATTCGCGACGCGTCAGTGCAACCCATGGCGCAACGGGTAACCCCGCGCCCTGCCACAGAAGCTTGCTGCGCAGTTTATCCATAGAGATAGCGGAGGCCATCACGCCGCTGCCGGTGTACGGCATGCCGATCAAATCCAGAAGCCCCTGCAGGGTGCCGTCTTCACCGCCGCGACCATGCAAAGCGATAAAGACTTTATCGAAGCCCATAGCTTTCAATTGCGTCACGTCGACCTCTTTTGGGTCAACCAGGTGCGCATTGACGCCACCTTCGCGCAGGCCGGCCAGCACAGCCGCGCCGGAATTCAGGGAAACCTCGCGCTCGGCGGAGGTGCCGCCAGACAGGACAGCAATCTTATCAGCCATGATGCTCATCCTCCTGGGTTTGCGGCTTCAGTTTGATTTCAGCTAAGGTACGGGCGATTTTGCCGATATTTCCCGCGCCCTGAATCAGAATCAAATCGTTACCCGTCAGGACCGGTGCCAGAATTTCCGCCACCTGTGCAGGGTCAGAAACCAGAATAGGGTCAACTTTACCGCGTCCACGGATGGTACGACACAGGGAACGGCTGTCAGCACCCGGAATCGGTGTCTCGCCTGCGGCGTACACATCCAGCATTAACAGGGTGTCTACCTGTGACAGGACGCTGGCGAAATCGTCGTACAGATCGCGCGTACGCGTGAAGCGGTGCGGCTGGAAGATCATCACCAGATTTTTGTCAGGCCAGCCTGCACGCGCGGCTTTAATGGTGGCGTCCACTTCGGTCGGATGGTGGCCGTAGTCGTCCACCAGCATCGCTGTGCCGGCTTTGCCGTTAACGGCGTCCAGCGGGAATTCACCAAGGAAGTCGAAGCGACGACCGGTGCCCTGGAAGCTTTCCAGCGCGCGCAGAATCGCATCATCATCAATGCCTTCTTCCGTCGCGACGGCCACTGCCGCTGCGGCATTGAGGGCATTATGGCGCCCTGGCGCATTCAGCGTGACGTGCAGCAGCTCTTTGTCCTGACGCGCCAGCGTGAAGTGCCCCTGCGCACCAATCTGTTTGTACTCTTCCACGCGGACGTCAGCGTCTTCGCTGAAGCCGTAAGTGGTGATTTGACGACCCACGCGCGGCAGCAGCTCGCGGATCACCGGATCGTCTACGCACATCACCGCGCGTCCATAGAACGGCAGGTTGTGCAGGAAGTTGATGAAGGTCTGCTTTAAGTTCTCGAAGTCGCCCTGGTAGGTATCCATATGGTCAGCTTCGATGTTAGTGACAATCGCCACCATCGGTTGCAGGTGCAGGAACGACGCGTCGCTCTCATCCGCTTCAGCAATCAGATAACGACTGTGGCCCAGACGCGCATGTACGCCCGCGGCTTTGACCAGACCGCCGTTGACGAACGTCGGGTCGAGACCCGCTTCCGCATAAATACTGGAGACCATCGCCGTGGTCGTGGTTTTACCGTGGGTCCCGGCAATGGCAATGCCGTGACGGAAACGCATCAGTTCCGCCAGCATTTCTGCACGGCGGATCACCGGAATGCGCGCTTCATGCGCGGCAACGATTTCCGGGTTGTCAGAGGAGATAGCGCTCGAGACCACCACCACGCTCGCATCGCGCACGTTTTCCGGACGATGGTTGAAATAGATAGTCGCCCCAAGCGACGCCAGCTGCTGCGTAACAGGGTTTGGCGCCAGGTCAGACCCGCTGATCTGATAACCTTCGTTAGCTAACACTTCGGCAATACCGCCCATGCCAGCACCACCGATGCCAACAAAGTGAATGTGCCGGACGCGACGCATCTCGGGCACGATTGAACGCAGTTTTGCCAGTTGTTGTGTATTCATTCTCTAAACGCCATCGACTACTTAAAATTCGTGCAGCGCAACACGCGCTGCGAGGGTTAAGCCTGGGCTGCCAGGCTCACTTCTTTTGCCACCCGTTCCGTCGCATCAGGGATAGCGGCCGCGCGTGCGCGTTGCGCCATCTCCAGCAGTGCGTCTCTGTTCCAGCCCGCCAGGGTGGTGGCGACCGCGTCGGCGGTAAATTGTGGCTGCTCAAATATCTTCGCGGCACCGGCTTTCTCAAGCGGCAGCGCATTCCAGTACTGCTGTCTGTCTTTGTGCTGGAACGGCACAAACAGGGCCGGCAGACCCGCGGCGGCGATCTCGCTCACCGTCAGCGCGCCTGAACGACAGACCACGACATCGGCCCAGGCATACGCTGCCGCCATGTCGTCGATAAATTCTGTGACTTTATGCTGCGGCTGGCCTTCGTCTGCGTAAGCTTGCTCAACGGTCTGCTGAGCGCCTTTTCCGCTCTGGTGCCAGATGGTCACGGTATCCCCCAGCTTTGCGGCAACCTGCGGCATCGTCTGGTTTAGAATGCGTGCGCCCTGAGAGCCGCCGACGACCAGTACACGAACCGGCCCTTCACGGCCCGTCAGGCGAGCATCCGGCAGCGGCAGCGCCAGCACGTCCACACGCACCGGGTTACCCACCACGTCCGCTTTCGGGAACGCGCCGGGAAACGCCTGCATAACTTTGGTAGCGATTTTCGCCAGCCACTTGTTGGTCAGTCCGGCAATACCGTTCTGTTCATGCAGCACAACGGGAATGCCTAACGACCACGCCGCCAGCCCGCCAGGACCCGAGACATAGCCGCCCATGCCCAGCACCACATCTGGCTTAAAGCGCTTCATGATGGTGCGCGCCTGACGCCAGGCGTTAAAAATACGCACCGGTGCCAGCAGCATTGCCTTGAGGCCCTTGCCCCGAAGGCCGGAAATACGAATAAAGTCGATCTCAATACCGTGCTTCGGTACCAGATCGGCTTCCATGCGGTCTGCGGTTCCCAGCCAGCGTACCTGCCAGCCCTGATCCATTAAATGGTGCGCAACCGCCAGTCCCGGGAACACGTGTCCACCGGTACCGCCTGCCATCACCATTAACCGCTTCGGTTGATTCATCGTGAACCTCGTGTAAACGCCTGGGCTTTTTCCAGACGCGTTTCATAATCTATGCGCAACAAAAACATGATGGCCGTCGACATAATCAACAGACTGGAACCACCATAACTGATCAACGGCAGCGTCAGACCTTTGGTCGGCAGCATACCCGCTGCGGCCCCGACGTTAACCAATGCCTGGAAGCTAAACCAGATACCAATTGAGCAGGCTAAGAATCCTGAGAAGCGGTGATCGATCTCCAGCGCTTTCCGCCCGATGGACATGGCACGGAAAGCGACGAAGAATACCATTAATAGCGCTAATACCACACCGATATAACCCAGTTCTTCCGCAATAATGGAGAAGATGAAGTCAGTATGCGCTTCCGGCAAATACTCCAGTTTCTGTACCGAGTTACCCAGCCCCTGCCCCCAGACTTCACCGCGACCAAAGGCCATCAGCGACTGCGTCAGCTGATAACCGCTGCCGAACGGATCTTCCCAAGGGTTCCAGAATGAGGTCACACGGCGAATACGGTAAGGCTCGGCGAGGATCAGCAGCACAACCGCTGAAATCCCCATCCCGATGATAGCGATGAACTGCCACAGCTTCGCGCCCGCCAGGAACAGCATCGCCAGGGTGGTAACGAACAGCACGACAACGGTACCGAGGTCAGGCTGCGCCAGCAGTAATACCGCCAGCACCAGAATCACGCCCATCGGTTTTAAGAAGCCGCGCAGGTTGTTACGCACTTCATCTACCTTACGCACCAGGTAGTTAGCGAGGTAGCAGAACAGGGAGAGCTTGGTAAATTCCGCAGGCTGAATGCGCAGCGGGCCAAAGGCGATCCAGCGAGATGCCCCGTTAACAGAGCTCCCCACCACCAGTACGATCAGCAGCATAATAATCGAGGCGATCAGCATCGCCGTACTATGCCGCTGCCAGAACTCCATCGGCAGACGCAAGGTCACCAGCGCCAGGCAGAACGCCAGGATGATGTAAAGACCATCACGCTTGGCAAACAGGAAAGGATCATTCGCCAGACGCTGCCCGACAGGCATTGAGGCTGACGTCACCATAATAAAGCCGACCGCCGCTAGCCCCATCGTGAGCCAGAACAGCGTGCGATCGTACATGACCAGGCTGTCGTTATCTTTTTGACGAGAGCCCATCACCCAGCCTTTGAGCGCCGCAAACACCCATGCCAGGATCCCAAATCCTGGCAGACGCGGCATTTTTAGGCGAGGGAGAGATAAACGCATTAGCCTAACTCCTTCGCCAGGCGGGTAAAGACATCACCACGCTGTTCGAAATTCTTGAATTGATCGAGGCTGGCACAGGCCGGAGAGAGCAGCACCATATCGCCTGGCTTCACGCGAGGAGCAATCAGCCGCATCGCCTGTTCCATGGTTTCGGTTTGCTCGGCAACGTCAGGGCGCAGTTCAGCCAGCTCGCTGCCGTCACGGCCGAAGCAGTACAGGCGGATGTTATCTCCGGCGAGATACGGCTTCAGGGAGGAGAAATCAGCTGATTTACCGTCGCCGCCCAGCAGTAAATGCAGGGTACCGTCAACGTGCAGACCGTTCAGCGCGGCCTCGGTGCTGCCCACGTTAGTGGCTTTGGAGTCGTTGATCCAGCGCACGCCGTTGTGCTCCAGCGCCAGCTGGAAACGGTGCGCCAGACCAGAAAACGTGGTTAACGCTTTCAGGCTGGAGGAGCGCGGCAGCCCTACCGCATCGGCCAGCGCCAGCGCCGCCAGGGCATTGGTATAGTTGTGCTGACCTGAGAGCTTCATCTCTTTCACGTTCAGCACTTTCTCACCTTTCACGCGCAGCCAGGTTTCGCCCAGCTGACGGTTCAGGTGGTAATCCCCCATCGTGATACCGAAGCTAATGCAGCGATCGTCTGCGCCACGCACCGGCATGGTCAGCGCGTCATCGGCGTTAACAACGCAGACTTTAGCATTTTCATAAACGCGGAGCTTGGCGGCACGGTACTGCTGCAGACCAAAGGGATACCTGTCCATATGGTCTTCAGTTACGTTGAGGATCGTCGCAGCCGCAGCATGCAGGCTGGAGGTGGTTTCCAGCTGGAAGCTGGAAAGCTCGAGAACATACAGCTCGCAGCCTTTGTCCAGCAGCATCAGAGCAGGTAAACCAATGTTACCGCCAACGCCGACGTTCATTCCCGCCGCTTTCGCCATTTCACCCACAAGGGTGGTGACGGTGCTTTTACCGTTAGAACCGGTAATAGCGATAACGGGCGCCTGCGCTTCGCGGCAGAACAGCTCGATATCGCCAACAATCTCAACGCCCGCATCCGCGGCAGCGCTCAGCGAAGGATGCGCCAGCGCCATACCCGGACTGGCGACAATCAGATCGGCTGCCAGCAGCCAGTCATCATTCAGACCACCAAGGTGGCGTTCAACCTGTTCCGGCAGTTTGTCCAGACCCGGCGGAGAGACACGCGTATCCATCACGCGTGGCGTCACGCCGCGTGCGAGGAAAAAGTCCACGCAGGAGAGCCCCGTGAGGCCCAACCCGATGATAACGACTTTTTTGCCCTGGTAATCTGCCATGATTAACGTACCTTCAGCGTTGCCAGGCCAATCAGCACCAGCATCAGCGAAATAATCCAGAAGCGCACAATCACGCGCGGCTCCGGCCAGCCTTTCAGTTCATAGTGGTGGTGAATCGGCGCCATACGGAAGATGCGCTGACCGCGCAGCTTGAAGGAACCGACCTGCAAAATCACCGACAGGGTTTCAACCACAAACACGCCGCCCATGATCACCAGCAGGAACTCCTGACGCAGCAGTACGGCGATAATGCCGAGCGCACCGCCCAAAGCCAGAGAACCGACGTCACCCATAAAGACCTGCGCCGGATAGGTGTTGAACCACAGGAAGCCCAGCCCCGCGCCGACAATCGCCGTACAGACGATCACCAGCTCACCCGCGTGACGCAGATAAGGGATGTGCAGATAATTTGCAAAGTTCATGTTACCGGTCGCCCACGCCACCAGCGCAAAACCGGCGGCCACGAAGACGGTTGGCATAATCGCCAGACCATCCAGACCGTCGGTCAGGTTAACGGCGTTGCCGGTACCAACAATCACAAAGTAGGCCAGCAGGATGTAGAACAGCCCCAGCTGCGGCATCACATCTTTAAAGAACGGCACGACCAGCTCGGTAGCTGGCGTGTCTTTGCCTGCCAGATACAGCGCGAAAGCCACGCCCAGCGCGATCACCGACATCCAGAAATACTTCCAGCGCGCGATCAGGCCTTTGGTATCTTTGCGAACGACTTTGCGGTAATCATCCACAAAACCGATGATCCCGTAACCCACCAGTACCGTCAGAACGCACCAGACGTACGGGTTGGAGGGATACGCCCACAGCAGTACAGAAACGACGATGGCGGTCAGGATCATGATCCCGCCCATGGTCGGCGTGCCGCGCTTGCTGAAGTGCGATTCCGGACCGTCGTTACGCACAACCTGGCCGAAAGAGAGTTTTTGCAGACGGGCAATCATGCGCGGGCCCATCCACAACGAGATGAACAGCGCAGTCAGCAGGCTGACGATGGCGCGAAACGTCAGATACGAAAAGACGTTAAAGCCTGAATAATATTTGACCAAATGTTCGGCCAGCCAAACTAACATGTCCCGTTCTCCTGTAATGCGTGCACAACCTCTTCCATGGCGGCACTACGTGAACCTTTCACTAACACAGTCACAATTTGTTTTTCTGTAATCAACGCCTTAAGGCGCGCTATCAACGCGGTTTTGTCAGCAAAATGCTCGCCAACGCCGCTGGCATGGCTAATCGCCTGGCTCAGTTTTCCTGCGCTCAGCACGCAGTCCAGCCCCGCCGCTTTCGCCGCTTGACCGACCTGGGTATGGCAGGCCTCGCTTTCGTCGCCCAGCTCTGCCATATCGCCCACCACCATGATGCGGTAGCCCGGCATTTCAGATAGCACCTGCACCGCCGCCGTCATTGAGCCAACGTTCGCGTTGTAGGAGTCATCCAGCAGCAGCTTGTTTTCCGAAAGCTGAATCGGGAACAGACGTCCCGGCACGGCTTTCAGGTTCGCCAGCCCGGTTTTAATCGCTTCATGCGACGCGCCCACCGCCGTCGACAACGCCGCCGCCGCAAGCGCATTGGCGATGTTATGGCGACCCGGCAGCGGTAGCAGCACATCAACGCCACCCGTTGGGGTGGAGAGGGTGAACTCCGTGCCGTGCGACGTCACGTGGATATTGGTCGCGGTAAAATCACTGTTGGCCGCATTCGGCGAGAAGCGCCAGGTTTTACGCGAACCAATGATGCTTTGCCAGTTCAGCCAGTCGTTGTTGTCGGCGTTCAGGATGGCGATACCGTCATCCGGCAGGCCGCTGTAAATCTCACCTTTGGCTTTCGCTACACCTTCCAGCGAGCCAAAACCTTCCAGATGCGCCGCCGCGAGGTTATTCACCAGCGCGGCTTCCGGGCGAGTCAGGCTCACGGTCCAGGCGATTTCGCCCTGGTGGTTCGCCCCTAACTCGATCACCGCAAATTCGTGTTCTTTAGTCAGACGGAGTAATGTCATCGGCACGCCGATGTCATTATTGAGGTTGCCCGCGGTATAAAGCGTATTCCCGCACTGGCTGAGGATCGCCGCCGTCATCTCTTTCACCGACGTCTTGCCTGATGAACCGGTCAAGGCGACAACGCGAGTAGGGACCTGCTGACGAACCCAGGCGGCCAGCTCACCGAACGCGATACGCGTATCTTTCACCACAATTTGTGGCAGTTCGATATCGAGCCTGCGGCTGACGAGCAGCGCACCAGCGCCGTTCTCTTTGGCCTGTTCCGCAAAATCATGCGCGTCAAAACGCTCGCCTTTCAGCGCCACAAACAGACAGCCTGCGGTGATTTTGCGGGTGTCCGTCGTTACGGCATCAATGGTCAGGTCTTGCCCGTGGAGGTCGCCCTGCAGAATAGCAGCGGCCTGGCTTAACGTGATGCTAATCATGCCACGACTCCCAGCAGGCGTGCTGCCGTTACGCGGTCCGAGTAGTCCAGACGGCGATTGCCAACGATCTGATAATCTTCATGGCCTTTGCCCGCCAGCAGGACAACATCATTCTCCCGCGCCTGCATGATGGTGTTGGTCACGGCTTCCGCACGCCCTTCCACCACGCGAGCGCGGCCCGCGTCCAGCATGCCCGCCAGAATGTCATTAATGATGGCGCGCGGCTCTTCGGTACGCGGGTTGTCATCGGTCACAACCGGAATATCTGCAAACTGCTCGGCAATAGCCCCCATCAGCGGGCGTTTGCCTTTATCGCGATCTCCGCCGCAGCCAAACACGCACCAGAGCTTACCGGTGCAGTGCAGGCGTGCCGCTTCCAGCGCTTTTTCCAGCGCATCCGGCGTGTGGGCATAATCAACCACAACGGTCGGCTTGCCCGGCGCGCTGAACACTTCCATACGGCCGCAAACCGGCTGCAGACGCGCTGAGGTTTTCAGCAGTTCAGCCATCGGATAACCCAGCGCCAGCAGCGTTGCCAGCGCCAGCAGCAGGTTGCTGACGTTAAACGCGCCCATCAGGCGGCTTTCAATTTCACCTTCCCCCCAGGAAGAGGTAAAGCGGATTGTCGCCCCGCTGTCGTGATAATTCACCTCAACCGCCTTCAGCCAGCGGCCATGGCAGTTCGGATTGATATGGTCTTCCATCGACACGGCAACCGCATCCGGCAGCTTCGCCAGCCAGCGGCGGCCCACTTCATCGTCGGCGTTGATGATGGCTTGTCCGTAATGGTGAGTAGAGAACAGCAGCCATTTCGCGGCTTCGTAATGCTCCATATCACCGTGATAATCAAGATGATCGCGGCTCAGGTTGGTAAACACGGAAGCAGCAAATTTCAGCGCCGCGACGCGGTGTTGAACCAGACCGTGCGAAGAGACTTCCATCGCAGCAAAGGTTGCCCCCTGCCCTGCCAGACCGGCAAGCACATGCTGTACGTCTACCGCCGAGCCGGTAGTGTTTTCCGTCGGGCTCACTTTGCCCAGCAGCCCGTTACCCACGGTACCCATCACCGCACTGGTTTCACCCAGCAGCTGGGCCCACTGCGCCATCAGCTGCGTGGTAGTGGTTTTACCGTTGGTACCCGTGACGCCTACCAGGCGCAGCTGGTCGGAAGGTTCGTGATAAAAACGTCCTGCCAGCGCGGAAAGACGCTCGTTTAACTGGCTGAGATAGATGACCGGCACCCCGTGCATTTCACGGATCTCACCGTCGGTTGCCTCATCTTTGGCCTCAGCAATAATGGCAGCCACACCTTGCGCAATCGCCTGCGGGATATAACGACGCCCGTCCGCCTGATGACCAACCACCGCCACAAAAAGATCGCCAGAAGCAGCCACGCGGCTGTCCAGTACCATCTCTCGCAGTGCTCGCTCCGGTGCATTTGGCACCCACGGAGCGAGAAGGTCGCGCAAATTACGATCTGCCACCTGTACCCTCGCCTTGATTAATTACAAATTCACTTTTTTCGCCCGTCGCCAGCGCATCCGGTTCGATGTTCATGGTGCGTAACACGCCGCCCATGATAGCCCCGAACACAGGCGCGGAGACGGCGCCGCCGTAGTATTTACCCGCCTGTGGATCGTTTATCACGACCACCAGCGCAAAACGCGGATTGCTTGCAGGCGCAACGCCTGCGGTATAGGCAATGTATTTGTTGATATAGCGGCCGTCCGGCCCTACTTTTTTCGCCGTACCGGTCTTGATAGCGATGCGATAACCTTTGATTGCCGCCTTCACGCCGCCGCCGCCGGGCAGCGCTACGCTTTCCATCATATGAACAACAGTACGGACGGTTGATTCCGGGAAGATACGCTCACCGGGAACTGGTGGATCAACTTTGGTAATCGACAGCGGACGATAAACGCCATAGCTGCCGATCGTTGCGTAGACTCGCGCTAACTGTAACGGTGTCACCATTAGCCCGTAGCCGAAAGAGAAGGTGGCCCTCTCTATGTCAGACCACCGTTGTTTTTGAGGATATAAGCCACTGCGTTCTCCGACCAACCCCAAATTGGTCGCCTTTCCAAGTCCAAAACGTGAGTAAGTCTCTACTAACGCTGAGGACGGCATCGCTAACGCCAGCTTTGAAACACCGACGTTACTCGACTTCTGTAACACCCCGGTCAGGGTCAATTCGCTGTAGCGCGCCACGTCTTTGATTTCGTGGCCGTTAATTCGGTATGGAATGGTATTCAGTACGGTGTTTTCATTGACGATACCGCGCTGAAGTGCAGTCATGACCACCATCGGCTTAACGGTCGAACCCGGTTCGAATACGTCGGTGATGGTACGGTTACGCATAACATCCTTCTGCGTACCGGTGAGATTGTTAGGGTTGTAGGAAGGACTATTGGCCATCGCCAGCACTTCACCCGTGTTGACGTCGACTAACACGGCACTGCCCGATTCCGCTTTGTTGAAGGCCACGGCATTGTTCAGCTCGCGGTAAACCAGCGCCTGTAGCCGCTCATCGATACTCAGTGCAAGGTTGTGTGCGGCCTGGCTGTCCGTAGAGGAAATATCCTCGATCACGCGACCGTAGCGGTCTTTACGCACAATGCGTTCGCCCGGCTGGCCGGTCAGCCATTTATCAAAGCTTTTTTCAACGCCTTCAATCCCCTGGCTATCCACGTTAGTAAAGCCAATGAGGTGAGCAGTCACTTCGCCGGAAGGATAGTAACGACGAGATTCTTCACGCAGATGGATCCCCGGCAGCTTCAATTTTTTGATGTAGTCCGCCATGTCAGGGTTCACCTGACGCGCCAGATAGATAAACCGCCCTCTCGGGTTGGTATTCACGCGTGAAGCTAACTGGTCAAGCGGCATCTTCAGCGCGTCCGCAAGCGCCTTCCAGCGGTTATCAAGCGTGATCCCGCCTGCATCATGCAGTTCTTTAGGATCGGCCCAGATCGCCTTCACCGGCACGCTCACCGCCAGCGGGCGACCCGAGCGGTCGGTGATCATCCCGCGGGATGTCGACACTTCCTGGACGCGCAGGGAGCGCATGTCGCCCTGGCGCACCAGCATGTCAGGAGCGACGATTTGCAGCCAGGCCACGCGTCCTAGCAGAAAACCCAGAGCGAGTAAAATGCAGCCGCAAAGCAACGCAAAACGCCAACTGACAAAGTTGGCCTGTTCTTCCTGACGTTTTGGTTTTAGCGTTTTTGCCGCTGCTTTCATGCGTCGCGTTTTCCCTTATTTTTGTACTACGATATTTTCCTGCGAAGGATCAACATGCTGCAGTTGCAGCTTTTCCGTTGCGATCCGTTCAACCCGGCTGTGATCGCCGAGCGCGTTTTCTTCAAGGATCAGATTTCGCCATTCAATATCCAGCGCATCGCGTTCCAGTACCATCTGCTCGCGTTGCGCAGTCAATAAACGTGTATGGTGGGCGGTGGTCACCACCGTAACCGCCGTGACAATGATGCAAATGAACAGACAGAGTGGCAGTTTCCCAAACCGCAAAAGATCGTCGCCGATCACGCCAGGCAAGGCATGGCGCTCGTTGCTTCCTAACGAATCCTTAACTTTGCTTAGGGTCTCTGTCACTCTGCCGATCATGCGTTCGTCCTCTCTGCAACACGCAGCACTGAACTACGGGCGCGTGGATTCTCTGCCACTTCTTCTTCGCCCGGCATCAACTTGCCTAATGCTCGCAACTGACGGCCACCCAGCTTCCTGAGTTGTTCTTCCGTCATCGGCAGCCCCGCTGGCACCTGTGGACCGCGGCTTTGTTCACGCATAAAGCGTTTCACAATACGGTCTTCCAGCGAATGGAAGCTGATGATGGATAACCGCCCACCCGGGGCCAGCACGTCGAGCGAGCTTTTTAGCGCCAGCTCTATTTCCTCCAGTTCACTGTTTACCCAGATGCGAACCGCCTGGAAGGTACGGGTCGCGGGATGTTTGTGCTTATCCTTCACCGGTGTCGCCGCCGCGATCACCTCAGCCAGCTCTTTGGTGCGGGTCATTGGCTCAATGCGATTGCGCTCAACGATGGCGCGCGCAATACGTTTGCCAAAGCGCTCTTCGCCAAACGTTTTGATGACCCATGCAATATCTGCTTCGTCAGCGGTCTGTAACCACTCAGCGGCAGACTGACCGCGCGTCGGGTCCATACGCATGTCCAGCGGACCATCACGCATAAAGGAGAAACCACGTTCAGCATCATCAAGTTGGGGTGAAGAGACGCCAAGATCGAGAAGAATCCCGTCGATCTTGCCCGTCAGGCCGCGCTCGGCAACATATTCCGCGAGCGCAGAGAAAGGTCCATGCACGATGGAAAAGCGTGGGTCATTGATGGTTTGTGCAACGGCAATTGCCTGCGGATCGCGATCGATTGCCAGCAGACGTCCTTCCTCTCCAAGCTGGGAGAGAATCAAACGCGAGTGACCACCGCGACCAAACGTGCCATCAATGTAGATGCCATCCGGACGAATATTCAGACCGTTAACGGCCTCGTCCAGTAACACTGTTTTATGTTTATAATTTTCCATCATATTTATAGAGACAAGTCCTGCAGCCGTTCCGATAATGTCGCGGAATCAGACTGCTCAGCGTCGATATCTTCCTTGACCTGTTGATACCAGGTCGTTTCATCCCACAGTTCAAACTTGTTGAACTGCCCGACCAGCATCACTTCTTTGGTCAGACCGGCATGTTGCCGCAACACAGGCGCAATCAGTAATCGCCCTGCGTTATCCATCTGACATTCACTGGCATGTCCCAATAACAGCCGCTGCACGCGGCGTTCCTGCGGGTTCATGCTCGACAGTCGCGACAGCTTTTGCTCAATAATTTCCCATTCAGGCAAGGGGTAAAGCAGCAGGCAGGGGGAGTTAATGTCAATGGTGCAAACCATTTGACCCGCAGCGTTCTCAATCAGCTGGTCGCGGTATCGGGTTGGTACCGATAAACGCCCTTTGCTGTCGAGATTGACTAACGTAGCTCCACGGAACATGCCAGTCTCACCCCTCCTCACCACTTTAACCCACAAATTCCCACCTAAAGGAGTTTACGGAGCGAGGGAAAAGCTTGTCAAGCCAGGACTCTCCCTATAAGGACTCGAAAGCCCTCTATTTACAGAGATAAACAGTCCTGGTTAATAACTGCACAACTGGCGAGGCAAAATTAACGTTATGAATATTTGTAAGAAAAAAACCGAATATGCACACTAGCGTTAAAGCTCACTCAATATCATCGCAGATAAATATAAAGTGTCAGTTTGCGACGCGGGCAGCATTTTATGACAGATTCTCAGGGGATAACAGCGCCAGATTCACTCGGGCACCCGGTAAGCGCGGCGGTTGCCACGTAAGCTGGCAAAGGAGGAGGAAAAACGTCTGATTATTCATCGGCCGAAGAGGGTTTGTAACAAATTAATACAAAGATAGCTGTTTAAAATCGCCCGGACGTTCTTTAAAGGGCCAATTTAAAAGTCAGAATGAATTAAGAAAATAGGTGATTAGGATCTCTCAAGAATTATCCTAATTTCTCTCCGGGAATTATGCGCACGAATTATCGCAACAAAATGGGGCAGATTTCGCCGCCCCAGTCATTTCATTTTTGGCGGCTTAAAATTCCGCGATGGTAGAGATTACGTTTGATCCGCGTCAGGCCCGGCTTCGGTTTGCGCGGCTCATCCAGGCTTGCCAGCACAATCTCCAGCACGCGTTCAGCCACATCGCGGTGACGCTGTGCTACCGCCAGCACCGGGCACTGGAGGAAGTCGAGCAGCTCGTTATCCCCGAACGTGGCAATCGCCAGATCGGAGGGCAGTTTACCTTCACGCCGTAATGTTACATCCATGACACCCTGCAACAGCGCAAACGAGGTGGTGAACAGCGCCTGAGGCATCGGGTGCGTTTCCAGCCATTTCTCAAACAGCTGTGCCGCGGCTTCACGCTCATAGCTATTGGCATAGAGGTAGTGAACCTCGCGCGGATCGTCTTTCCAGGCGGTTCTGAATCCCTGCTCGCGCAGGAAGCTCACGGAAAGCTCGGGCAACGCGCCAAGATACAGCACTATCTCTGCGGGGAACGTTCTCAGCTCTGCGGCCAACATTTCTGCATCATCCTGATCCGCACCCACGACGCTGGTGAAATGCTCGCGATCGAGCGCGCGATCAAGCGCAACGATTGGGAACGGGTCGTTCGCCCAGCGCTGGTAGAACGGATGCTCTGGCGGCAAGGAGGTCGACACGATAATGGCATCCACCTGACGCTGGAGCAGATGCTCAATGCAGCGCATCTCGTTGTCGGGCTGGTCTTCCGAGCAGGCAATCAGCAACTGATAGCCGCGCTGGCGCGCCTGACGTTCAAGATAGTTGGCGATACGGGTATAGCTGGTGTTTTCCAGGTCAGGGATCACCAGACCAATAGAGCGGGTACGCCCGGCACGCAGACCGGCTGCGACAGCATTCGGATGGTAGTTATGCTCACGAACCACCGCCATAACTTTTTCAACGGTCTTGTCGCTGACACGGTACTGCTTTGCTTTACCGTTAATCACATAGCTGGCCGTTGTTCGTGACACGCCGGCTAGCCGGGCGATTTCATCCAGTTTCACAATTGCCCCTTAAAAAAAGAAAAGAGTCCATGGCCCTGTCAAGGTTATGGTTAAATCTTTTAACATCTAAACGCAGAAAAGCCTTCCCGGCAACCGCTTTTATCTGCGTTGTCGGCTGATTACGCAAAAAAAAGCCCGGCTTTGGTGACCGGGCAGAAAGAGGCGAACCTTTTTGACAACTAACGCATGATTTTCTCGCCGCGTGACAGACCCACAACCCCCGATCTCGCGACCTCGACAATTTTTGCGACATCCCGCACGGACGCCAGGAAAGCATCCAGCTTGTCGCTTGTCCCGACCAGCTGAACCGTATAAAGAGAAGGCGTGACGTCGATAATCTGGCCGCGGAAAATATCCGCATTGCGTTTGACTTCATCACGCCCGTAGCCGCTGGCCTGGATTTTCACCAGCATGACCTCACGTTCAACGTAGGCACCCTGCCCCAGCTCGCTCACGCGCAGTACGTCGACCAGCTTATGCAGCTGTTTTTCAATTTGCTCAAGTACTTTGGCATCGCCGACGGTTTGGATCGTCATGCGCGACAGCGTCGGGTCTTCCGTCGGGGCAACGGTCAGGCTTTCAATGTTATAGCCGCGCTGCGCAAAAAGGCCAATGACGCGCGACAGTGCGCCAGACTCGTTTTCCAGTAAAACAGATAATATCCGGCGCATATCAGGTTCTCTCCGTTTTGCTTAACCACATTTCATCCATACCACCACCACGAATATGCATCGGATAAACGTGCTCGGTTCCATCAACAATTACATCCATAAAGACGAGGCGGTTGTTTTTAACGTGCTCAAGCGCCTGTGCGAGCTTCGTTTCCAGCTCGGCCGGATCGGTCACCCGCATGCCTACGTGGCCATATGCTTCAGCAAGACGAACAAAATCTGGCAGCGATTTCATGTAGGACTGGGAGTGGCGGCCAGAGTAGATCATATCCTGCCACTGCTTGACCATACCGAGATACCCGTTATTCAGGTTCAGCACCAGTACCGGCAGTTCATACTGCAGCGCGGTAGACAGCTCCTGAATGTTCATCTGAATACTGCCGTCCCCCGTCACGCAGACGACGGTTTCATTCGGCAGCGCCAGCTTCACGCCCAGCGCGGCAGGCAGACCGAAGCCCATGGTTCCTAAACCACCGGAGTTGATCCAGTGTCGCGGTTTATCAAACGGGTAATACAGGGCGGCAAACATCTGATGCTGCCCCACGTCTGAGGTCACGTACGCCTCACCTTTCGTCAGTCGCCACACCGCTTCAATGACCGCCTGCGGCTTAATGTTTTCACTTTGCGTGTCATATTTCAGGCACTGACGCGCGCGCCATTGTTCAATCTGCTGCCACCAGTCGCGGATCTCATCCAGCGGCTGGGTTGCACTCTCCTGGGTCAGCAGGTCCAGCATTTGCTCCAGAACCTGACGGGCATCGCCGACGATCGGCACATCAGCCGACACCGTTTTTGAAATTGACGTTGGATCGATATCAATGTGCAGCACGGTGGCGTTCGGACAATACTTCGCCAGGTTGTTGGTGGTGCGATCGTCAAAGCGCACGCCGACGGCAAAGATCACATCGGAATGATGCATTGTCATATTGGCTTCATAGGTACCGTGCATACCCAGCATCCCCAGCGCCTGACGATGGGTGGCAGGGAACGCCCCCAGCCCCATCAGCGACGACGCAACGGGAAGGTTAAGCTTTTCAATCAGTTCACGAAGCTGAGCTTCACAGGCAGAGTTGATCGCCCCGCCACCGACATAGACCACCGGTTTTTTGGCGGCCAGAAGCGTTTGCAACGCTCGCTTGATCTGACCTTTATGCCCCTGCGTTGTGGGGTTATAAGAGCGCATGCTGACCGATTCCGGCCAGACATAAGGCAGCTTGTTTGCCGGGTTGAGAATATCTTTAGGCAGATCGACCACCACCGGTCCCGGGCGTCCGCTCGCCGCCAGCCAGAAGGCTTTTTTCAGTATGCCGGGAATGTCTTCTGTTTGCTTGACCAGAAAGCTGTGCTTCACAACGGGACGCGAAATCCCGACCATGTCGCACTCCTGAAACGCATCGTAGCCAATCAGTGAGGTTGCCACCTGCCCGGAGAGGATCACCAGCGGAATGGAGTCCATATAGGCCGTCGCAATGCCGGTAATGGCGTTTGTCGCGCCGGGGCCGGACGTAACTAATACCACGCCCACTTCACCCGTCGCACGTGCCAGGCCGTCAGCCATGTGTACCGCCGCCTGCTCGTGACGTACCAGAACATGGTCAATGCCCCCAACCGTATGCAGCGCATCATAAATATCGAGGACCGCACCGCCAGGGTAGCCGAATACTTGCTTTACGCCCTGATCGATCAGCGACCGAACGACCATTTCCGCGCCAGACAACATCTCCATGCTTTGCCTCCAGGCATTTTGTTATAGACGGACTGCCGAATTCATTTCCGCACCGTCTTACGATTGGGATAAACCAATCTTATATTTTGCAGAGTGTTCTTTACCTTAACCGCTCGTTATGAGGCAGGCAATTAGCAAACCCGGTGAGATAAACGGTGCGTAAAGCAGAAAAAGCAGCCGTTATCAGAAGATATGGTTAATTCCTCTGGGAATAGAGGATGGGGTGATAAATCATCGCTGAAAACCGCGACAATGCAGGAAATCATCTATTTTTGCGCGCCGGAGAGCAGCCCGAAAAAAAGATTCACAGAACAAAATAGCAAGTATCTATAAAAACTCAGGATAAATCACATAAACCGATGCGATTTATCCTGATGCGTTTACCGGCGGCAGATGCCAACCAGCAACTCTTCCATCCACTGATGCCCTTTATCCCGGCCCGCCGCTTCATGCCAGGAAAGATAACATGTACGGCTATTTAGCTTGAGCGGCAGAGGCAAAATTTGCAGATTTAAAGGGTCAGAAAACTCTTCTGCCAGCCAGCGCGGCGCAATTGCCACCAGCTGTGTCTGGGAAACCACGTTTAATACGCTGACCATGGCCATGCCCTGATAAGCCACGCTCGCCTGTTTATCCGCAGTGTCATACCACGGCAGGCTAAAGGAAGCATATCTGTCAAGCGCAACAACGGCGTGCTGCTCGTTATAAACATCGTTTTCTCGCAGCGGGGAATTCAGGCGCGGGTGTTTTTTACTGGCGACCAGAACCATTTCATCTTTAAACAGCGGCACGCAGGAAAATTCCGGACGACGGAACTCTTCATATCCCAGAACGAATTCGATCTCCTGATAGCGTAACTGATGCTCCGTGTTTTGATTCAGAGATGATTTAAAAACAAGATGGATATTTGGTGCGATCTCTTCAACTTTATTATAGATAATTGACGTTAAATAATTATCTAATGGGCTGCAGACACAAAGATGAAATACGCGCTCGCTGCTTAAAGGTTCAAAGCCCGATCCCGGCAGCTCATTTTGGACCAGTTGCAACGCCTGGCGGATGGAGCCGAACAGCTGGAATGCGCGTGCCGTAGGCTGGATCCCCCTCCCGTAGCGAACAAATAATTCGTCGTTAAACATGAGTTTAAGTCTGGCAACGGCATTACTCACCGCAGGTTGTGACATCCCCAACGCTTGAGCCGCGCGGGTGATATTCTGTTCCTGCATGACCGCATCAAACACCGTCAGAAGATTCAGATCCACCGTGCGTAACTGCGGTTTAATCCCATCAGTAGCTTGAGACTGTTTAATATTATTTTCTGGCACTTCTGACTCCACTGTCACGCTACACTCCTTTGCCAACGCACTGTAATAATCTCGAAAAATATGATTTATCATGCAAATACGATCAGCGAAAGAGAATTATTTAAAATTCGGAATATATAAAGACTCTATATTAACGAAAATTAATGAGCAAAAAAGATATGTTTGACTTTAGGATCTGAATGAAACCATAAACCAAACAAATATACAATTGCCATCAGGTTAATGATGACTTAAGCATTATTAAACTGTTATTTCCATCTCCCTACAGTTAGTTAACAACCTGTTATCTCTGTTCGTTTTTTAGCACTCAGAAATAGATTCACTGCATTTATAACTTAATGATATCCAAACTCTTTAAGCACAAAGCATCTTCTTCAAGACATTTCACTCATTTTTAAACAATTATATTTATTTGTTTCTGCAACTCTTTTCTTAAGTCCAAAATTAGACAATTAGTCGGGTAGGTAAAGCTAAAACCAGCACAATTAGCTAAAGTGAATATTCTGTTGATTCCGTCTGTTGGGCCCGTTTTCATCCTCAGGGGTTGACATGAAGAGCTGTATCCAGTACCACTAAAAGCATATTGAATTTAACGGAGCACGATTCATGACACGCACCATTCGTTTCATCGGTCTACTACTACTAAACGCATCCACTGTGCGCGGTAGACTGGCGGGCGAAATTCAGCGTTGAATCGTCACCAGTAAGACTAAAAACCCGCGCCATTGCGCGGGTTTTTTTATGCTCGTAGCAAGGCGCCCTAAGACTGACAAGGACCTAACCCATGAGCCAGCAAGTCATTATTTTCGATACTACTTTACGTGACGGTGAACAGGCATTACAGGCAAGCCTGAGTGTAAAAGAGAAACTGCAGATCGCGCTGGCTCTCGAACGTATGGGTGTCGACGTGATGGAGGTCGGTTTCCCTGTCTCTTCCCCGGGTGATTTCGAATCCGTACAGACCATTGCGCGCACCATTAAAAACAGCCGCGTCTGTGCCCTGGCGCGCTGCGTAGAGAAAGACATCGATGTCGCCGCCGAGTCGCTGAAGGTCGCCGAAGCGTTCCGTATCCACACCTTTATTGCCACCTCGCCCATGCACATCGCAACCAAATTGCGCAGCACGCTGGATGAGGTGATTGAGCGCGCGGTTTACATGGTTAAGCGCGCACGCAACTATACCGATGACGTTGAATTCTCCTGTGAAGATGCGGGCCGTACGCCAATCGAAGACCTGGCGCGCGTTGTGGAAGCCGCCATCAACGCGGGCGCGAAAACCATCAACATCCCGGACACAGTCGGCTACACCATGCCGTTTGAGTTCTCCAACATCATCACCGGCCTGTATGACCGCGTGCCGAATATTGATAAAGCAATTATCTCCGTCCACACCCATGATGATTTGGGTCTGGCCGTGGGTAATGCGATCGCCGCCGTCCACGCTGGCGCACGTCAGGTAGAAGGCGCGATGAACGGTATAGGCGAACGCGCTGGCAACTGTTCGCTGGAAGAAGTGATCATGGCGATCAAAGTGCGCAAAGATATTATGGACGTGCACACCCGCATCAATCACAACGAAATCTGGCGCACCAGCCAGACCGTCAGCCAGATTTGCAACATGCCGATTCCGGCCAACAAAGCGATTGTCGGCACCGGTGCCTTTGCGCACTCCTCCGGTATTCACCAGGATGGCGTGCTGAAGAATCGTGAAAACTACGAAATCATGACCCCGGAATCCATCGGCCTGAATCAGGTACAGTTGAACCTGACCTCCCGTTCCGGTCGCGCCGCGGTTAAGCACCGTATGGAAGAAATGGGTTATAAGGACAGCGATTACAACATGGATCAGCTGTACGACGCGTTCCTGAAGCTGGCCGACAAAAAAGGTCAGGTGTTCGACTATGACCTGGAAGCGCTGGCCTTTATTAACAAGCAGCAGGAAGAGCCGGAGCACTTCCGTCTGGATTACTTCAACGTGCAGTCCGGCTCCAGCGACATCGCAACCGCCTCGGTCAAACTGGCCTGCGGGGATGAAATTAAAGCAGAGGCCGCTAACGGTAACGGCCCTGTCGATGCCATCTACCAGGCGATTAATCGCGTCACCGAGTACGACGTTGAGCTGGTGAAGTATGACCTGACGGCCAAGGGCCACGGCAAAGATGCACTGGGTCAGGTCGACATTGTTGTTACCCACAATGGCCGCCGCTTCCATGGCGTGGGCCTGGCGACCGATATCGTTGAATCCTCAGCGAAAGCGATGGTGCATGTTCTGAACAACATCTGGCGCGCCGCCGAAGTCGAAAAAGAGTTGCAACGCAAAGCTCAGAATAAAGAGAACAACAAGGAAACCGTGTAATGTCGAAGAATTACCATATTGCTGTGTTGCCGGGAGATGGTATTGGTCCGGAAGTGATGGCACAGGCGCTGAAAGTACTGGAAGCCGTTCGCGCGCGTTTTGCGATGAAAATCACCACCAGCCACTACGACGTGGGCGGTATTGCAATTGATAACCACGGTACGCCGCTGCCAAAAGCGACCGTGGAAGGCTGCGAAAATGCCGATGCCGTGCTGTTTGGTTCCGTCGGTGGCCCGAAATGGGAACACCTGCCGCCGGCAGAGCAGCCAGAGCGCGGCGCGCTGCTGCCGCTGCGTAAACATTTCAAGCTGTTCAGTAACCTGCGTCCGGCGAAGCTGTATCAGGGTCTGGAAGAGTTCTGCCCGCTGCGCGCGGATATCGCCGCCAACGGTTTCGACATTCTGTGCGTGCGTGAACTGACCGGCGGGATCTACTTCGGTCAGCCAAAAGGCCGCGAAGGCAGCGGACAACACGAGAAAGCGTTCGACACCGAGGTGTATCACCGTTTCGAAATCGAACGTATCGCCCACATCGCGTTCGAGTCGGCGCGCAAACGCCGCCATAAAGTGACCTCCATTGATAAAGCGAACGTGCTGCAGTCCTCCATTTTGTGGCGCGAGATCGTCAGTGAAGTCGCTAAGCAGTACCCGGACGTCGCGCTTTCGCACATGTACATCGACAATGCGACCATGCAGCTGATTAAAGATCCGTCCCAGTTTGACGTGCTGCTGTGCTCCAACCTGTTCGGCGATATTCTCTCTGACGAGTGCGCGATGATCACCGGCTCGATGGGCATGCTGCCCTCCGCAAGCCTGAATGAAGAAGGCTTTGGCCTGTACGAGCCTGCGGGCGGCTCCGCGCCGGATATCGCAGGCAAAAACATTGCCAACCCTATTGCGCAGATCCTCTCCCTGGCCCTGCTGCTGCGCTACAGCCTGGATGCAGGCGATGCGGCAACCGCAATTGAGAACGCCATTAACCGGGCGTTAGAAGAAGGCGTCCGTACCGGCGATTTAGCACGCGGCACGGCGGCAGTCAGTACCGATGAAATGGGCGACATCATTGCCCGCTATGTCGCTGAAGGGGTGTAATCATGGCTAAGACGTTATATGAAAAGTTGTTTGATGCGCACGTTGTTTACGAGGCGCCAAACGAAACCCCGCTGCTGTACATTGATCGTCATCTGGTACATGAAGTGACCTCACCTCAGGCATTTGACGGCCTTCGCGCGCACAAGCGCCCGGTACGTCAGCCGGGTAAAACCTTCGCGACGATGGATCACAACGTTTCCACCCAGACCAAAGACATTAATGCCTCGGGTGAGATGGCGCGTATCCAGATGCAGGAGCTGATTAAGAACTGCAACGAGTTTGGCGTTGAGCTTTACGACCTGAACCATCCTTATCAGGGCATCGTCCACGTGATGGGGCCTGAGCAAGGGATCACCCTGCCGGGCATGACCATCGTCTGCGGTGACTCCCATACCGCGACCCACGGCGCGTTTGGCGCTCTGGCGTTCGGGATTGGCACTTCCGAGGTGGAACATGTGCTGGCAACGCAGACCCTGAAACAGGGCCGCGCCAAAACCATGAAGATTGAAGTGAAAGGTAAAGCCGCACCGGGTATTACCGCAAAAGACATCGTGCTGGCCATCATCGGTAAAACCGGCAGCGCGGGCGGCACCGGTCATGTTGTTGAGTTCTGCGGGGAAGCCATCCAGGCGCTGAGCATGGAGGGGCGCATGACCCTGTGCAATATGGCCATTGAGATGGGCGCAAAAGCCGGTCTGGTCGCGCCGGACGAAACCACCTTCAACTACGTGAAGGGTCGTCTGCACGCGCCGAAAGATCAGGATTTTGACGACGCGGTAGCGTACTGGAAAACCCTGAAAACCGACGATGGGGCAACATTTGACACCGTCGTCACGCTGCAGGCAGAAGAGATTGCGCCTCAGGTGACCTGGGGCACCAACCCGGGCCAGGTAATTTCCGTTAACGACAATATCCCGGACCCGGCATCCTTTACCGATCCGGTCGAGCGCGCCAGTGCCGAAAAAGCGCTGGCCTATATGGGACTGAAGCCCGGCGTGCCGTTGACCGATGTCACCATTGATAAAGTCTTTATCGGTTCCTGCACCAACTCCCGTATTGAGGATTTGCGTGCCGCCGCCGAGATTGCCAAAGGCCGCAAAGTGGCACCAGGCGTGCAGGCGCTGGTGGTACCTGGCTCCGGTCCGGTGAAAGCCCAGGCGGAAGCCGAAGGTCTGGATAAGATCTTTATCGAAGCGGGCTTCGAGTGGCGCCTGCCCGGCTGCTCCATGTGTCTGGCCATGAACAACGATCGCCTGAATCCGGGTGAGCGCTGCGCCTCTACCAGCAACCGTAACTTTGAAGGCCGTCAGGGCCGCGGTGGGCGCACCCATCTGGTCAGCCCGGCAATGGCCGCCGCTGCGGCAGTCACCGGCCATTTCGCCGATATTCGCAGCCTGAAATAAGGAGACAATCATGGCAGAGAAATTTACCCAACATACGGGCCGTGTTGTCCCGCTGGACGCCGCTAACGTCGATACTGACGCTATTATTCCAAAACAGTTTCTGCAGAAAGTAACGCGTACCGGTTTCGGCGCACATCTGTTTAACGACTGGCGTTTCCTGGACGATAAGGGAGAAGTGCCTAATCCGGAATTCGTTCTGAACTTCCCGGAATATAAAGGCGCCTCCATTTTGCTGGCACGCGAAAACTTTGGCTGCGGCTCATCCCGTGAACACGCGCCGTGGGCGCTCACCGACTACGGTTTTAAAGTGGTCATTGCCCCTAGCTTCGCGGATATCTTCTACGGCAATAGCTTCAACAACCAGCTGCTGCCCGTCACGCTGAGCGATGAACAGGTCGATGAGTTGTTCGCGCTGGTTAAGGCGAATCCGGGCATTTCGTTTGAAGTGGATCTGGAAGCCGAAGTGGTGAAAGCCGGGGATAAGACCTACAGCTTCAGCATTGATGCCTTCCGCCGTCACTGCATGCTGAACGGTCTGGACAGCATTGGTTTAACTCTCCAGCACGACGCGGCGATTGGCGCTTACGAAAACAAACAACCTGCATTTATGAAATAATCCTCCGGCCTGCAGTCCATTCTGCAGGCCGCGTTTTATCCCGATATCCGCCTCCTTCTGTAAATACTTCCCAAACCCAGCCACTAATGACGTTATATTTAATGTCAATTTAATGTTTCCTGCGCAGAATAAACGCTCAATCAGCTGGCAGCGGAAATAATCATGGAAAAGAAAAAAGGCAATGAGTCTCATATCCGTTCTCGGGAAATTCATAAATGCACATTAGTAAGCGTGATAATAAATAGTTTACTCACCGCCTTTCAGATAGTTGCAGGTATATTTTCAGGCTCACAGGGTTTAATTGCTGATGGGATTCATTCTCTTTCCGATTTATCCTCCGACTTTGTCGTTCTGGTTGCGAATAAAAAGAGTCAGAAAGCTTCTGATATCGATCATCATTACGGTCATCTGCGTTTCGAAAACGGTGCAAAGCTCATTATTGGCGCTATTCTGCTGCTTGTGGGGGTCGGGATGCTCTGGTCCGCAGGGAATAAACTGCTTCACCCCGAGACGCATCAACTGGTGAAAGGGGCCGCGTTGTGGGTGGCGATTCTGGCGCTGCTGGTAAAGGAAAGCTTGTTCAGATACATGTTTGCCACGGGAAAACGTATTCAGTCTTCGCTGCTGATAGCCAATGCCTGGCATGCCCGTTCTGACGCAGCGTCGTCAGTGGTTGTCGCCATCGGCATTGCCGGGAATTTAGTGGGTTTTCACGCGATGGACCTCATTGCGGCCCTGATTGTCGGAGTATTCATCGCCCACATGGGTTACAAATTTGCTGCCGATGCCCTGCACGATCTGATGGACCGTTCGCTGGAGCCCGAGCTGGAGCACGACATCAAAACGTGTCTTCTCGCAACCGAGGGCGTCACCGGACTCCATGATTTAAAAACCCGCAAGATGGGTGATTTAGCCCTTGTCGATGTTCATCTGGAAGTAAACGGCGAATTAAGCGTAAAAGAAGGACATCAGATTGCTGTGAATGCCAGAAATAATGTGATGCAAAAATTCAATGTGCTGAACGTGATGACGCATATTGATCCTACCCGCTAACC
This sequence comes from Enterobacter sp. 61D5, assembly GCF_034107965.1. Classification (NCBI taxonomy): domain Bacteria; kingdom Pseudomonadati; phylum Pseudomonadota; class Gammaproteobacteria; order Enterobacterales; family Enterobacteriaceae; genus Enterobacter; species Enterobacter sp. 61D5. The sequence goes on from NZ_JAWNFK010000024.1 coordinate 137,112, forward strand.
GGAACGCATAAATACAGTGTGACGCAACCGACCGTTAAGGTTTCGTTAATTAATCTGCGTCACACTGCATCGCATCAGCTCTCTCATTATTGAGGTAAAAAGCGATGAAACCAACATTGCGCGATACGCTTCCCCATAAAGAAACGCCTTTTCTTCGCATACTACACATTCTCGTGGCCGTACTGGTCCTTGCTCAGATTATCAATTCTAATTTCACCGAAAGTGAGGACCTCCACGAATCCGGGCTGAACGGAATCGTCACCTGGATCCATGTTATCTCTGGATTTGGTTTAATTTTTTGTGGCATTGCCATGATGGCATGGATGTTAACCCAGCGCGGATTTAAGTATTACTTCGCCTGGCTGGCGCTGGATTTTCGCGGAATTGTTGACGATATTCGCACCCTCGCGCAGCGTCAACTTCCTGACGCGCATGCCGGCGGTATGGCGGCAACGGTGCAAGGTCTGGGCGTGCTGGCGCTGCTGGGCGTTGCACTCTGCGGCGCGGCCTGGTTCGTGCTGAACGCCACGCTCGGGCCGGTTTCGTCCGTCACGGAATCCGCCTTAGATTTGCATAAATTCATGACGGTCTTTATTGAGACATATTTCTGGGCACACGGCTTCATGGGCCTCGTTCATATGTACCTGACGCTACGCGCGCAGCGTAAATATCAGTATTCAGAATAAAACAGTTCACAGAGCCCGGCGTTCCCGGGCTCCGTTTCGTTCATCCGCTCACACGTCTTTTATACGGCAGGTCAGCAGGAGCGTCACGACGGATAGCGCCGCAATCATCCAGTAGACAGACGCATGCCCATAGCTTTGCGCCAGCGCCCCCTGAATCACGCCCGCCAGAATCACCCCGGTTGAAATGCTGTTGGTAAAAAGCGTGGTCGCCGAGCCGGCACGGCCGGGCATGAGATCCTGAAACCAGAGCATGCCGATCCCGGCAACAATCCCAATAAACACGGCGTTAAACAGCTGCAGCGCCAGCAACGCTTCCCGCGAATGGAAAAGGATCAGCCCCGCGTAGAACAGCACTCCGGCCGCCACGGCGACGATCATCATCCTGCGCTTTCCAAAGCGCTTAACGTAGTAACCCGCCAGAATCATTGCCGGGATTTCCAGCCCGGCGGCAGTGCCCATTAAGATCCCCGCAAGCTTGTCCGGAAGGCCCAGATCGCTGCTGATCCACAGCGGCATATCGATGATGTACATGGTGTTGCAGGTCCACATCAGCGTGGAGGCAATAAACAGCATGCGAACGTTTTTGTCCTGCCAGCCGCTCACTTCGGTGACAGGTTTATCCGTCGTCTGTTCGACGCGCGCCACGGACGGCAGCGCGAAGGCAATCAGTGCCAGGCTGATGACAAAAATCCCGGCGGCGATGGAAAACATAGTGGTAAAGCCGTAGTTCAACGCCAGCATGAAGGCCAGCGGCGGACCAATGACCCACGCCAGCGAAAGCTGGGCGCGCATCACCGAGCTGAACATCACCACTTCACGCGCCGAGTTATCCGCATATTCACGGGCCAGCGCGAACAGCTGCGGCATGGCGGTGTTCGCCAGCGACGCCAGCAGCACGCCGCAGGTAATGAGCGTCAGATAATGACGGTTGAAGGCAAAGAGCAGCGCGTTACCCACGGCCATGGCGCAGCAAAAGAGGATCAGCCTGCGGCGATCGCCCTGGCTGTCCGAGCGTTTCGCCAGCGCGAGGCTGACCAGGATCCCGGCAATAGCGTTAACGGTGTAAAACAGGCCGACCCAAAACGGCTGCGCCCCCACCTCGCGGCTGAGAAACAGGCTCAGCGTCGGCGCCTGCAGCGCCCCCGCCACGCCCATCATAAAGGCCACCAGCATAAAAGCGGCATACACGCCGTTCAGGCGTCGCCCCATTGTCATCAACCACAGCATGCGCAAGTCCTTGTGAAAGCGAATCGAAATTGGGTGAATAGTAAACGAAAAAAGCCAGCAAAAACATTTTGCTGGCGGGTGATAAGCACCAATACTCAGTCACACATGATCGAGGCGAGTTAGCGGGAAGAGGTCGGTGCTGTAACGTCCCACTGCATCAATTCTTCTAACGTTTTCAGCCGTTGCTCTGCACACCGGCGGGCCAGCCAGGACGCTCCTTTTGTCGCTGAAAAGTACTGCTGATAGAACTGACGTGCGGTAGACCTCTTCATAATTTACCTCCTCGCTTCATCGGGGAGAATTATTGGCCTAATATAGGGATAAATAAATTGCTGGTTTTTTGTCAGGAGTTCCCCTTTTATGCCTTCCGGTCGTCTGCAACAACAGTTTATCCGCCTCTGGCAGTGCTGCGAGGGGCAATCGCAGGAGACCACGCTCAACGAGCTGGCTGACCTGCTTAGCTGCTCCCGCCGCCATATGCGCACGCTGCTCAACACCATGCAGCAGCAGGGTTGGTTAAGCTGGGAGGCGGAGGCGGGACGCGGCAAACGCTCGCGGCTGACTTTCCTCTATACCGGGCTGGCGCTGCAGCAGCAGCGCGCGGAAGATCTGCTCGAGCAGGATCGCATCGACCAGCTCGTACAGCTGGTGGGCGACAAAGCCGCCGTGCGCCAGATGCTGGTTTCCCATCTCGGGCGCAGCTTTCGTCAGGGCCGACACATTCTGCGGGTGCTCTACTATCGCCCGATGAAAAATCTGTTGCCCGGCACGGCCTTACGCCGCTCTGAAACCCACATGGCCCGGCAAATCTTCAGCGGCCTGACGCGGATAAATGAGGAAAACGGGGAACTGGAAGCGGATATCGCGCACCACTGGCAGCAGCTTTCCCCGCGCCACTGGCGCTTCTTTTTACGCCCCGGCATCCACTTTCACCACGGCCGCGAGCTGGAAATGCACGACGTCATCGCCTCTCTGGAACGTGCCCGCAAGCTCCCGCTCTACTCGCATATCTCCCGCGTCCACTCGCCCACGGCCTGGACGCTGGATATTGAGCTGTCGCAGCAGGACAAGTGGCTTCCCTGGCTGCTGGGCTATGTGCCGTCGATGATTTTGCCCGGCGAGTGGGAATCAATGAACAATTTTGCCAGCCTGCCAATTGGCACCGGGCCTTACTCCGTCTCCCGCAATAACAGCAACCAGCTGAAAATCCGCGCGTTCGATGACTACTTTGGCTATCGGGCGCTCATCGACGAAGTGAACGTCTGGGTATTACCGGATCTCAATGAAGACCTGAGCTGCGGGCTAACGCTTGAAGGCCCCACCACGGGAGAAAAAGCCGTGGAGAGTCGCCTGGAAGAGGGATGTTACTATCTCCTCTTTGACCGCCGCACCCACCGTGGGGCAAACCAGGCCGTCCGCAAGTGGATCAGCCACGTTTTATCCCCTTCCAATCTGATTTACCATGCGGAAGAGCAGTACCAGACATACTGGTTCCCGGCGTACGGCCTGCTTCCGCGCTGGCATCACGCCCGCCCGGTTCACTGCGACAAGCCCGCAGGGCTGGAGTCCATCACCCTGACCTACTACCGCGAGCACGTGGAGCATCGTTTTATCGCCAGAATCATGACCCGACTGCTGGCAGCAGAGGGGGTCACGTTAGACGTCAGGGAAGTGGACTATGACGAATGGCATCAGGGGGAGATCGCCAGTGATATCTGGCTCAACAGCGCCAACTTTACCCTGCCGCTCGATTTCTCGCTCTTCTCGCATCTGTATGAAGTCCCGCTGATCCAGCACTGCATCGACCGTGACTGGCAGCAGGACGCCGCCCTGTGGCGCGCGGGCGAAATGAATCTTGCAGCGTGGTGCCAGCAGCTGCTGGCCGAGCAGGCGATCGTACCGTTGATCCACCACTGGCTGATGATCCAGGGCCAGCGCAGCATGCGCGGCCTGCGGATGAACACCCTGGGCTGGTTTGATTTTAAATCCGCCTGGTTTGCGCCGCCGGAGCCATAACGCTTTCGTAATATTCACCAAATCATTACAATAGCGCCGTTCTCAACGGGGTGCTGCATCACAGATGTGCGCTGAGATAATACCCGTCGAACCTGATCCGGATAACGCCGGCGAAGGGATTTGAGGCTGTCGCTCAAAATCCTTTGCCACTCAACTTTGAGGTGCAAAGTGTTAAAAAAAGTTCTTCCCCTGCTGGCGCTGTTTGCGCTGCCTGCTTTTGCGAAGCCCGTCCTGACGGTCTACACCTATGACTCCTTCTCTGCCGACTGGGGCCCTGGCCCGGTGGTTAAAAAAGCCTTTGAAGCGGACTGTAACTGCGAACTGAAGTTCGTGGCGCTGGAAGATGGCGTGTCGCTGCTCAACCGTCTTCGCATGGAAGGGAAAAACAGCAAGGCCGACGTGGTGCTCGGGCTGGATAACAACCTGCTGGAAGCCGCCTCGCAAACCAAACTGTTTGCCAAAAGCGGCGTAGCGGCAGATGCCGTTAACGTGCCGGGTGGCTGGAAAAACGACACCTTTGTGCCGTTCGACTATGGCTACTTTGCTTTTGTTTACGACAAAAATAAGCTGAAAAACCCGCCGAAGAGCCTGAAAGAGCTGGTGGAAAGTGACCAGAAATGGCGCGTGATTTATGAAGATCCGCGCACCAGTACGCCAGGCCTGGGCCTGCTGCTATGGATGCAAAAGGTTTACGGGGATAAAGCCCCGGATGCGTGGCAGAAACTGGCCGCCAAAACCGTCACCGTCACCAAAGGCTGGAGCGAAGCCTATGGCCTGTTCCTGAAAGGCGAAAGCGACCTGGTGCTGAGCTACACCACCTCTCCGGCCTACCATATTATCGCCGAGAAGAAAGAAAACTATGCTGCCGCTAATTTTGCTGAAGGGCACTATCTGCAGGTGGAAGTCGCCGCGCGTACCGCCGCCAGCAAACAGCCGGAGCTGGCCGAGAAGTTCCTGAAGTTTATGGTTTCACAGGGGTTCCAGAATGCCATCCCGGCTGGTAACTGGATGTATCCGGTCACTAACGTTACCCTGCCCGCAGGTTTCGAGCAGCTGACCAAACCAAACACCTCGCTGGAATTTACGCCGCAGCAGGTCGCCGCGCAGCGTGCAGCATGGGTAAGTGAATGGCAACGCGCCGTCAGCCGTTGATTCCCGGCTGGTTACTTCCGGGGCTGCTCGCCGCCACAGTGATGGTGGCGGTCAGCCTGGGGGCTTTTCTTGCACTGTGGTTCAACGCGCCAGAGAGCGACCTGCTCGCCCTCTGGCACGACAGCTACCTCTGGCACGTTATCCGGTTCTCCTTCTGGCAGGCGTCGCTTTCAGCCCTGCTGTCGGTGATCCCGGCCATTTTTCTGGCGCGCGCCCTGTATCGGCGGCGTTTTCCCGGCAGGCTGGCACTGCTGCGCCTGTGCGCCATGACGCTGATCCTGCCCGTGCTGGTGGCGGTATTTGGCATCCTCAGCGTTTACGGTCGCCAGGGCTGGCTGGCTTCGCTGTTCGACCAGCTTGGTCTGGAATGGTCATTCTCTCCTTACGGCCTGCAGGGCATTCTGCTCGCACACGTGTTTTTCAATATGCCGATGGCAACCCGCCTCTTTTTGCAGGCGCTGGAAAACATTCCCGGCGAGCAGCGTCAGGTTGCCGCCCAGCTCGGCATGCGCGGCGTGTCGTTCTTCCGCTTTGTCGAATGGCCGTGGCTGCGCCGCCAGATCCCGCCCGTCGCGGCGTTAATCTTCATGCTTTGCTTTGCCAGCTTTGCCACCGTGCTGTCGCTCGGCGGCGGGCCGCAGGCCACCACCATTGAGCTGGCGATTTACCAGGCGCTGAGTTACGACTACGATCCCGGTCGCGCCGCGCTGCTGGCGATGGTGCAGATGGCGTGCTGCCTTGCGCTGGTGCTGCTGAGCCAGCGGCTGAGTAAAGCCATTCCCGCGGGCAGTAATCAAATAACCGGCTGGCGCGATCCGCAGGACAGCCTGCACAGCCGCGTTACCGATTTTATCCTGATCGCGCTGGCGCTTCTGCTTCTGCTGCCGCCGCTGATGGCCGTTATCGTTGACGGACTGAACCTCAATCTCATCTCCGTCCTGCAACAGCCCGTCCTCTGGCAGGCGACCTGGACCTCGCTGCGTATCGCGCTGGCGGCAGGATTACTGTGCGTCATGCTGACCATGATGCTGCTGTGGAGCAGCCGCGAACTCTACGCGCGGCAGGCCCGTAAGGCCGGGCAAATGCTGGAGCTGACGGGCATGCTGATTCTGGCGATGCCGGGCATCGTGCTGGCGACGGGCTTCTTTTTACTGTTCAACAGCACCATCGGCCTGCCGGAATGCGCCGATGGCATTGTGATTTTTACCAACGCCTTAATGGCCATCCCCTACGCGCTTAAGGTGCTGGAAAACCCGATGCGCGACGTCAACAGCCGCTACGGTTTGCTGTGCCAGTCGCTGGGTATGCAGAGCTGGCAGCGGCTGAGGGTGGTCGAACTCCGCGCGCTAAAACGCCCGCTGGCGCAGGCGCTGGCGTTTGCCTGCGTGCTGTCGATTGGGGATTTTGGCGTAGTGGCTCTCTTTGGCAATGACGATTTCCGCACGCTGCCATACTGGCTCTATCAGCAGATCGGCTCTTATCGCAGTCAGGACGGCGCGGTCACCGCGCTGTTACTGCTGCTGCTGTGCTTTGCCTTATTTACCGTTATCGAAAAACTTCCGGGGCGTGATGTTAAAACTGACTGATGTAACCTGGCTTTACCAGCATCTGCCGATGCGCTTCACGCTCTCCGTGCGCCAGGGGGAGATGATCGCCGTGCTTGGCCCAAGCGGCGCGGGAAAAAGCACGCTGCTTAATCTGATTGCGGGTTTTCTGCAGCCGGCAAGCGGTGCGATCGTCATTAACAATCAAGATCATACCCACACGCCGCCCGCAAAACGTCCGGTCTCAATGCTGTTTCAGGAAAACAACCTGTTTACCCACCTGACAGTGCGGCAAAACATCGCGCTGGGAATGCATCCGGGACTCAGGCTGAACGATGCCCAGCGCCAGAAGCTGGAGATCATTGCCGCCCAGATGGGGATCAACGAGTTCATCGACAGGCTGCCGGGCGAGCTTTCCGGCGGCCAGCGTCAACGCGTGGCGCTGGCGCGATGCCTGGTGCGCGAGCAGCCGATCCTGCTGCTGGATGAGCCGTTCTCGGCGCTCGATCCCGCGCTGCGCCAGGAGATGCTCGCCCTGGTGCAGGACGTCTGTCAGCGCCAGCAGCTGACGATGCTGATGGTTTCACACAGTATTGAGGATGCTGCCCGCATCGCCCCGCGATCGGTGGTGATTGCCGAAGGGCGTATTTTGTGGGATGGAAAAACAGAAGAACTGCTGAGCGGTAAGGCGGGGGCGTCTTCACTGTTGGGCATTCGTGCCCTCTGATGCCCTCACCCTGGCCCTCTCCCACAGGGAGAGGGAAATCGTCGTTAACGGCTCACCACTTTTAATAAAATCTCGCCGTACACCGGCATCAGCGGGTGGCGGATCAGCGCGACCAGCGCCACCACGGCCACACCCAGCGTCAGCGGGGCCAGCCACAAAAGGCGAGAGCGCGGAAGATAGCGCGTCAGACGATCGACGCTGGCTTTCGCGCTGCGCCACAGCCGCCAGCAGAGCCATGCCGCCAGCCACAGCAGCACAGCCGTGCCCAGCAGCAGCCACTTAAACTCGCCGCTTTGCATACCGTCAGGTATATCGATGGCAGCGCCCGCGAGGATCCCCGGCAGGAAGTAGAACGGCGGCCAGAAGACGCAGCCGATAATGTTCGGCACCACGAATTTTGCGACGGGCAGATCCAGCATTCCCGCCACCATCGGCACCAGCGGACGCGTCGGCCCAACGAAGCGGCCGACGAGGATGGTAAACATGCTGTGCTGATGCAGCGCATGCTCGGTTTTATCCAGCAAGGCTTTGTTCTTTTTCATGAACGACCAGCGGTGCAGCGGCTTCTTAAAGCGCCAGCCCAGCCAGAAGGAGATCCAGTCGCCCAGCAGGCAGCCGATAATCCCGGCCAGCCACGCCTGCCAGAAATTAACCTCGCCGCTGCCAATCAGCGCCCCAAGCCCGGCCATCATCACGGTGCCGGGCAGGATCAGCCCAACCAGCGCCAGCGATTCCAGAAACGCCACCAGCGCCACGGCGATGAGCGAGTACATAACGGACTGGGTAATAAAGTGTTCCAGCAATGCCTGCATAACTATTCCGGTCAGAAAACGAATCAGCGATTCTGCTTAGCGCCCCGCACCGCGTCAAGGCAACAATTGTCTGAATAGTTTACAGGTTGCTTTCTGCATTCACCTGTTTGTTTATCTTTTTTTACCGTTTATTCACATCCCGCGCGGAATTCGCTCGGGCTGGCACCGGTGCATTTTTTAAATACCCGGGAGAAATAGAGCTGATCCTCAAAGCCCACGTTGCGCCCCACGGTGGCGATCGGCATCCGGGTGGTGCTGAGCAGCAGCTTCGCCTGGCTGATGCGCTGATCCTCGCGCCAGCTTAATACGCTGACGCCCAGCTGCTGGCGGAACAGATGCGACAGCCGCGACGGCGACAGGCAGACGTGCTGCGCAACGCTGGCGATATCAAACTGGCTATCGGCCAGGTGGTCGCTGATGTACTGGCAGGCGTCGCGCACGCGGTTGTCCAGCGGGGGGTTAAGCGACTCGTTAATCGCCTCCATTCGTCGCAGCAGCAGCTGTTCGAGCAGGTTAATCGCCAGCAGTTCGGCGTAACGACCACCGGCCTGTCCCGCCTCGATAATCTGCGCAAAAAGCTCGCGAAACTGCGCCAGATGAACCTCATCCGGGCGATAAAAACCGGTGTGCGCAAAAATAGCTGGCCACGAAAGCCACTCCTGCCAGTAGGCGCGCGGACGGAAATAGACCCACTGGTGATACCACTCTTTGGCATCGGGATGACGGCCATAGTGGTGGATCTCCCCCGGCGGGAACAGCAGGATATCGCCGGGGCGGCAGACAAATTGCTGGTCACCGTTCTTGATGATCCCTTCCCCTCGCACGGTCAGATTGAGGATATACCCTTTCATGCCGAGCGGTCGGTCGACGTAAAAGTCGAGGTATCCCTCAGCCTCGATAGGGGTCAGTCCCGCCACAAGGTGCGCGTTAAACGAGTATCCCGGCAGCAGGGGATCGTTTTGCGTTTCGGCCATAGATTCAGTTCTCCCAAGGGTCCTGAAGGAAACCAATTGTCCATATCACTAAAAGCAGCTTTAAAATGGCCCGCGAAAAGATCCAAAAAGCATCACGCCGCTTTTACGTCCGCCATGTTTCAGCCTTTCCCCCTGATTTCTCCGCCAGAGCAGGCAGATAACCAGTAACAAAAGTGTCTATAAGTGCGGCAGAAATGTCCACATTGAATATTTGCACGGCGTCACACTTTCCGTTGTAACAGCGATTTAGTCCATAAGATTAGCGGATCCTGCCTGACGACTTTTTTCCCCAGTCTCTAATGTTCTTCCATACCTGTTTTTTCGATGGAGCAACACCATGGCAATTGCGATTGGCCTCGATTTTGGCAGCGATTCGGTTCGCGCGCTGGCAGTGGACTGTACGTCCGGCCAGGAGATAGCAACCAGCGTTGAGTGGTACCCGCGCTGGCAAGAGGGGCGCTACTGCGATGCGCCTAACAACCAGTTCCGTCACCACCCGCGTGACTATATCGAGTCGATGGAAGCGGCGATCAAAACCGTCCTGGCCGAACTGACCGACGCCCAGCGGGCTGAAATTGTCGGGATTGGCGTCGACAGCACCGGCTCCACGCCTGCCCCTGTGGATGCCGAAGGCCGCGTGCTGGCGCTGCGCCCGGAGTTCGCCGACAATCCGAACGCCATGTTCGTGCTGTGGAAAGACCACACCGCCGTGGAAGAGGCCGAAGCCATCACCCGCCTGTGCCATCAGCCGGGCAAAACAGACTACTCGCGCTATATCGGCGGGATTTATTCCAGCGAATGGTTCTGGGCCAAGATCCTCCACGTCACCCGCGCCGATGCAACCGTCGCACAGGCTACGGCGTCATGGGTTGAGCTGTGCGACTGGGTGCCTGCCCTGCTCTCCGGCACCACCCGCCCGCAGGATATACGCCGCGGTCGCTGCAGCGCCGGGCATAAATCCCTGTGGCATGAAAGCTGGGGCGGCCTGCCTCCCGCCGCGTTCTTCGATGAGCTCGACCCGATCCTCAACAAGAGCCTGAAATACCCGCTGTTTACCGACACCTTCACCGCCGATATTCCCGTCGGTACCCTCTGCGAAGAGTGGGCGAAGCGTCTCGGCCTGCCGCAAAACGTGGCGATCTCCGGCGGCGCCTTTGACTGCCATATGGGCGCCGTGGGCGCGGGCGCACAGCCAAACACGCTGGTCAAAGTCATCGGCACCTCCACCTGCGACATCCTGACGGCGGATAAAGCCACCGTCGGCGACCGCGCGGTGAAAGGCATCTGCGGCCAGGTTGACGGCAGCGTGGTGCCGGACTTTATCGGCCTCGAAGCCGGTCAGTCCGCGTTTGGCGATATCTATGCCTGGTTTGGTCGCGTGCTCGGCTGGCCGCTGGACCAGCTGGCGGCGGCGCATCCTGAACTGAAAACCCAGATAGCCGAGAGCAAAAAGCAGCTTCTGCCGCAGCTCACCGAAGCCTGGGCAAAAAATCCGTCTCTCGAACACCTGCCGGTGGTTCTGGACTGGTTTAACGGCCGCCGCACGCCGTTTGCCAACCAGCGCCTGAAAGGAGCGATCGCGGATCTCAACCTGGCGACCGACGCGCCTGCGCTGTTTGGCGGGCTGATTGCCGCAACGGCCTTCGGTGCCCGCGCCATTATGGAGTGCTTCACCGAGCAGGGCATCGACGTGAACAACGTAATGGCGCTGGGCGGCATCGCCCGTAAAAATCCGGTGATCATGCAGGCCTGCTGCGACGTGCTGAACCGTCCGCTGCAGATTGTGGCCTCCGATCAGTGCTGCGCGCTGGGCGCGGCGATTTTCGCCGCCGTGGCCGCGGGCGTTCATGCCGACATCCCGACCGCACAGCAGCATATGGCGAGCGCCGTCGAAAACACGCTCCAGCCGCGCGCCCAGCAGGCACAGCGCTTTGAACAGCTTTATCAGCGCTACCAGCAATGGGCAAAAAGCGCCGAACTTCACTATCTCCCTGTCGCCGCCCCGGCCAAAAGCACCGCGGACACTACGGCAACCCTGACCCATTAAGGACACGATGATGACCATTTTTAATAACTATGAAGTGTGGTTTGTGATTGGCAGCCAGCATCTGTACGGACCGGAAGCGCTGCAGCAGGTGACGAAACACGCGGAGCACGTCGTTAACGCGCTGAACGCGGAAGCTAAACTGCCGTGCAAACTGGTGCTGAAACCGTTGGGCACAACGCCGGACGAAATTACCCACATCTGCCGCGACGCCAACTACGACGATAAATGCGCCGGTCTGGTGGTGTGGCTGCACACCTTCTCACCCGCCAAAATGTGGATCAACGGCCTGTCTATCCTCAACAAACCGCTGCTGCAGTTCCACACCCAGTTCAACGCCTCCCTGCCGTGGGACAGCATCGACATGGACTTTATGAACCTGAACCAGACCGCACACGGCGGCCGCGAGTTCGGCTTCATCGGCGCGCGTATGCGCCAGCAGCACGCGGTGGTCACCGGCCACTGGCAGGATGGCAAAGCGCAACAGCGTATCGGCTCCTGGATGCGCCAGGCAGTATCCAAACAGGACACCCGCCATCTGAAAGTGGTGCGTTTTGGCGACAACATGCGTGAAGTGGCGGTCACGGACGGCGATAAAGTGGCCGCGCAGATCAAGTTCGGCTTCTCCGTGAATACCTGGGCCGTGGGCGACCTGGTGCAGGTGGTGAATGAAATCAGCGACGGCGACGTGAGCGCGCTGGTGGACGAGTACGAAAGCAGCTATCGCCTGACGCCTGCGGCACAAATCAACGGCGACAAGCGTCAGAACGTGCTGGACGCGGCGCGCATCGAGCTGGGCATGAAGCGCTTCCTGGAACAGGGCGGCTTCCACGCCTTTACGACGACCTTTGAAGACCTTCACGGCCTGAAACAGCTGCCGGGTCTGGCGGTTCAACGTCTGATGCAGCAGGGTTATGGCTTTGCGGGCGAAGGCGACTGGAAAACTGCCGCTCTGCTTCGCATCATGAAGGTGATGTCAACCGGTCTGCAGGGCGGCACCTCCTTCATGGAGGACTACACCTACCACTTCGAAAACGGCAATGACCTGGTGCTCGGCTCGCACATGCTGGAAGTGTGCCCGACGATCGCCGTGGAAGAGAAACCGATCCTCGACGTGCAGTACCTCGGCATCGGCGGCAAAGCGGATCCGGCGCGTCTGATCTTCAACACCCGTACAGGCCCGGCCATCAACGCCAGCCTGATCGACCTGGGCGATCGCTTCCGCCTGCTGGTGAACTGCGTCGATGCGGTTGAAACGCCGCACTCTCTGCCGAAACTGCCGGTGGCCAACGCCCTGTGGAAAGCACAGCCTGACCTGCCAACCGCCTCAGAGGCCTGGATCCTGGCCGGCGGCGCGCACCACACGGTGTTCAGCCACGCGCTGGATCTGAACGACATGCGTCAGTTCGCCGAGCTGCAAGACATCGAGCTGACCGTGATTGATAACGATACCCGCCTGCCCGCCTTCAAAGACGCGCTGCGCTGGAACGAAGTCTATTACGGTTCAAAACGCTAAGTCCTGAATGCCCGGTGGCGCTGCGTTTACCGGGCCTACGGTTCTGTAGGCCGGATAAGCGAAGCGCCATCCGGCAGGAGACAACAATGTTAGACGATCTCAAACGTCAGGTGCTCGAAGCCAACCTGGCGCTGCCGAAACATAATCTGGTCACCCTGACCTGGGGCAACGTCAGCGCCGTTGACCGGGAAAAAGGCGTATTCGTGATTAAGCCTTCCGGCGTGGATTACACGGTGATGACCGCAGACGATATGGTCGTTGTCAGCCTCGAGACCGGCGAAGTGGTCGAAGGTAAGAAAAAACCGTCCTCCGATACGCCGACTCACCGCCTGCTGTACCGGTCATTCCCGACCATCGGCGGCATCGTGCATACCCATTCGCGCCACGCCACCATCTGGGCGCAGGCGGGCCAGTCCATCCCGGCGACCGGCACCACCCACGCGGACTACTTTTACGGCACCATTCCCTGCACGCGTCTGATGACCGATGCTGAGATTAACGGAGAGTACGAGTGGGAAACGGGGAATGTGATTGTCGAAACCTTCGAAAAACAGGGGATCGACGCGGCGCAGATGCCCGGCGTGCTGGTGCACTCCCACGGCCCGTTTGCCTGGGGTAAAAACGCAGAAGACGCGGTGCATAACGCCATCGTGCTCGAAGAGGTCGCCTATATGGGGATCTTCTGTCGCCAGCTGGCGCCGCAGTTGCCGGATATGCAGCAAACCCTGCTGGATAAGCATTACCTGCGCAAGCACGGCGCGAAGGCCTATTACGGGCAGTAGACTGTATATAAACCCAGCATTAAAATCTTAACCAGGCTATAATCAGGCCTGGTTTTGTTTTCTGGGATAACGGCGTGGCGCAGGTGCAAGAAGGTTTTTTACTGACCCGACACTGGCGGGATACCCCTCAGGGCATCGAGGTCGCGTTCTGGCTGGCAACCGACAACGGTCCGCTGCACGTTACGCTGCCCCCGCAGGAATCCGTGGCCTTTATTCCTGAAGCCCACGTCGAGAAGGTGAAGCAGCTGCTGCGCGGCGAAAACGGCTGGCGCATCACCCCGCTTGAGCTGAAAGATTTCCATCGCCAGCCGGTTTACGGCCTCTACTGTCGCGCCCATCGCCAGCTGATGCGCTATGAAAAGCTGCTCCGCGAGGCGGGCGTGACGCTCTACGAGGCGGATATCCGCCCACCGGAACGCTTTCTGATGGAGCGGTTCATCACCGCCCCCGTCTGGGTCGACGGCACCGCGCATAGCGGCAGCCTCGTTAACGCGCGCCTGAAGCCCAATCCGCACTACCGCCCGCCGCTGAAGTGGGTCTCCCTGGATATCGAAACCACCCGTCACGGCGAACTGTACTGCATCGGTCTGGAAGGCTGCGGCGATCGGGTTGTCTATATGCTCGGGCCGCCGAATGGCGATGCGTCCGCGCTGGATTTCCGGCTTGAGTACGTCAACAGCCGCCCGCAGCTGCTGGAGAAGCTTAACCAGTGGTTTGCCGACAACGACCCCGACGTCCTGATCGGCTGGAACGTGGTGCAGTTCGACCTGCGCGTGCTGCAAAAGCACGCCGAGCGCTACCGCATCCCGCTGATGCTGGGGCGCGGAAACAGCGAGCTGGAATGGCGCGAACACGGTTTTAAGAACGGCGTTTTCTTTGCGCAGGCTAACGGTCGCCTGATTATCGACGGCATCGAGGCGCTAAAATCCGCCTTCTGGAGCTTCTCTTCATTCTCCCTGGAAGCCGTCGCGCAGGAGCTGCTTGGCGAAGGCAAATCCATCGACAACCCCTGGGACAGAATGGACGAGATCGACCGACGCTTTAACGAAGACAAACCGGCGCTTGCCACCTATAACCTGAAAGACTGCGAGCTGGTCACGCAGATTTTCAACAAAACCGAGATCATGCCGTTCCTGCTGGAGCGCGCGACGGTAAACGGCCTGGCGGTCGACAGGCATGGTGGATCGGTTGCCGCCTTTAGCCACCTCTATTTTCCGCGCATGCACCGGGCGGGATACGTCGCCCCCAACCTCGGGGACGTACCGCCGCAGGCCAGCCCCGGTGGCTACGTCATGGACTCCCGGCCAGGATTGTATGACTCCGTTCTGGTGCTGGACTACAAAAGCCTCTACCCGTCGATCATCCGCACCTTCCTCATCGATCCCGTCGGGTTGGTTGAGGGCATAGCCCAGCCGGATGATGAGCACAGCACGGAAGGTTTCCTCGGCGCACGCTTCTCGCGGGAAAAACACTGTCTGCCTGAAATCGTGGGAAACATCTGGCACGGCCGCGATGAGGCCAAGCGCCACGGCAACAAGCCCCTTTCTCAGGCGCTAAAAATCATTATGAACGCCTTTTACGGCGTGCTGGGCACCAGCGCCTGCCGCTTCTTTGACCCGCGTCTGGCCTCCTCGATCACCATGCGCGGGCACGAGATCATGCGCCAGACCAAAGCGCTGATTGAGTCCCGGGGCTATGACGTCATCTACGGCGACACAGACTCCACCTTTGTGTGGCTTAAGGGCGCGCATTCAGAAGACGACGCCGCGCAAATCGGCAACGCGCTGGTCGCCTTCGTGAACGACTGGTGGCAGGAACATTTGCAAAAAGAGCGGTTAACCAGCGCGCTGGAGCTGGAATTTGAAACCCATTTCGCCCGCTTTTTAATGCCCACCATTCGCGGCACCGATCAGGGCAGCAAGAAACGCTACGCCGGGCTGATTCAGGAAGGCGACGCGCAGCGGATGGTTTTTAAAGGGCTGGAGACGGTACGTACCGACTGGACGCCTCTGGCGCAGCAGTTCCAGCAGACGCTCTATCTGCGGGTGTTTCGCAATGAGCCCTATCAGGACTACGTGCGCGAGACGATAGCCAGCCTGATGGCGGGCGAACTTGACGCGCAGCTGGTATACCGCAAGCGCCTGCGCCGCCCGCTGGCGGAGTACCAGCGCAACGTTCCACCGCACGTACGCGCCGCGCGTCTGGCGGATGAAGAAAACGTACGCCGCGGCCGCGCGCCGCAGTATCAAAACCGGGGAACCATTAAATACGTCTGGACCATTAGCGGCCCGGAACCCGTGGATTATCAGCATTCTCCTCTGGATTACGAACACTATCTGACGCGTCAGCTTCAGCCGGTTGCCGACGGAATTTTGCCCTTCATCGACGATGATTTTGCTACACTAGTGACAGGGCAACTTGGCCTATTTTGACGCGTGACGAAATGGCTGCCATCCAGTACCATAGCGCCCTTTCCATTCCCGGACCCATTTTTCGATGACCGTCTTTTTTGACGGTAGTCGAACTATTGCCTGCAATTAAAGATTAGAGCCGAACAACTATGCCTTTTACACTTGGTCAACGCTGGATCAGCGATACAGAAAGCGAACTTGGATTAGGAACCGTCGTAGCTATCGATACGCGTATGGTTACCCTCCTCTTCCCTGCCACCGGTGAAAACCGTCTGTACGCTCGCAATGACTCCCCTGTAACCCGCGTGATGTTTAATCCGGGTGACACCGTGACCAGCCATGACGGCTGGCAGCTCAAGATTGAAGACGTAAAAGAAGAGAATGGACTGCTCGCCTACATCGGGACTCGTCTGGACACCGACGAGACCAATGTCGTCCTGCGCGAAGTGCTGCTCGACAGCAAACTGGTGTTCAGTAAGCCGCAGGACCGCCTGTTTGCCGGGCAAATCGACCGTATGGATCGCTTCTCCCTGCGCTATCGCGCGCGTAAGTTCCAGAGTGAACAGTACCGCATGCCGTGGAGCGGCCTGCGCGGCCAGCGCACCAGCCTGATCCCCCACCAGCTGAACATCGCCCACGACGTGGGCCGTCGCCACGCGCCGCGCGTGCTGCTGGCAGATGAAGTGGGCCTGGGTAAAACCATCGAAGCGGGCATGATCCTGCATCAACAGCTGCTTTCCGGCGCTGCAGAACGCGTGCTGATCGTGGTGCCAGAAACCCTGCAGCACCAGTGGCTGGTTGAAATGCTTCGCCGCTTTAACCTGCGTTTCTCTCTGTTCGATGACGAACGCTATGCCGAAGCGCAGCACGACGCCGACAACCCGTTTGAAACCGAACAGCTGGTCATTTGCTCCCTGGACTTCGTGCGCCGCAGCAAGCAGCGTCTTGAGCACCTGTGCGATGCCGAATGGGACATTATGGTCGTTGACGAGGCGCACCATCTGGTCTGGAGCGAAGACTCGCCGAGCCGCGAATACATGGCTATCGAGCAGCTTGCCGAGCGCGTGCCTGGCGTTCTGCTGCTGACCGCAACGCCGGAGCAACTGGGTCTGGAAAGCCACTTCGCCCGCTTGCGCCTGCTCGATCCAAACCGTTTCCACGACTTTGCGCAGTTCGTGGAAGAACAAAATAACTACCGCCCGGTCGCCGATGCCGTCGCCATGCTGCTGGCGGGCAAGCGTCTTTCTGATGACGAGCTCAACACCCTGAGCGATCTGATTGGCGAGCAGGATATCGAGCCGCTTTTGCAGGCTGCGAACAGCGACAGCGACAACGCGGAATCCGCGCGTAAAGAGCTGATCGACATGCTGATGGATCGCCACGGCACCAGCCGCGTGCTGTTCCGAAACACCCGTAACGGCGTCAAAGGCTTCCCGAAACGCGAGCTGCATACGATTAAACTGCCGCTGCCGACGCAGTATCAAACGGCGATTAAAGTCTCCGGCATTATGGGTGCGCGCAAAACTCAGGAAGAGCGCGCCCGCGACATGCTTTATCCGGAACAAATCTACCAGGAGTTTGAAGGCGATACCGGCACCTGGTGGAACTTCGATCCGCGCGTGGAGTGGCTGATGGGCTACCTGACCGCGCACCGCTCCCAGAAAGTGCTG
This sequence comes from Enterobacter sp. 61D5, assembly GCF_034107965.1. NCBI lineage: Bacteria > Pseudomonadati > Pseudomonadota > Gammaproteobacteria > Enterobacterales > Enterobacteriaceae > Enterobacter > Enterobacter sp. 61D5. The sequence goes on from NZ_JAWNFK010000024.1 coordinate 154,673, forward strand.
GTGATCTGCGCCAAAGCGGCCACCGCGCTGCAGCTGGAGCAGGTTCTGCGCGAGCGTGAAGGCATTCGCGCCGCCGTGTTCCACGAAGGCATGTCCATCGTCGAGCGCGACCGCGCCGCGGCGTGGTTCGGGGAAGAGGACAGCGGCGCACAGGTTCTGCTGTGCTCGGAAATCGGCTCTGAAGGCCGTAACTTCCAGTTCGCCAGCAACCTGGTGATGTTCGATCTGCCGTTTAACCCGGATCTGCTGGAGCAGCGTATCGGCCGTCTGGATCGTATCGGTCAGGCGCATGATATTCAGATCCACGTGCCGTATCTGGAAAAAACCGCGCAGTCCGTGCTGGTACGCTGGTTCCACGAAGGTCTGGACGCGTTTGAACATACCTGCCCGACGGGCCGCACCATTTATGATCAAGTGCATGGCGATCTGATCGGCTACCTGGCCGCGCCGGAAAACGCGGAAGGGTTTGATGAGCTGATCAAGTCCTGCCGTGAGAAGCACGACGCGCTGAAAGCGCAGCTGGAGCAAGGGCGTGACCGCCTGCTGGAGATCCACTCCAACGGCGGTGAAAAAGCGCAGGCGCTTGCCGAGAGCATTGAAGAGCAAGATGATGACACCAGCCTGATCGGCTTCTCCATGAACCTGTTCGACATCGTCGGCATCAACCAGGACGATCGCGGCGAGAACCTGATTGTCCTGACCCCGTCCGATCACATGCTGGTTCCGGATTTCCCGGGCCTGCCGGAAGATGGCTGTACCATCACCTTTGAGCGTGACGTGGCGCTGTCCCGCGAAGATGCCCAGTTTATCACCTGGGAACACCCGCTGATCCGCAACGGGCTGGACCTGATTCTCTCCGGCGATACCGGCAGCAGCACCATCTCCCTGTTGAAAAACAAGGCGCTGCCGGTGGGCACCCTGCTGGTAGAGCTGATCTACGTTGTGGAAGCACAGGCGCCGAAACAGCTGCAGCTTACCCGCTTCCTGCCGCCAACGCCCGTCCGCCTGCTGCTGGACAAAAACGGCACGAACCTGGCAGGACAGGTTGAATTCGAGAGTTTCAACCGACAGCTGAGCGCGGTAAACCGCCATACGGGCAGCAAGCTGGTGAACGCGGTACAGCAGGATGTGCACGCTATTCTGCAACTGGGCGAAACCCAGATTGAAAAAGCGGCCAGAGCGCTGATTGACGCCGCGCGCAGTGAAGCAGACGAGAAACTGTCTGCGGAGCTGTCCCGTCTGGAGGCGTTAAAAGCCGTCAACCCGAACATCCGTGACGACGAGCTGGCGGCGATTGAAAGCAACCGTCAGCAGGTGCTGGAAAGCCTGAATCAGGCTGGCTGGCGTCTGGATGCCCTGCGTCTTATCGTTGTGACGCATCAGTAAACGGAGCGCAAGATGGTGATGGAGCCTTACAATCCGCCGCAGGATCCCTGGCTGGTCATTCTGTATCAGGATGAACACATTATGGTGGTCAACAAGCCCAGCGGCCTGTTGTCCGTGCCGGGGCGTCTGGACGAGCACAAAGACAGCGTGATGACGCGCATTCAGCGCGATTATCCGCAGGCGGAGTCAGTCCATCGCCTGGATATGGCCACCAGCGGCGTGATTGTGGTGGCGCTGAATAAAGCGGCGGAACGCGAGTTAAAGCGTCAGTTCCGCGAGCGCGAGCCGAAAAAGCAGTATGTCGCCCGCGTCTGGGGCCACCCCGCGCAGGCGGAAGGCCTGGTGGATTTACCGCTGATCTGCGACTGGCAGAACCGGCCTAAGCAGAAGGTGTGTTACGAAACCGGCAAGGCCGCGCAGACCGAGTACGAAGTGCTGGAGTACGCGCCGGATAATACCGCGCGCGTCCTGCTTAAGCCGATTACCGGACGTTCGCACCAGCTGCGCGTGCATATGCTCGCCCTGGGTCATCCGATTCTGGGTGACCGCTTCTACGCGCCGCCTGAAGCGCTGGCCTTAGCGCCACGTCTGCAGCTGCACGCGCAGACGCTCACCATAACCCATCCAGCCTTCGGTAACGCGATGACGTTTAAAGCCCCGGTGGACTTCTAAAAAAAAGCCCGACATCGTCGGGCTTTTTTTATTTGAAACCTTTCTTCTCTTTTATGAGCTCGTACGCCTTCTGGATTTCCTGCGCTTTTTGCTTCGCCATCTCCATCATTTCTGGCGGTAAGCCTTTCGCGACCAGTTTGTCCGGATGGTGTTCACTCATGAGCTTGCGATAGGCACGTTTAATCGTGGTCTGATCGTCAGAGGGCCTAACGCCAAGCACGTTGCAGGCGTCTTCCAGCGTCGGACCACGCTGCGCCTGCTGCCAGGCACCGCCGGACGACTGCTGATGATAGCCACCGCCAAACTGTGCCCCGCCCTGCATCATGCGCAGGAACTGGTCGAACTGCATGCGGGAGATGCCCAGCTCTTCCGCAATGACGTACAGCACGTCACGTTCATTAGGGTGAAGTGAGCCGTCGGCGAAGGCCGCCTGGATTTGAATTTCCAGAAACATCCGAATTAAATCAAAACGTCCAAAGCAGATGCTGCGAAACTGACGCATTTTTTCGCGAAGCGGATAATTATCCGACTTACCGATGCGGAACGCATTTTGCGCTGCCAGACGGGAGTCGCCGTGCAGGTTCATGCGATCCATAAAAACGCTGGCAATCTGAATATCGGCTTCTGTGACACGCCCTTTGGATTTGGTTAAATGCCCCATGACCTCAAAGGTGGTGGAGAAAAAGAGTGACTGACGCTCGCGCTGATTGGCAAACCAGGCCATTTTGCGGCTGCGCGCCTTATCAAACATATGGCCGATAATAAGCCCAAGCACAATTCCCCAGAACCCGGCACCCATGATGATGGCGAACGCAACGCCGATTATTTTACCCCAATACTGCATATACTCCCCGGATAGTCATATTCCTGGCCGACGCAACGTCATCATCACTGTGTTCAAGTCACGGTCAATTGAAGGACATCGCCTATAATTTGCTTTATCATACTCGTCATTCGATAGCGAGCCTAACACTCTGGCACGCAAACAGGCAGGATTAACGCTGGTACTGCGCAGATGAGTAAGATAGTCTCTGAGCGTTTGTAAGCCGTAGCCACTGATGACGGAACAATAAAATACAACGTATGAAAAAACGTATCCCCACCCTCCTGGCCACAATGATTGGCTCCGCCCTGTACAGTCAACAGGGGCTGGCGGCCGATCTCGCCTCGCAGTGTATGCTTGGCGTCCCAAGTTATAATCGCCCACTGGTGAGTGGCGATACAAATAGCTTGCCGGTAACCATTACTGCCGACAGTTCGAAAGGGACTTACCCTGACAATGCCACGTTTACGGGCAATGTCGATATTAACCAGGGCAATAGCCGCCTGCAGGCAGATGAAGTGCAATTGCACCAGAAGCAGCCGGAAGGTGCGGCCGAGCCGGTACGAACGGTGGATGCGCTGGGTAATGTGCACTATGACGACAATCAGGTCATCCTGAAAGGTCCGAAAGCCTGGTCAAACCTGAATACTAAAGATACTAACGTCTGGAAAGGTGATTACCAGATGGTGGGTCGCCAGGGGCGCGGTGACGCTGACCTGATGAAACAGCGCGGTGAAAACCGCTATACGATCCTGGAAAACGGTACGTTCACATCATGTCTGCCGGGTTCAAATACCTGGAGCGTGGTCGGGAGCGAGGTTATCCATGACCGCGAAGAACAGGTCGCAGAGATCTGGAACGCCCGCTTTAAGCTGGGCCCTGTTCCCATATTCTACAGCCCTTATCTGCAGCTTCCCGTCGGTGACAAACGTCGCTCCGGTTTCCTGATCCCGAATGCCAAATACAGCACCTCGAACTACTTTGAGTTCTACCTGCCGTATTACTGGAACATCGCGCCAAACATGGATGCGACGATCACGCCGCACTATATCCACAAGCGCGGCAACATCATGTGGGAGAACGAGTTCCGCTATCTGACCCACGCCGGTGCGGGTCTGATGGAGCTGGATTATCTGCCGTCGGATAAAGTCTTCCAGGACGAGCATCCGACCGAAGGCGACAAGCACCGCTGGTTATTCTACTGGCAGCATGCCGGGGTGATGGATAAGGTATGGCGCTTTAATGTTGACTACACCAAAGTTAGCGATTCGTCTTATTTTAATGACTTCTCGTCCAAATACGGCTCAAGTACCGATGGCTATGCCACGCAGAAATTCAGCGTAGGCTATGCGGTACAGAACTTTGACGCAACCGTCTCGACCAAGCAATTCCAGGTATTTTCTGACCAGTCCACATCTACCTATGGGGCAGAACCACAGCTGGACGTTAACTGGTATCAGAATGATGTGGGTCCATTCGACACCCGAGTTTACGCTCAGGCGGTACATTTCGTTAACACGGATTCGGACATGCCTGAAGCGACGCGTGTTCACCTTGAGCCGACGATCAATCTGCCGTGGTCTAACGACTGGGCGAGCCTGAATACCGAAGCCAAGCTGATGGCGACTCACTATCAGCAAAAAAATATCGATAATTACAATGCCAGTAGAAATGCCGACCTTGAAGAGTCGGTCAACCGAACGCTTCCGCAGTTCAAAATGGACGGGAAGCTGATCTTCGAGCGTGATATGGCTATGCTGGCGGATGGTTATACCCAAACGCTTGAACCGCGTATGCAGTATTTGTACGTGCCATACCGCGACCAGAGCAAAATCCAGAACTACGACTCCTCTTTACTGCAGTCTGACTACAGCGGCCTGTTCCGTGACCGTACTTACGGCGGTCTTGACCGCATCGCGTCTGCTAACCAGTTAACGACCGGCGTCACAACACGTGTTTATGATGATGCTGCCGTTGAACGTTTTAACGTTTCTGTTGGTCAAATCTACTATTTCACCGAGTCACGCACCGGTGATGACAACATTAACTGGGAGAAAGATAACAAAACGGGATCGCTGGTCTGGGCGGGAGATACTTACTGGCGTATGACCGATCGTTGGGGTCTGCGCGGTGGTGTGCAATATGACACTCGCCTCGATAATATTGCCACAAGTAGTGCTGCTATTGAGTACCGTCGCGATGAAGACCGTATGGTACAGTTGACGTATCGTTACGCCAGCCCGGAATATATTCAGGCAACATTGCCATCTTATGCTGGCTCAGAACGCTATAAAGACGGTATTTCGCAGGTGGGTGGCGCAGCGAGTTGGCCAATCGCCGACCGCTGGTCAATCGTAGGCGCATACTACTTCGACACTAACGCCAATAAACCTGCTGACCAGATGGTGGGTCTGCAATATAACTCCTGCTGTTACGCGCTGCGTGTCGGCTACGAACGCAAGCTTAACGGCTGGGATACTCAAAACAATCAGAGCAAATACGATAACGTGATTGGCTTTAACTTCGAGTTACGCGGCCTGAGTTCCAACTACGGTCTGGGTACGCAGAAAATGCTGCGCTCGAATATTCTGCCGTACAGTAGCGCCTTGTAATGTGCTTGATTTGCAACGTAATCCGCTTTGCGGTTAATTGAAATGGAAAAAGTATGAAGAACTGGAAAACGCTGCTGCTCGGTGTCGCTATGGTTGCGAATACCAGCTTCGCGGCCCCCCAGGTTGTTGATAAAGTCGCTGCTGTGGTTAACAACGGCGTCGTGCTTGAAAGTGACGTTGACGGTCTGATGAAATCGGTGAAACTCAATTCGGGCGAAGCCGGTCAACAGCTTCCGGATGACGCCACGCTGCGCCACCAGATCCTGGAGCGTCTGATCATGGATCAGATCGTTCTGCAGATGGGGCAGAAAATGGGTGTGAAGGTCACTGACGAGCAGCTCGATCAGGCGATCGCTAACATCGCGAAGCAGAACAATATGTCTTTAGACCAGATGCGCAGCCGCCTGGCCTATGACGGCATCAGCTACGCCACCTACCGTAACCAGATCCGTAAAGAGATGCTGATTTCGGAAGTGCGTAACAACGAAGTGCGTCGCCGCGTTACCATCCTGCCTCAGGAAGTTGACGCGCTGGCAAAACAGGTGGGTAACCAGAACGATGCGAGCACAGAGCTGAACCTGAGCCACATTCTGATCCCACTGCCAGAGAACCCAACGTCCGATCAGGCTGCGGAAGCCGAAAGCCAGGCGCGTTCTATTGTTGAACAGGCGCGTAACGGCGGCGACTTTGGCAAGCTGGCGATCACCTACTCCGCTGATCAACAGGCGCTGAAAGGCGGCCAGATGGGCTGGGGCCGTATTCAGGAGCTGCCATCCATCTTTGCCCAGGCGCTGAGCACGGCGAAGAAAGGGGATATCGTCGGTCCTATCCGTTCAGGCGTGGGCTTCCACATTCTGAAGGTGAACGATCTGCGCGGCCAGAGCCAAAATATCTCCGTCACCGAAGTTCACGCTCGCCACATTCTTCTGAAACCGTCACCGATCATGACTGACGATCAGGCGCGTGTGAAGCTGGAACAGATCGCAGCTGACATTAAGAGCGGTAAAACCTCATTTGCGAAAGCTGCAAAAGAGTTCTCTCAGGATCCAGGCTCAGCTAACCAGGGCGGCGATCTGGGCTGGGCGGCTGCGGATATCTACGATCCTGCCTTCCGCGATGCGTTGATGAAGCTGAACAAAGGCCAGATTAGCGCGCCGGTCCACTCTTCGTTTGGCTGGCATCTGATCGAGCTGATGGACACCCGTAACGTTGATAAAACGGATGCGGCACAGAAAGACAGAGCCTACCGTATGCTGTTTAACCGTAAGTTCTCTGAAGAAGCAGCAACCTGGATGCAGGAACAACGCGCCAGCGCTTACGTGAAAGTTCTGAGCAACTAATGAAACAGCATCGTGTTGTTATCACGCCCGGCGAACCCGCCGGGATTGGGCCTGACCTCGTTGTCCAGCTCGCCCAGCGCAGCTGGCCGGTAGAACTGGTTGTCTGCGCCGATGCAACACTGTTACAAGACCGGGCAACGCTGCTCGGTCTGCCTTTAACGCTCATCCCTTACGTTGAAGGCCAACAGCCTGCACCCCAGCAAGCCGGTACGCTCACCCTTCTTTCAGTTCCCCTTCGTACGCCGGTCATCCCGGGCCAGCTCAGCACGGAAAACGGTCACTATGTCGTTGAAACCCTTGCGCGCGCCTGCGACGGTTGCCTGAAGGGCGAATTTGCCGCTCTGATCACCGGCCCCGTCCACAAAGGCGTCATCAACGAAGCAGGTATACCGTTTACCGGGCATACCGAGTTCTTCGAAGAGCGCTCGCACAGCCCGAAAGTGGTGATGATGCTGGCGACGGAGGAGATGCGCGTTGCGCTGGTGACCACCCATCTGCCGATCAAAGACATTCCTGACGCGATCACCCCTGAACTCCTGCGCGAGATCATCGGGATTTTGCATCACGATCTGCAGACAAAGTTTGGGATCCCGCAGCCGCACGTGCTGGTTTGTGGCCTCAATCCGCACGCCGGTGAAGGCGGGCACATGGGCACCGAAGAGATCGACACCATCATTCCGGTACTCAACGAAATGCGGGCGAAGGGGATGAACCTCAGCGGGCCGCTGCCTGCAGATACCCTTTTCCAGCCGAAATACCTGGATAATGCCGACGCCGTGCTCGCGATGTACCACGATCAGGGTCTGCCCGTGCTAAAATACCAGGGCTTTGGCCGCGGAGTGAATATCACCCTCGGTTTACCCTTTATTCGAACGTCCGTTGACCACGGTACTGCGCTGGATCTGGCAGGCCAGGGGAAAGCGGATGTCGGCAGTTTTATTACGGCGCTTAATTTCGCCATCAAAATGATTGTTAATACTCAATGACTAATCGAGTCCATCAGGGCCACTTAGCCCGTAAACGTTTCGGGCAAAACTTCCTTAACGATCAGTTCGTGATCGAAAGCATTGTCTCGGCTATTAATCCGCAAAAAGGTCAGGCGATGGTCGAAATCGGCCCGGGCCTTGCCGCGCTGACCGAGCCGGTAGGCGAACGCCTCGACGAGCTGACCGTCATCGAACTGGACCGCGATCTGGCCGCACGCCTGCAAACGCACCCGTTCCTCGGGCCGAAGCTGACCATCTATCAGCAGGACGCCATGACCATGAACTTTGGCGAGCTGTCCGAAAAAATGGGCCAGCCGCTGCGCGTCTTCGGCAACCTGCCGTACAACATCTCCACGCCGCTCATGTTTCACCTCTTTAGCTATACTGATGCCATTGCCGACATGCACTTCATGTTGCAAAAAGAGGTTGTTAACCGTCTGGTTGCAGGCCCGAACAGTAAAGCGTATGGTCGTTTAAGCGTTATGGCACAGTATTACTGCAACGTGATCCCGGTACTCGAAGTACCGCCGTCAGCGTTCACACCACCACCGAAAGTGGATTCAGCGGTTGTGCGCCTCGTGCCGCACAAGACGAAACCGTATCCGGTTAAAGATCTGCGCGTGCTGAGCCGCATTACCACAGAAGCCTTTAACCAGCGCCGTAAAACGATCCGTAACAGCCTGAGCAATTCGTTTACCGTTGAGGTGTTAGCCGAGCTGGGGATCGACCCGGCAATGCGTGCGGAGAACATTTCCGTAGAGCAGTACTGCAAGCTGGCTAATTACATCAGCGATAATGCGCCGCCGAAGGAGAGTTAAGCCATGATTGATTCGCCCCGCGTATGTGTCCATGTACAAAGCGTCTATGTTGAATCACAGTCCTCACCGGACGAAGAACGTTTTGTTTTCGCTTACACCGTGACCATTCGCAATCTGGGGCGGATGCCCGTGCAGCTGCGCGGGCGCTACTGGCTTATCACTAATGGCAATGGCCGCGAAATCGAAGTTCAGGGCGAAGGTGTGGTTGGTGAACAGCCCCACATCGCCCCTGGCGAAGAGTACCAGTACACCAGCGGCGCGGTGATTGAAACGCCGATGGGTACTATGCAAGGCCATTATGAAATGGTCGACGTCGATGGCAATGATTTCCGCGTTGCCATTCCTGTGTTCCGTCTCGCCGTAACCACACTCATTCATTAATCTAATGTCTACATATCTGATTGGCGACGTTCACGGTTGCTACGATGAACTGATCGCATTATTAAAACAGGTCGACTTTACGCCAGGACAGGACACGCTCTGGCTGACGGGCGATTTAGTCGCGCGTGGCCCCGGCTCCCTTGAAGTATTACGTTTCGTCAAATCGCTGGGCGACAGCGTCCGCATGGTGCTGGGCAATCACGATCTGCATCTGCTGGCGGTTTTCGCCGGGATCAGCCGCAACAAGCCTAAAGATCGCCTCACCCCACTGCTGGATGCGCCGGACGCAGACGATCTGATTAACTGGCTGCGCCGTCAGCCCCTGCTGCAGATCGATGAAGAGAAAAAGCTGGTCATGGCGCATGCCGGGATCACGCCACAATGGGATCTTGAGACGGCGAAAACCTGCGCGCGTGACGTTGAGGCGGTGCTGGCGAGCGACTCGTATCCTTTCTTCCTCGATGCCATGTACGGCGATATGCCGAACCACTGGAGCGAGGATCTCAGCAGTCTGGCCCGTCTGCGCTTTATCACCAACGCGTTCACCCGCATGCGTTTCTGCTTCCCGAACGGACAGCTGGACATGTATTCCAAAGAGACGCCGGAAAGCGCGCCCGCTCCGCTGAAACCGTGGTTTGCCATTCCGGGGCCGGTGACAAGCGAGTACAGCGTGGTATTTGGTCACTGGGCTGCGCTGGAAGGAAAAGGAACACCGGAAGGGATTTACGGTCTGGATACCGGATGCTGCTGGGGCGGAGAGTTAACCTGCTTACGCTGGGAAGATAAAGCTTACTTTGTGCAGCCGTCCAACCGACAGCTGGACTTAGGGGAAAGTGAGGCCGTTGCCTCCTGATACGCTATTCCCTCTCCCGGCCGGGAGAGGGAAAATCACTTAACGACGTTCCAGAATCTCGAAGCAGTAGCTGTGGGAGTTCTGTGCATCCGCGTCGTGGAATTCGCTGAATACCGATTCCCACTCGTCCGGATCGTAGTCCGGGAAATGGGTATCCCCTTCCACTTCTGCATCAATGTGGGTCAGATAGAGCTTCTGCGCTTTTGGCAGGAACTGCTCGTACACGCGCCCACCGCCAATCACCATGATCTCTTCGGCATTGCCGCATGCAGCAATCGCCTCGTCTACTGATTTTACCCATTCGACGCGATCGTCAGTGCCCGGCTGGCTGCTGATAACGATATTCTTACGGCCCGGCAATGGACGACCAATCGACTCCCAGGTCAGGCGGCCCATCACTACCGGCTTGTTTAACGTAGTACGTTTAAACCATGCGAGATCGGCAGGCAGGTTCCACGGCATGGCATTTTCCATACCGATAACGCGGTCCACCGCCAGCGCTGCAATCAGACTGATCATTGAAAATTTCCCGGATGCAAAAAATTGCCGCCACTATACGGAAAGCTTAATCTTTCGTCGACTGGCGGCAGGGTAAAGATAAAGAAATTTTTTAATATTGCTGGCAACTCCACTTCACGCGGAAGGTTTACTCTCGGGCTCGTCAGCCGGATCGCCGGTATGCTTGCCCTCTTCCGTGCCCTGCCAGCCATGGCGCTGGATCAGTGACAGGTGGTTACGGTCCTCGTTAATGATTTCCGTCAGCATCGCACTGGTGCGTTTGAACACCGCCGCACGCTCGGTGGCCGTGCTGCCGGCCATCGCCGCCATCTCTTCGACCATCTCGGTATTAAAGCGGCGGAACAGGTCCGCGCGTTCACGCGCTTCATACGCGCCGAGCCCCAGGTTTTCCAGCGCCATGCGGCCAGACTTCAGCGCGCCTTCGAAGGTTTCACGCTCTGGCGCCTCTACGCCCGCCTGTCGCAGACGGATGTAGTGATCCACATCGCGCGCGCGGGAAATAATGGTCAGCGCCGGGAAATGCTCTTTTACCAGCTCCACCATCTGCATGCTGGTTTCCGGATCGTCAATGGCGTTAATCAACACCTCGGCTTTTGCCGCCCCGGCCGATTCCAGCAGATCGACGCGGGTTGCATCCCCGTAAAACACCTTCATATCAAATTTACGCAGGGTATCGACATGGTCGGGATCGTGATCGAGGATGACCATTTTCACTCCGCTCGACAGCAGTAAACGACCCACGATCTGCCCGTAGCGGCCAAATCCGGCGATGATGACGCGCGGCTGCTCCTCGTCGATCTCGTCGGCCTCGCGCTCCTGCTCGCTGCCCGATTTTTCCAGGCGCGTCAGCACCACCAGCAGAACAGGCGTCACCGCCATCGACAGCGCGACCGCCAGCGTCAGCGCCTTCGCCCACTCGGGATCGAGCACGTTTGCCATCTGCGCGGCGCCAAAGACCACGAACGCAAATTCACTCCCCTGCCCCAGCAGCACGGCGAACCAGCGGCGCTGCCTGCCCGGCACGTTCAATGGGCGAGCAATCAGCCACAGCATCACCATTTTAATGACCAGGAAGCCGACGAGCAGGATGACGATCCGCAGCGGGTGCGTCACCAGCGTGCCGAAATCGACGGACATCCCGACGCCGATGAAAAACAGCCCCAGCAGCAGTCCTTTGAACGGCTCGATATCGCTTTCCAGCGCGTGACGGTATTCAGAGCTCGCCAGCAGAACGCCTGCGAGGAACGCCCCCATCGCCATCGACAGCCCGGCCTCCTCCAGCAGCAGACCGAAGCCAAACACCAGGAACAGCGCCACGGCGCTGAACACTTCGCGCAGGCCAGAGCGGGCAACAAACCGCAGCAGCGGGCGGGTCACGTACCGGCCAAGCAGCACCACCAGCGCCAGCGCGCCCGCCACCTTCAGTGCCGACAGCGCGAAAGCGCCCAGCGTGGTAGAGGAACCGCTGGCCGCCAGCAGCGGGATCATCGCCACCAGCGGAATAGCGGCAATGTCCTGGAACAGCAGCACCGAGAACGCGCTGCGTCCCATCTGAGAAACCGTCAGATTCCGCTCATTCATCGCCTGCATGGCAATCGCCGTCGAGGAGAGCGCCAGCGTCATGCCGATGAGCTCGGCCACTTTCCAGTCCATGCCAAGCAGAATGCAGAACCCGCCCAGCAGCAGGCCGCAGGTCACCATCTGCAGCGCCCCACCGCCAAACACCGAGGCGCGAAGCTTCCACAGGCGCTGCGGGTCGAGCTCCAGGCCAATCACAAACAGCATCAGCACCACGCCGATTTCAGCGAAATGGAGAATCGCTTCCGCATCCGTGACCAGTCGAAAGCCCCACGGCCCAATGACGCAGCCCGCAATCAGGTAGCCGAGCACCGAGCCCAGCCCCAGGCGTACCGCCACGGGTACAATCAGCGCCGCCGCGCCGAGGTAAATCAGCGCCTGTATCAGCGTATGGCTATCCATGGTGCGTCTCCTGCCACTCAAGTAAGCGTTGTTTATAATGGCGAGCCTGCGCCTGCAGCGTTTCATCGTCGCAAACAAACGTGCAGTGCATCGCAAACGGCGGGAGCCAGTTCAGACCGCAATAGAGCGCAGTCGCCTGCAGCGGCTGCGCCAGAACGTCAAAACCCGGGAAGGAACCGATATCAAAATGGCTTTCACCGCCGCCGGTGGTGACCGCCCACATCAGGCTTTTTCCTTTTAGCGAATTGCCGTTGTGTCCGTACGCCCAGCCGTGGGAGAAGACTTTATCAATCCACAGCTTCAGGAGCGGAGGCGTGCTATACCACTGCATCGGATGCTGCCAGATAATCAGATCGGCACGGGAGAGCGCCTCCTGTTCGGCGGCGATATCGATATTAAAATCGGGATAGAGTTGATAGAGGGAACGTATCTCTACGTTATCAAGCGTCCTTACCTGCTCAAGCATCCGCTTATTCGCATGCGAGTGCTGCGGATAAGGATGGGCATATATTATCAGAATCATTGATTAGCCTGTTGTTACTGCTTTCTTTTAACAAAAGAGTGTAGTCAGTAATTCAACAGGCTAATAGTGAATATTATTGACGGGCTTACGTCAGAATTCTGAATTAGTTATCCAGCTCGCCCATGGATTTCACCTGGTCACGGTTGATCTGCTCGGTTTGACCGGTTTCGGCGTTTTTATACGACACCAGACCGGTATCGTCATCTACCTGCGGTTTGCCGTCGGTGACAATGGTTTTGCCATCGGTGGTTTTTACGGCCTGATTAGACGAACAGCCCGCAACGGTGAACATTGTCGTGGCAGCCAGAACGGAAGCGATCAGTAATTTATTTTGCATGGTGTTTTCCCCTGCTCTCAGTTGAATTTCGTTATCGACCTAACCATTTTAGGCTAACTGACTGAATGCGGATGAAAAACCAGAAGGTTCTGAAGATGGGAGAATGCCCGGCAGCCGAACGGCACCGGGCATTTTTACTTACTTGCTAATCTGCGCGTGCATTTCCTGAACCGAAATCACCTTCTCGGTGGCATCCGCGTTCAGCGCCATGGCCGTCGCGAAACCGCCGTTCAGGGTGGTGTCGTAGTGCACTTTGTACTGCAGCGCGCTGCGGCGAATCAGCTTGGAGTCTTCAATCGCCTGGCGGCCTGCGGTGGTGTTGATGATGTAGGTGTATTCGCCATTCTTGATACGGTCCTGAATGTGCGGACGACCTTCATGCACCTTGTTCACCAGACGCGGGTTGATGCCAGCTTCGCCCAGCACAATCGCGGTACCGTGGGTTGCGTCCAGCTCGAAGCCCTGTTTCAGCAGCTTGGCGGCCAGGTCAACCACGCGCTCTTTATCGCCTTCACGAACGGAGAGCAGCGCACGGCCTGATTTTCTCATGGTGGAGCTACTGCCCAGCTGCGCCTTCGCGAACGCTTCTGCGAAGGTGCGGCCCACGCCCATCACTTCCCCGGTAGAGCGCATTTCTGGCCCTAACAGCGGGTCAACGCCCGGGAATTTGTTGAACGGCAGCACCACTTCTTTCACCGAGTAGTACGGTGGAATGATCTCTTTGGTCACGCCCTGCTGCGCCAGCGTCTGGCCCGCCATCACGCGCGCCGCCACTTTCGCCAGAGGTACGCCGGTGGCTTTGGAGACGAACGGTACGGTACGTGCCGCACGCGGGTTCACTTCAATCAGATAGACTTCGTTGTCTTTCACCGCGAACTGGACGTTCATCAGACCGCGAACCTGCAGCTCGAAGGCCAGCTTCTGCACCTGCTGGCGCATCACGTCCTGAATCTCCTGGCTCAGCGTGTAGGCTGGCAGAGAACAGGCGGAGTCGCCGGAGTGCACGCCTGCCTGCTCGATGTGCTCCATGATGCCGCCAATCAGCACCATTTCCCCGTCGCAGATGGCGTCAACGTCCACTTCCACCGCGTCGTCGAGGAAGCGGTCGAGCAGTACTGGCGCATCGTTCGACACGCTCACCGCGGTCTGGAAGTAGCGACGCAGGTCGGCCTCGTCATAAACGATTTCCATCGCGCGGCCGCCCAGCACGTACGAAGGACGCACCACCAGCGGGTAGCCAATCTCTTTCGCCTTCTCAACGGCCATTTCAATGGCGGTGACGGTGGCGTTCGCCGGCTGCTTCAGTTTCAGACGGTCAACCGCCTGCTGGAAACGCTCGCGGTCTTCCGCACGGTCAATCGCGTCCGGGCTGGTGCCGATAACCGGCACGCCTGCTGCTTCCAGCGCGCGCGCCAGCTTCAGCGGGGTCTGGCCGCCGTACTGCACGATAACGCCTTTTGGCTTCTCGATGCGCACGATTTCCAGCACGTCTTCCAGGGTAACCGGCTCGAAGTAGAGACGGTCAGAGGTGTCGTAGTCGGTAGAGACGGTTTCCGGGTTACAGTTGACCATAATGGTCTCGTAACCGTCTTCGCGCAGCGCCAGCGAGGCGTGTACGCAGCAGTAGTCGAACTCGATGCCCTGGCCGATACGGTTTGGACCGCCGCCCAGCACCATAATCTTGTCGCGGTCGACGGACGGGTTCGCTTCACACTCGTCTTCATAGGTGGAGTACATGTAGGCGGTGTCGGTCGAGAATTCAGCCGCACAGGTGTCCACGCGCTTGTAGACCGGATGCAGGTCGTACTGGTCGCGCAGCTTGCGGATTTCCGCTTCACGCACGCCCGCCAGCTTAGCCAGACGCGCATCGGCGAAGCCTTTACGCTTCAGCACGCGCAGGAAGTCAGCGTCCAGGCCGGTGATACCCAGCTCAGCGACCTGCTCTTCCAGACGCACCAGCTCTTCAATCTGCACCAGGAACCAGCGGTCGATGTTGGTCAGGTTGAACACGCCGTCGACGGACAGGCCCGCACGGAAGGCATCGGCGATATACCAGATACGCTCTGCGCCAGCATCTTTCAGCTCGCGGCGAATTTTGGTCAGCGCTTCCGGGTCGTCCAGGCTCACTTTCGGGTCGAAGCCGGTCGCGCCCACTTCGAGGCCGCGCAGCGCTTTCTGCAGGGATTCCTGCTGCGTGCGGCCAATCGCCATCACTTCACCGACAGATTTCATCTGAGTGGTCAGACGGTCGTTCGCGCCCGCGAATTTCTCGAAGTTGAAGCGAGGAATTTTGGTGACAACGTAGTCGATAGACGGCTCGAAGGACGCAGGCGTACGGCCACCGGTGATGTCGTTCATCAGCTCGTCGAGGGTGTAGCCCACCGCCAGCTTCGCCGCCACTTTCGCAATCGGGAAGCCGGTCGCTTTAGAGGCCAGCGCGGAGGAACGGGACACGCGCGGGTTCATTTCGATAACAATCAGACGGCCGGTTTTCGGGTTAACGGAGAACTGCACGTTTGAACCACCGGTTTCCACGCCGATTTCACGCAGTACCGCCATCGAGGCGTTACGCATGATTTGATACTCTTTGTCGGTCAGAGTCTGGGCTGGCGCAACGGTGATGGAGTCGCCGGTGTGGATACCCATCGCATCGAAGTTTTCGATGGAGCAGACGATGATGCAGTTGTCGTTTTTATCACGCACCACTTCCATCTCGTACTCTTTCCAGCCAATCAGCGATTCATCAATCAGCAGCTCTTTGGTTGGAGAGAGATCCAGACCGCGCTCGCAAATCTCTTCGAACTCTTCGCGGTTGTAGGCGATGCCGCCGCCGGTGCCGCCCATGGTGAACGATGGACGGATGATGCACGGATAGCCCACGTCAGCCGCGACGGCCAGCGCTTCTTCCATGTTGTGTGCGATACCGGAACGCGCGGTGTCGAGGCCGATTTTCTTCATCGCCACGTCGAAGCGGCGACGGTCTTCTGCTTTATCAATCGCGTCGGCGGTCGCACCAATCATGGTCACGCCGAACTCTTCCAGCACGCCCTGACGCTCCAGCTCCAGCGCACAGTTCAGCGCCGTCTGGCCGCCCATGGTTGGCAGCACCGCGTCCGGACGCTCTTTCTCGATGATTTTACGCACCACTTCCCAGTGAATCGGCTCGATGTAGGTCGCATCGGCCATTTCCGGGTCGGTCATGATGGTTGCCGGGTTAGAGTTTACCAGGATTACGCGGTAACCCTCTTCACGCAGGGCTTTACACGCCTGCGCGCCGGAGTAGTCGAATTCGCAGGCCTGGCCGATGACGATCGGGCCAGCGCCAAGGATCAGGATGCTTTTTATGTCTGTACGTTTTGGCATTGTCTTCTCGGCTCCTGATTATTTAGCGGTCTTACGGTATTGCTCGATAAGTTCGATGAAGTGATCGAACAGCGGCGCGGCGTCGTGTGGACCCGGGCTGGCTTCCGGGTGACCCTGGAAGCTGAATGCTGGCTTATCGGTACGGTGGATGCCCTGCAGGGTGCCATCGAACAGCGACTTATGGGTCACGCGCAGGTTAGCCGGCATAGAGGCTTCATCGACGGCAAAGCCGTGGTTCTGCGCGGTGATCATCACCGTGTTGTTGTCGATGTCTTTCACCGGGTGGTTACCACCGTGGTGGCCGAACTTCATCTTAACGGTGTTCGCACCGCTCGCCAGCGCCAGCAGCTGATGGCCAAGGCAGATACCGAATACCGGGATGTCGGTTTCCAGGAAGGACTTGATAGCGGCGATGGCGTAATCGCACGGCGCCGGGTCGCCAGGACCGTTAGACAGGAAAATACCGTCCGGATTCATCTTCAGCACGTCTTCGGCAGACGTTTGTGCCGGAACTACCGTCAGGCGGCAGCCGCGATCAACCAGCATGCGAAGGATGTTGCGCTTGGCGCCGAAATCGTAGGCCACCACGTGGAACGGCAGCTCGCTCTCTTTTTTCGCTTCCGGCAGGTCGCCTTCCAGCGTCCAGCTACCCTGCGTCCAGCTGTAGGCTTCAGCGGTCGTCACTTCTTTCGCCAGGTCCATGCCGTTCAGGCCCGGGAAGGCTTTCGCTTTTTCCAGCGCCAGCGTCGCATCGAGGTTATCACCCGCGATGATGCAGCCGTTCTGTGCACCCTTCTCGCGCAGCAGACGCGTTAACTTACGGGTATCGATATCGGCAATCGCCACAATGTTATGGCGCTTCAGGTAAGAAGAGAGGTCTTCGGTATTGCGGAAGTTGCTGGCAATCAGCGGCAGGTCGCGGATGACCAGGCCTTGCGCATGTACCTGAGAAGATTCTTCGTCAGCTGCATTAGTGCCGACATTGCCGATATGAGGATAAGTAAGAGTAACGATTTGGCGAGAATAGGAAGGATCAGTGAGGATTTCTTGATAACCGGTCATTGAAGTATTGAAAACGACTTCCCCAACCGCCGAACCCGTTGCCCCTATGGCCCGACCGATAAACTGGGTTCCGTCTTCCAGAACCAATAGCGCTGACTTAATCAAAACACCCTCCAGAGAATATTCACTCACTTTATTTGCATATTAATTCATAGCATGTCATGGATCAATGCAAATGTGTTGCCAGCGGATTTTTGGCAAACGGCGGCATTCTGGGGATTTGGTGGGTAAAAGTCAACTTAAAACGGATATTTTGTTTACTCTTTTGCAAGTCTTACGAGTGGATTACTGCTTAAGCGACAAAAAGATCAGGTAAATCACTGCGGAAAACGCTTGCGCGCCTGGTTTAATGAAAAGTTAGCTAGCTCAGCACCATAAAGTGGACCAAATGGTCAAAATTTACATTTCAGTAACGTTAAAACGTTATAAGAGATAGATATTTAGAGCTTTAATAAAAAATAAACCATGAAATAGATAAAATAAAAGGGCAATAAAATATTGCCCTATGCAATCAAACAATTACGACTGCAATAACCACATCACGATGGGTAATAATGCTTACAAATTGTTGAGATCGAGCACGTCTCGCATATCATAAAGACCATCTTTCTTGTTTTTAAGCCACAAAGCGGAACGTACCGCACCGTTGGCGAACGTCATTCGACTGGAGGCTTTATGCGTAATTTCGACGCGCTCGCCAATATCGGCGAACATCGCCGTGTGTTCGCCGACGATGTCACCCGCCCGCACGGTTGCGAAGCCAATGATGCCAGGAACGCGTTCGCCGGTGTAACCTTCACGGGTATAGACCGCGCAGTCTTTTAAATCTTTATCAAGTGCATGAGCAATCGCTTCGCCCATCGCCAGCGCCGTACCCGATGGCGCATCAACTTTGTAACGGTGGTGAGCTTCTACGATCTCAATATCGGTATAGTTGCCCATCACCTTCGCGGCCTTCTCCAGCAGCTTCAGCATGACGTTAACGCCCACGCTGAAGTTTGCGGCGAAGACAATCGCAATCTCTTTTGATGCATCATGGATAGCCTGCTTACCCGCATCGTCAAAACCGGTGGTGCCAATCACCATCCCCTTGCCGTGCTGGCGACAAAACGCCAGATGCGCGAGCGTCCCTTCCGGGCGGGTAAAATCGATGAATACATCGAAGTCATCTTTTACCGCCTCCAGGCTGCTTTGCACGGTAACGCCCGTGTGGCTAGCGCCTGCCAGCTCACCGGCATCGGTCCCCAGAAGCGACGAACCTTCACGCTCCAGTGCCGCGCCAAGCGCGACGCCATCCATCTGAAGTGCCGCCTGAATAAGCTGACGGCCCATACGTCCACCCGCGCCCGCAATGGCGACACGGATCTGTGCATCATGCATAGTTATTCTCTTACGTTAAAATGATGTAAACCGTTTTCAGATTAACCAGCCTTGAGAAGCACTGCCAACTGAAAACACCGATAATTAGAATTTAACGTGAAACCGACTTAAATATCAGTAAAAGACATGATTTTGTCGTCACGATAAAGTAACGGCTAAAAAAAAGGCCAGCACAGGAGGTGCTGGCCTTTCATCAGAAAAAGGACTATTCGACTTCGCGGGCTTCGATGCGCAGTTCTTTCGGGACTTCGAAAACGATGTTCTCTTCACGTCCTTCCAGCGGCACCGCTTCGCCGCCGCCTAGCTCCTGCAGGCGGGTAATCACGTTCTGCACCAGGATGTCCGGCGCGGAAGCGCCGGCGGTCACGCCAACACAGGCCGCATTTTTGACCCACGCTTCCTGAATGTCCGTTGCATCGTCGATCAGAAACGCCGCTTTCCCCATACGCTGCGCCAGTTCGGCCAGACGGTTGGAGTTAGACGAGTTTTTGGAGCCGACCACCAGCACCACATCCGCCTGTTCAGCCAGTGCGCGCACCGCTTCCTGACGGTTAGTGGTCGCGTAGCAGATATCATCCTTACGCGGACCGACGATTTTCGGGAAGCGCTGACGCAGCGCGTCAATCACGTCTGAGGTATCGTCAACGGAGAGCGTCGTCTGGGTCATAAACGACAGACGGGCTTCATTTTTCACGTTCAGCGTAAAGACATCTTCAGGCGACTCAACCAGATACATCCCCCCTTCCGGGTTGCTGTACTGGCCCATGGTGCCTTCGACTTCCGGATGACCGGCATGTCCAATCAGAATCGACTCTTCACCACGACGGCTGGCGCGCGCCACTTCCATATGCACTTTTGTCACCAGCGGACAGGTGGCATCGAATACGGTCAGATCGCGGCTTTTTGCTTCGTTACGTACCGCCTGCGAGACGCCGTGCGCGGAGAAAATCAGGATCGCACCGTCCGGCACTTCGCTGATCTGCTCAATGAAGATGGCGCCGCGCTCGCGCAGGCTGTCGACCACGTAGCGGTTGTGCACCACTTCGTGACGCACATAAATCGGCGCGCCGTAAATCTCCAGCGCGTTTTCAACAATGCTGATAGCGCGGTCTACACCGGCGCAGAAGCCGCGCGGGTTAGCCAACAGGATCTGCATTTCAGGCCTCCAGTGCAGGATCGATTTCCAGCACTTCAACATCAAAATGAACGGTACGCCCGGCAAGCGGATGGTTGAAGTCAACGGTAATAGAGTCGCCGTTGATTTCGCGGATCACGCCAGGCATTTCGCTGCCGTCCATAGCGGTAAAGAGCATAATCGCTCCGATCTCCGGTTCACCCGCATCCATAAACTCGCGGCGCGAGAAATACTGGATCAGGTCCGGACTCGGCACGCCAAACGCGGCATCCGGCTCCAGCGAAAAGGCTTTTTTCTCTCCCTCTTTCAGGCCCAGAAGCTGCTGCTCAAGACCTTCAGACAGGGAGGTATCGCCAAGACGAAACAGGGCCGGTTTGCCGTTATTGCGGGTGGATTCGGCCGTGGAGCCGTCATCCAGCTTCAGCGTGAAGTGAACGAGAACCGCGCTGTTGCTCTGTACGGATTTAGACATGCAAATTGCTCGCTTGTTTTGCCCGGTAGCATTACACCACCGGGCGAGTGTGTTACGCCTGCTCTTTCGCAGCCGGTTTAGGCAAGAAGCCTTCCAGCACGATTAACGCCGCGCCGATGCAAATTGCGCTATCGGCGAGGTTAAAGGTCGCGAAGTGCCAGTCGCCGACGTAGAAGTCGATCATATCGACCACAAAGCCGTGCCACAGGCGGTCAAACAGGTTGCCCAGGGCGCCGCCAATGATCAGCGCGTAGGCAATGTTATTCAGCTTTTGCGTGGCCTTCGAGCGGTACATCAGCACTGCCAGGATCACGCAGATACCAAGAGCGATACCTGCGAAGAACCAGCGCTGCCAGCCACCGCTGTCGGCAAGGAAACTAAACGCTGCGCCGTAGTTACGCGCGTAGTGCAGGTTAAGCGACGGGAACAGCGGGACCGTCTCCCCCAGAGCAAAATTCTGGAGGATCAGGAACTTGCTGCCCAGATCGATAATCAGCACCACCACAACCAGCCACAGCCAGCGCAGTCCTGTTGAACAGAGAGTTTTACTCATCAGGCAAACTTACGTTTTTCGCCGTCACCGGCGACGTTGCTTACACAGCGTCCGCAGATGTCTGCGTGTTCCGCCACCAGGCCAACATCGGTGGTGTAATGCCAGCAACGCGGGCATTTCTCACCGTCGGCTTTGCTCAGCGCGACTTTCAGTCCTTTGAGCAGTTCGCTCTGCTGAGCATCAGCAGAAGCATCGGCATAATCCGCAACTTTCGCACCGGAGGTCAACAGGACAAATCGTAATTCATCGCCCAGCGCCGTCAGCTTCGCCGCCAGCTCCGGTTCGGCGTACAGCGTAACTGCCGCTTCCAGAGAGCCGCCGACTTTTTTGTCTGCGCGCGCCTGCTCGATAACCTTGTTCACTTCGCCACGCACTTTCAGCAGCTCGTCCCAGAAGGCATCGTTCATTGCTTCGGTGCTGGAAAGATCGAACAGACCTTCGTACCACTCGCCCGTGAACACATACTTCTCACGGTCACCCGGCAGGTAGCCCCAGATTTCGTCCGCAGTGAAGGACATGATCGGCGCCATCCAGCGCACCAGCGCTTCTGCAATGTGGAACAGCGCGGTCTGGCAGCTACGACGCGCCACGCTGTCCGCCTTCGCGGTGTACTGGCGGTCTTTGATGATGTCGAGGTAGAACGAGCCCATCTCGATGGAGCAGAAGCGCATCAGGCGCTGCACCACTTCGTGGAAGTCGTAAGACTCATAGGCTTTCAGGATATCTTCCTGCGCCGCTTTCGCGCAGCCTACCGCCCAGCGATCCAACACCACCATCTCTTCCGGTTTCACCATGTCTTTTGCCGGATCGAACCCGTTCAGGTTCGCCAGCAGGAAGCGCGCGGTGTTACGGATACGACGATAGCTGTCGGCAGCACGCTTCAGGATCTCGTCAGACACCGCCATTTCGCCGGTGTAATCGGTAGAGGCCACCCACAGACGCAAAATGTCTGCGCCCAGCTTGTTCATCACATCCTGCGGAGAAACGGTGTTACCGATAGATTTGGACATCTTACGGCCCTGACCATCCACGGTGAAGCCGTGAGTCAGTACCTGACGGTAAGGCGCTTTACCCTTCATGGCGGTGGAGATCATCAGAGAAGACATGAACCAGCCGCGGTGTTGGTCAGACCCTTCCAGATACATATCGGCAGCGTGACCGGCAAATTCCGGACGCACGTCAACCACGGAGGAGTGGGTAGACCCGGAGTCGAACCACACGTCCAGGGTATCCGGTACTTTCTCGTAGTTGTCTGCGTCAGCGCCCAGGATGTCGCGGGAGTCGAGATCCCACCACGCCTGGATGCCGTCAACTTCGACGCGCTTCGCCACTTCTTCCATCAGTTCCAGAGTGTTCGGGTGCAGCTCCTGCGTCTCTTTATGTACGAACAGAGACATCGGCACGCCCCAGGTACGCTGACGGGAGATACACCAGTCAGGACGGTTAGCCACCATGGATTCGATACGCGCCTGGCCCCAGTCAGGGATCCACTGCACGCCTTTGATCTCTTTCAGAGACTGCTCGCGCAGGCCTTTCTGATCCATGCTGACGAACCACTGCGGGGTCGCACGGAAGATGATCGGCGTTTTATGACGCCAGCAGCACGGATAGCTGTGCTGCATTTTTTCAACGTGCAGCAGCGCGCCGCTGGTGCGCAGCATGTCAACGATGATGTCGTTCGCTTTGAAGACGTTGATACCGTCCAGCGCCGGGTAGGTGCCAGGCAGGTAAGATCCGTCCGGGCCAACCGGGTTAGCGATTTCCAGACCGTACT
Organism: Enterobacter sp. 61D5; assembly: GCF_034107965.1. Classification (NCBI taxonomy): domain Bacteria; kingdom Pseudomonadati; phylum Pseudomonadota; class Gammaproteobacteria; order Enterobacterales; family Enterobacteriaceae; genus Enterobacter; species Enterobacter sp. 61D5. The sequence goes on from NZ_JAWNFK010000024.1 coordinate 177,642, forward strand.
TCAGGCTGATGTTGTAGTCGTCAGGGCCGTGGCCACCGGCGGTATGCACCGCACCGGTACCCGCTTCCAGCGTCACGTGGTCGCCCAGGATTGCCGGAACGTCGAAGTCCAGGAACGGGTGTTTGAAGCGCATCAGCTCCAGCGCGTCGCCTTTCACGGTGCCCAGCACGGTGTAGTCGGTGATATGCGCGCGCTTCAGCACGCTCTCAACCAGATCTTTCGCCAGGATAACCGCCTGACCGTCAATCTGAACCAGCGCGTATTCGAACTCACCGGACAGGGAGATCGCACGGTTCGCTGGCAAGGTCCACGGGGTGGTGGTCCAGATCACCAGAGAGATCGGGCCGTTTACCGAGGAGACCCCAAATTTAGCTTTCACCGCATCCTGATCGACGGCATGGAACGCCACGTCGATAGACGGAGAGGTTTTGTCGTAATACTCAACTTCCGCTTCTGCCAGCGCAGAGCGGCAGTCCACGCACCAGTGCACCGGCTTAGCGCCTTTGTGCAGGTGGCCGTTGCCGATGATTTTACCCAGAGCACGGATGATGTTGGCTTCCGTTTTGAAGTCCATGGTCAGGTACGGATGCGACCAGTCGCCCAGCACGCCCAGACGGATGAAGTCAGCGCGCTGACCGTCAACCTGCGTGGCGGCGTATTCGCGGCACTTCGCACGGAACTCGGCGGCGGTGAACTTCTCACCAGGCTTGCCAAACTCTTGCTCCACTTTCAGCTCGATTGGCAGACCGTGGCAGTCCCAGCCTGGAACGTAAGGCGAGTCATATCCCGTGAGGCCTTTGGACTTCACGATAATGTCTTTCAGAATCTTGTTAACCGAGTGACCAATATGAATGCTGCCATTCGCATATGGAGGGCCATCATGCAGAATGAAGGTTTTTTTGCCTTTTTTGGCTGCACGAATGATGCCGTACAGGTCATCATCGGTCCAACGCGCCAGCATTCCCGGTTCGCGCTTGGCGAGATCGCCGCGCATCGGGAACCCTGTTTCCGGCAAATTCAGGGTTGATTTATAGTCACTCATCAGATTCTCGGTTCCGTATTTATCACGTAGGCAGTTAAGCCGGGTTCAAAGCCCAAAAAACTCGCGGGCCGTCAATTCATCTCGCGCAATTTGCGCTTTTAGTTCATCCAGCGAACCAAATCGCTGCTCGTTGCGTATTTTTTTACGCAGTATCACATCTATATGGCGACCATAGAGGTCCATTACAACGTCCAGCAGGTGCACTTCTAACTGTTGACGCACACCGGCGACGGTCGGACGCGTGCCAATGTTGGCGACGCCGTAAAACGGCTTATCGCCCAGTCCTGCCACTTCCACCGCATACACCCCTTTAACCGGGGAAACCTGACGACGCAGCGGTATATTCGCCGTCGGGAAGCCTATCGTGCGGCCCAGCGCATCGCCATGGACCACGCGGCCAGAGATAGTGAACGGATGCCCCAGCAGGGTTTCTGCCGTGTCCAGGTCATCATTAGCCAGCGCCTGACGCACCGCCGTGCTGCTGACGCGCACGCCACCTTCGCAGAAGGTCATCGCGCTGGTGACGTCAAATCCATACTCCAGACCAGCCTTCTGTAATAGCAAGAAATCGCCCTGACGACCAGCGCCAAAGCGGAAATCATCACCCACGGCGAGAAACTGTACGCCAAGACGCTTAACCAGCAGGTCGCTGACGAAATTTTGTGCTGTCAGCGCGGCAAAGCGACGATCGAAACGTAAACACAATACATAGTCCACGCCGGACTCCGCCAGATAGCGCAATTTCTCGCGCAGGCGAGTGAGTCGGGCGGGAGATTTATCGCCCGCGAACAGCTCCAGCGGCTGCGGCTCGAAAATCATCACTACAACGGGCAGGCCACGGGCCTCCCCTTCTTTACGCAATCCCTGCAACAGCGCCTGATGACCACGATGCACGCCGTCGAAATTACCAATAGTCAGCACGCACCCGTGTGGCGCGCTGCTGAGATTATGTATGCCGCGTATCAGCTTCATGTCTGGCTCAAAACAGTGAAAATCGCCAAAGTATACCTTGTACAGCGGTTAAGGTTAACCGGCGATTGTTCGCGCAAAACAGAAAGCCGTAATGATTTCATCAGGCTGACCTTTCGCAGCGAAAAAATCTGCTCTTGAACTGCGATTTTTATGCCGAAAGGCTGTATTCAGGGAAGACAAGCTGGTAGAATCCTGCGCCATCACTACGTAACGTAGCGTCGCTAATTAACGGCGCTTATTTGCACAAATCCATTGACAAAAGAAGGCAAAGAGGGCATATTCCTCGGCCTTTGAATTGTCCACATAGAACATATTTGGGAGTTGGACTTGGCTAATATCAAATCAGCTAAGAAACGTGCCGTTCAGTCTGAAAAGGCTCGTAAGCACAACGCAAGCCGTCGCTCTATGATGCGTACTTTCATCAAGAAAGTATACGCAGCAATCGAAGCAGGCGACAAAGCTGCAGCGCAGAACGCATTTAACGAAATGCAACCAATCGTGGATCGTCAGGCTGCTAAAGGTCTGATCCACAAAAACAAAGCAGCGCGTCATAAAGCAAACCTGACCGCGCAGATCAACAAACTGGCTTAATCGCTACTTGTTGTTGCTTGTTTAAAGAACCCGCTTAACGCGGGTTTTTTTATGCCTTCAGATTGCCGGTGGCGTAAACAGCGCCGAGTAGTCACGATTGCAGATTCGCTGCACCGCCGGGTGCTGAATCATTCTTTCGGCAAATATGGCGTGATACTCCTCCATCACGTTATCCACTCTGCCTATCTCCGTAATCTTGTCGTCTGAATAGAGATCGTGCGCGTACAGCGTCGGCGCAACGAAGATCGCATTATGCGCTTCGCCAAAGGCTTTCATCAGCGCCGCATCGTCGAACTCACCGAGGATTTCTACCTTCAGCCCCTGCGAGTTAAACCAGTTCAGCAGCTTGCGTCCGAGCATGGAACGTCGCCCAGGCACCAGCAGACGGCGCTCTTCAAGGCACGCGGGGAACGGTTTCTCCGGCGGAGGATTAATGCACCAGAAGCTCACGCCGCATTCGCCAATCTTCACCGAGAACAGCCCTTCCTGCTGGGTGGAGTCAATCGGGCAGTCCGAGATAATCATATCCAGCTTGTGCTGGCTCAACTGTTCCAGCAGCATCTCGTGGGTGGATTCAAAGCAGCGCAGGTGGATTTGCTCGTCTTCGACTACCGCCGCATCCAGCACGCCGCTCACCAGCCGTTTGGACAGCGCATCCGCCACGCCCACGTCAAAGAGCAGGTTCGACTCTTTGCGATAGTTGACGATATCCAGCATCTCCTGGCTCAGGGTGAACATTTTGTCCGCATAGCGGAACACCAGTTCACCCAGTTCGCTGGGTTCAATCCCACGCCCTTTACGCTTGAACAGCTTACCCTGCAGGCGCTCTTCCAGGGCCTTGATTTGCCCGGTGATGGTTTGCGGCGTCAGGTAGAGCGCCTCTGCCGCCCCCACCACCGAGCCCTGTTTGTAAACGTGCCAGAAGTAGTACAGATGGTTGTAATTTAAATGAGACATCGCGTCTTCTCTCCCTGAGTGTATATCGGAAGGAGGATCGCCTCCTCCCGGTGTTCCGTTATGCCTGGACGGCCTGGCCGGACAACTTCACCTTCAACAAGGTATAACCGATTACCGCGGCCAGTAATGACCCGATGAGAATGCCGAGTTTAGCCCAGACGATAAGCTCAGGCGCATGCGCACCAAACGCCAGCGTCGAGATAAAGATCGACATCGTAAACCCGATTCCACACAGCACGCCGACGGCCATAATTTGACCAAAAGTTGTGCCGTGCGGCAATGACGCCAGCTTCAGCTTCGTCGCCAGCCAGCAGAAGAGGCTAATACCCAGCGGCTTACCGATAAACAGCCCGGCAATGATGCCCAGCGGCAGCACGGACGTCAGCCCGTCCAGCGTCACGCCGCCGAGGGAAACGCCCGCGTTGGCAAACGCAAACAGCGGCAGGATCATAAAGGCAACCCACGGGTGCAGCACATGCTCCAGCTGTTTGGCAGGCGACTTGCCGTCCTGCGGTTTAAGCGGCACGAAGAAGCCCACAATCACGCCTGCCAGCGTGGCGTGCACGCCGGATTTCAGCACCGCCGTCCACAGCACCATCCCCACCAGGATATAGATACCAATGCGGCGAACATTGAAGATGTTCAGCAGCGCCAGCACCGCAATCGCCCCGGCGGCGACGCTCAGGGACAGGATCGACAGATCGCTGGTGTAGAACAGCGCGATAATCACAATGGCGCCCAGGTCATCGATGATCGCCAGCGCCATCAGGAAGATTTTCAGGGCCACCGGCACGCGGCTACCGAGCAAGGCTAAGACACCGAGCGCAAAGGCGATATCCGTCGCGGCCGGGATCGCCCAGCCGTCACGTGCAACAGGATCCTGCCAGGTGAACGCCAGGAAGAGCAACGCCGGAACGACCATTCCGCCAATCGCTGCGATCACAGGAAACGCCGCGCGCTGGCGGCTGGCAAGCGAGCCCAGAACCAGCTCACGCTTAACCTCAAGACCTACCAGCAGGAAGAACACCGCCATCAGCGCATCGTTGATCCACAGCAGCAAGTTCTTGTTAATTTCCAGCGCCCCGACCTTCAGCTCAACGGGCGTTTCCAGAAATGCATGGTAGAGATCCTGCGTGATGCCAAGGTTAGCCAGCACCATCGCGGCCGCTGCGGCAATAATCAGGATCACGCCACCGGACGCCTCACTGCTAAAGAAACGGTGTAGTAATTTCATTTAAGTTCTCTCTTTTACATCAATACCTCGATAAAACCATAATACCAAGCCAAATAGCTCGGCAAAAACAGATTAATGTTGAGTATAGACTCAGTTTAACCGAGCTATACGCGCAAATAAAAAAGCCCGGAATCGCTTCCGGGCTTTTAGAAGATGAAAATCAGCTAACGAATTAGCGGGTCAAATCATCGAAGAATTTTTTGACGCCATCGAAGAAGCTTTTGGAACGCGGGCTGTTTTTCTCACCCGTCGGACCGCCAAAGCTCTCCTGCAGTTCTTTCAGCAGCTGTTTCTGCTTGTCGTTCAGGCCAACCGGCGTTTCCACGACGACGCGGCACAGCAGGTCGCCCTGGGCGCCACCGCGAACGGATTTAACGCCTTTCCCACGCATGCGGAACAGCTTGCCGGTCTGGGTTTCGCCAGGTACTTTCAGGTTCACGCGACCGTCCAGCGTAGGCACTTCGATTTCACCACCGAGTGCCGCCATCGCGAAGTTGATCGGCACTTCGCAGTACAGGTTATTACCTTCACGCTCGAAAATAGCGTGCTGTTTCACCTGCACCTGAACGTACAGATCGCCCGCCGGTGCGCCGTGCTCCCCTGCTTCGCCCTCACCTGCCAGACGGATTCGGTCGCCCGTATCGACGCCAGCCGGGATCTTAACGGACAGTGTTTTGGTTTTCTCAACGCGACCGTGCCCGTGGCATTTGGTGCATGGATCTTTGATCAGCGTGCCGCGACCGTGACAGTGCGGACAGGCCTGCTGTACCGCGAAGAAGCCCTGGCGCATCTGTACCTGACCAGAGCCGTGACAGGTTGGACAGGTCTGAGGCTGTGTTCCCGCTTTCGCGCCGCTGCCGTGGCAAACGTCACACTCTTCCAGCGTCGGGATACGGATCTCTTTGGTGACACCTCGAACGGCCTCTTCCAGCGTCAGCTCCATGTTGTAGCGCAGGTCCGCGCCGCGCGCAGCGCGCTGACGACCACGGCCGCCGCCGAAGATGTCGCCAAATACATCGCCAAAGATATCGCTGAAGTCAGCACCGCCGCCAAAGCCGCCGCCACCGAATCCACCGCCGCCCATGCCGCCCTGTTCAAAGGCTGCGTGACCGTACTGGTCATAGGCCGCACGTTTTTGTGCATCGGTCAGGACTTCGTAGGCTTCTTTGATCTCTTTAAATTTGGCTTCAGCCTCTTTGTCACCCTGGTTACGGTCCGGGTGGAATTTCATGGCCAGGCGCTTATACGCCTTTTTGATTTCACGCTCTTCCGCAGTTTTCGGAACGCCTAAAATCTCGTAATAGTCTTGCTTTGCCATTGGTTTTTTTAAGCCCCTTAACATGCGAGCACGGGCGTGGAGAATTCTCCTACGCCCGTGCCGATTAATTACCCTGCATCAGGGCGATTATTTTTTATCTTTAACTTCTTCGAACTCAGCGTCGACAACGTCGTCGTCTTTCGCGTTGTTCGCTGAAGCGTCAGCGCCCGCCTGCTGTTGAGCGTGCTGCTGCTGAGCGATTTCCATCAGCTTCTGAGAAGCCTGCGCCAGTTCCTGCATCTTCGCTTCGATGTCCGCTTTGTCTTCACCTTTCAGTGAGGATTCCAGCGCACTCAGTGCAGCTTCGATAGCAGTCTTGTCTTCCGCTGGCAGTTTATCGCCTGCTTCTTCAACCTGCTTACGGGTGCTGTGCAGCAGATGGTCACCCTGGTTACGAGTCTGAACCAGCTCTTCGAACTTACGGTCGGATTCCGCGTTAGCTTCAGCATCGCGAACCATTTTTTCGATTTCCGCTTCGTTCAAGCCAGAAGATGCCTTGATGGTGATCTTCTGCTCTTTACCGCTGTTTTTGTCTTTCGCAGACACGTGCAGGATACCGTCAGCATCGATGTCGAAGGTCACTTCGATCTGTGGCATGCCGCGCGGCGCCGGGTTAATACCGTCCAGGTTGAACTGACCCAGAGATTTGTTATCCGCCGCACGCTTACGCTCACCCTGAATCACATGGATGGTTACCGCAGACTGGTTGTCTTCAGCGGTAGAGAACACCTGGCTGTGTTTCGTAGGGATGGTGGTGTTTTTGTTGATGAGCGCAGTCATCACACCGCCCATGGTTTCGATACCCAGAGACAGCGGGGTAACGTCCAGCAGCAGTACGTCTTTAACTTCACCGGTCAGTACGCCACCCTGAACCGCAGCGCCGATCGCGACCGCTTCGTCCGGGTTAACGTCTTTACGTGGCTCTTTACCAAAGAACTCAGCCACTTTCTTCTGAACCATTGGCATACGGGTCTGACCACCCACCAGGATAACGTCCTGGATATCGGATACGGACAGGCCAGCGTCCTGCAGGGCAACTTTCAGCGGCTCGATAGAACGGTTCACCAGGTCTTCTACCAGGCTTTCCAGTTTCGCACGAGTCACTTTGATGTTCATGTGTTTAGGACCGGTCGCGTCTGCGGTGATGTACGGCAGGTTCACGTCGGTCTGCTGAGCGGAAGACAGCTCGATCTTCGCTTTCTCAGCGGCTTCTTTCAGGCGCTGCATGGCCAGTGGATCGTTACGCAGGTCAATGCCCTGATCTTTCTTGAACTCGTCAACGAGGTAGTTGATCAGACGGGTATCGAAGTCTTCACCACCCAGGTGGGTATCACCGTTGGTTGCCAGAACTTCGAAGGTTTTTTCGCCGTCAACTTCGTCGATTTCGATAATAGAGATATCGAAGGTACCACCACCCAGGTCGTAAACCGCGATAGTACGGTTGCCAACTTCTTTATCCAGACCGTAAGCCAGTGCAGCAGCGGTTGGTTCGTTGATGATACGTTTTACTTCCAGACCTGCGATACGGCCAGCATCTTTGGTTGCCTGACGCTGAGCATCATTGAAGTACGCAGGAACGGTGATAACAGCTTCAGTTACCGGCTCACCCAGGTAATCTTCAGCGGTTTTCTTCATTTTTTTCAGCACTTCAGCAGAAATCTGCGGTGGTGCAGTTTTGGTGCCTTTCACATCAAGCCATGCATCGCCGTTATCTGCCGCGATGATTTTGTAAGGCATGATGGAAACGTCACGCTGAACTTCTTCGTCCTGGAAGCGGCGGCCGATCAGGCGTTTAATCGCAAACAGGGTGTTTTGCGGGTTTGTCACTGCCTGACGTTTAGCCGGCTGACCAACCAGAGTTTCACCATCCTGGGTATAAGCAATGATAGAAGGCGTGGTGCGATCGCCCTCGGCGTTCTCCAGCACGCGTGCAGTAGTGCCATCCATAATCGCTACACAAGAGTTGGTAGTACCCAGGTCGATACCAATAATTTTACCCATCTAAACGTCTCCACTAAAAATTCAGTCAACATGTGGTTGTGTACCTGTAATAAGGGCAGAACGTGCTTTTTCAACTGCCCAGATTTGATTTTTTTCAGGTCCACACACTGCGGTTGACTACAAGATGGGGTCGCGACGGCATCCATCAAGGGGCAAGCATAAAAAAAATTTTAATTTCACCCTGATGAGATCATAGACGCCATCGATTGCGCCCATTATGATGCCGCGCCCAGTCAGGGAGAACTGACGCGGGTTTAACCATTTCACCATATTAATGATGATTTTTTTGAGGACTTATGGGCAACACTAAGTTGGCTAATCCGGCTCCGCTGGGCCTGATGGGTTTTGGCATGACCACTATCCTGCTGAACCTGCACAATATCGGGATGTTCCCGATGGATGGCATCATCCTGGCGATGGGCATTTTTTACGGCGGTATTGCGCAAATCTTCGCGGGCCTGCTGGAATATAAGAAAGGCAATACCTTCGGCTTAACCGCCTTCACCTCTTACGGTTCTTTCTGGCTGACCCTGGTTGCCATTCTGCTGCTGCCTAAAATGGGCATGGCAGACGCGGCAAACGCCCACTTCCTGGGCGTTTACCTGGGCCTGTGGGGCGTCTTCACCCTGTTCATGTTCTTCGGTACCCTGAAAGGTAACCGCATGCTGCAGTTCGTTTTCCTGAGCCTGACCGTGCTGTTCGCCCTGCTGGCGATTGGACACCTGGTGGATAACGAAGGCATCGTTCATGTTGCAGGCTGGATTGGTCTGGTTTGCGGCGCAAGCGCTATCTACCTCGCAATGGGTGAAGTGCTGAACGAGCAGTTTGACCGCACCATTCTACCGATTGGTGAAAAACACTGATCCCTCTGTCGTGTCCGCCCCGCGGGCACGACATCCCCCCGCCTGACGAAGCCAAAATCCTAATACCAGCCCCATCAGCGAGAGCGCGAGTACATACCAGGCTGGCGCCATCGGCGACACGCCCATCAGCACGGTAACCGCAATCGGCGTCAGCCCGCCAAAAATGGCATACGACACGTTATAGGAAAATGAGATCCCGGTGAAGCGTACCTCCGGCGGGAATGCGCGGACCATCACGTACGGTACCGCCCCGACAACGCCCACGCACAGCCCTACAGTGCCGTACAGCAGGAACAGCTGTTCAGGATGGCTGCCCGCCAGATGGTAAAACGCCCAGCTTGATGCGGCCAGTAACAGGCTGCCGACGATAAAGGTAACGCTGGCACCGAAACGATCTGCCGCCAGTCCGGCGACAAGACAGCCAAAGCAGAGCATGATTGTCGCGATACTGTTCGCCTGTAGCGTCACGGAAGGAGCGAAACCGTACTGCTTTTGCAGCCACACCGGGGACATCAATATCACCACCACAATGCCCGCCGAGAGCAGCCAGGTGAGCAGCATCGACACCACCACCGCTTTTTTATGGCGTACCACGACCGCCTTCACCGGCAGCTCCTGCGCCAGCGCTTTGCGCTGCTGCATCTCGAGGAAAATCGGCGTCTCCTGCAGCCAGCGGCGCAGGTACATCGCGACCAGACCAAACGCCCCGCCCAGCAGGAACGGAATACGCCAGCCCCAGTCGTGCACGGCCTGCTGCGTCATGCTGGTGTTTACAATTGTCGCGACGACGGAACCGAGCAAAATCCCTACCGTTAACCCCGCGGTTAAGGTTCCGCAGGCGATACCAATGCGCCGCGCCGGAACATGCTCCGCGACAAACACCCATGCGCCCGGCACTTCACCGCCAATCGCCGCCCCCTGAAGGACGCGCATCAGCAACAGCATCAACGGAGCAAGAATGCCCATCGAGGCATAGGTGGGCAGTAGACCAATGGCCAGCGTCGGCACGGCCATCAGCAGAATGCTAAGGGTAAACATCTTCTTGCGCCCGACCAGATCGCCAAAGTGGGCCATGATAATGCCGCCCAGCGGACGCGCCAGATATCCGGCGGCAAAAATGCCGAAGGTTTGCACCTGACGCAGCCATTCCGGGATATCCGTCGGGAAGAAGAGCTCTCCCACCACGGCGGCGAAGAAAACAAAGATGATGAAGTCGTAAAACTCCAGCGCGCCGCCTAAGGCCGCGAGCGTGAGAGTTTTGTAGTCCTGTCGATTCAGAGGTCGGGTGTTATGTGACATAGCGAACCATTTGCGTGTATTGTGGATTTATTTTTACAGCAATCGTAAAGAAAAAATTACTATACCGTAAAAGCTTTACCACGCTATCGCCGCTTCAGCTAATGCCACATATTGGTTAATTTCAGGAGATTGTTTCGCGACGTGCGTTTTTCGGGCGAAAAGCTGCTACTACTTTCTCATCGGTTTCTACATAGGGGCCGTCAAGCAGCTGTATACAATACGGTACACTTGCAAAGATGCCGTGAACGAGGACGCTGCCATCTTCCGCCTTCAGCCCTTCCAGCGTCTCTTTGATCGACTTCGGCTGCCCCGGCAGGTTCAGAATTAACGCCTGCTTGCGGATCACTCCCACCTGGCGGGAAAGAATGGCCGTCGGGACAAAGTGTAGACTGATCTGGCGCATCTGTTCGCCGAAGCCCGGCATTTCACGATCGGCGATCGCCAGCGTTGCGTCCGGCGTCACGTCGCGGCGCGCGGGGCCGGTTCCGCCCGTCGTCAGAACAAGATGGCAGCTCATCTCATCCACCAGCTCGCAGAGCGTCTGCTCGATTATCGGCTGTTCGTCAGGGATCAGGCGGGTCTGAATGTCAAAGGGGGTGGTCAGCGCGCTGCCAAGCCACTCTTCCAGAGCAGGGATGCCTTTATCCTGGTAAACGCCGCTGGAGGCGCGGTCAGAAATCGACACTAAGCCGATGCGTAAGGTATTCATATCCATTCCATTCAAAAAGTACTGATTAAAGGGAATGATACACGCAGAGAGGAGATTCAGACAGGGTACGAAAGAAGTCGCGTGACCGGGAGCCCGGTCACGCAGAATGATTACAGCAGATCGCCGATCATTTTTTCCAGTTTGCCCTGGTCAACAGCAAACTTACGGATACCGTCCGCCAGTTTGTCTACCGCCATTGGATCCTGGTTGTGCTGCCACAGGAACTCGGATTCAGTGATGCGCTCTGGGCGTGCTTTCACTTCACCGGTGTAAGACAGTTTACGCTCCAGGGTACCTTCGCTTTCTGCCAGCTCTTTCAGCAGCGCAGGGGCGATGGTCAGGCGGTCACAGCCAGCCAGCTCGATGATTTCACCGACGTTACGGAAGCTTGCGCCCATAACCACGGTCTCATAGCCGTGCTGCTTGTAGTATTCGTAGATTTCAGTAACAGAAACCACGCCTGGATCTTCAGCCGGTGCGTATTCTTTCTTATCGGTGTTAGCTTTGTACCAGTCCAGAATACGGCCCACGAACGGAGAAATCAGGTATACGCCTGCTTCTGCACATGCACGCGCCTGCGCGAAGGAGAACAGCAGGGTCAGGTTACAGTTGATACCGTCTTTTTCCAGCTGCTCTGCCGCGCGGATACCCTGCCAGGTAGAAGCCAGTTTAATCAGGATACGGTCGTTGCTAATGCCAGCGTCGTTGTACATTTTGATCAGACGTTTCGCTTTGGCGATAGACGCTTCGGTGTCGTAGGAGAGACGTGCATCCACTTCGGTAGAGATACGGCCAGGCACCAGTTTCAGGATTTCCAGACCGATGTTCACTGCCAGTTTGTCGGTGGCATCCACAACCTGCTGCGCGCGGTCGTTGCTCTGTGCTTTCGCCCAGGTCACTGCGTCGTCAATCAGTTTGCGATACTCAGGGATCTGTGCGGCGTTAAGGATCAGAGAGGGGTTAGTTGTGGCATCCTGCGGCTGGTACAGCTTCATCGCCGCGATATCTCCGGTGTCAGCTACGACAGTGGTGAACTGACGAAGGGAGGTCAATTTATCCGTCATGATAGTGTTTCTCTTTTAACGTGCCCTGGATAATTCACGCTACCGACAGCATGCCTGCAGCGGAACAATGACAGGTTTACTTGTTAGGGGGATGTAACCGGTCTGCCCTGATGATAACACGAGTGAGAGGCAGCGCAACCGCAGACAGTGCGCTTAGGTAGAGTATGGTAAACTCGAAAGATTAACAGGCTGCTAAGCAACAGCATGCCCAATCAGTGGTAGCGCTTACATATTCATTTTGGCATCAACAAGAGGGACGTTAATGCCTGATTTCTTTTTCTTTATTAACGAAGTCCTGTGGGGTTCGATAATGATTTACCTGCTTCTGGGAGCAGGTATTTGGTTTACGCTACGCAGTGGGTTTATCCAGTTTCGTTATATTCGCAAGTTTGGCAGAAGTCTGAAAAACAGCGTTACGCCCCAGCCGGGCGGATTAACGTCGTTCCAGGCACTCTGTACCAGCCTGGCGGCACGCCTCGGCAGCGGGAATCTGGCGGGCGTTGCGCTGGCCATCAGCGCCGGTGGGCCAGGCGCGGTCTTCTGGATGTGGGTGACGGCGCTACTCGGGATGGCCACCTCCTTTGCCGAAAGTTCGCTCGCCCAGCTTTATAAAGAGAAAGATAAAAATGGCCAGTTTCGCGGCGGTCCTGCCTGGTACATGGCGCGTGGCTTAGGGATGCGCTGGATGGGCGTTCTGTTCTCGCTTTTTTTACTGCTCGCGTACGGCCTTATTTTTAATACCGTCCAGGCAAATTCTGTCGCCAATGCCCTGCGCTATGCCTTCTCCTGCCCGGAGTGGATCGCCGGTATCGTGTTAGCCCTCGTCGTTTTGCTCACCATTTCAGCCGGTCTCAGGGGCATCGCCCGCCTGATGCAGTGGCTGGTTCCCGTTATGGCGCTGCTTTGGGTTGCCGCGAGCCTGTTCGTCGCCGCACTGCATATCGACCAGGTGCCGGGCGTGATTGCGACCATCGTCAAAAGCGCTTTTGGCTGGCGCGAAGTGGCCTCCGGGGCGCTGGGTTACACCTTTAGCCAGGCGCTGATGGCGGGTTTTCAGCGGGGCATGTTCTCCAATGAAGCCGGAATGGGATCAACCCCCAACGCGGCCGCTGCCGCCTCTTCCTGGCCGCCGCACCCGGCCGCACAGGGAATTGTGCAGATGATTGGCGTCTTTACCGATACCATTATCATCTGCTCCGCCAGCGCAATGATTTTGCTGCTGGCAGGCCCCGTCCCGCATTCTTCTGGTACCGCCGGGATACAGCTTCTCCAGCAGGCGCTGGTGAACCTGACCGGCGGCTGGGGAGCAGGATTTGTCTCGCTCGTCCTGGTGCTGTTTGCCTTCAGTTCGATTGTGGTGAATTACCTCTACGCTGAAAATAACCTTATCTTCCTGAAACTCGACTCCCGCGCCGCAATCGGAACCCTGCGTCTCGCGGTCATATTGATGGTCATCGCTGGCTCCTTCCTCAGTATGCCGCTGGTCTGGCAGCTGGCCGATATCATTATGGCGCTGATGGCGATCACGAACCTCACCGCTATCCTGCTGCTCTCACCCGTTGTGACCCTGATTGCCAGAGACTATCTGCGTCAGCGCAAACTCGGCGTTCCGCCGGTATTTGATCCCGCCCGCTATCCCGACGTTAAGGCGCAGCTTGCCCCCGGCACGTGGGATGATTTGCCGCGGCAATAACAGCTTTCGATCAATTCAGGGCGATTTTTTGCTAAAGTCGCTCTAAATTTCCTGCAAGGACTGGATATGCTGATTCTGATTTCACCTGCAAAAACGCTCGACTACCAGAGCCCGCTCGCCACCGAGCGCTATACCCAGCCTGAACTGCTGGACTACTCTCAACAGCTGATCCGCGAAGCGCGTAAGCTCTCTGCGCCGCAAATCGCCTCGCTGATGAGCATCAGCGACAAGCTGGCCGATCTTAACGCGACCCGCTTTCACGAGTGGCACCCGGATTTCACCCCGGCGAACGCTCGCCAGGCGATTCTGGCGTTTAAAGGTGATGTCTACACCGGCCTGCAGGCAGAAGATTTTAGCGAAGCCGATTTCGATTTTGCCCAGCAGCATCTGCGCATGCTGTCGGGTCTGTACGGCGTACTGCGCCCGCTGGATCTGATGCAGCCGTATCGTCTGGAGATGGGGATTCGCCTGGAAAACGCCAAAGGCAAAGACCTGTACCATTTCTGGGGCGATATCATCACCGACAAGCTTAATGCGGCGCTGCACGCACAGGGCGATAACGTGGTGATTAACCTGGCGTCCGATGAATACTACAAGTCTGTGAAGCCGAAAAAGCTGGATGCCGAAATCATCAAGCCGGTTTTCCTCGACGAGAAGAACGGTAAGTTCAAAGTGATCAGCTTCTACGCCAAGAAAGCGCGCGGCCTGATGAGCCGCTACATCATCCAGAACCGCCTGACGAAGCCGGAGCAGCTGACCGCCTTTAACAGCGAAGGCTATTTCTTTGACGAGGCATCGTCAGGGAAAGGCGAACTGGTGTTTAAGCGCCACGAGCAGTAAAAACAAACCCCGCCAGCTGGCGGGGTTTTGCATTAGTGGTGTTTCCAGTCCGGGCCGCGATCGTCGCGGCGGTCATCGTGGTGATGGTCATCGTGACGATCGTCGTGTTTACGATGCTCATCATGTGGACGCCAGTGGTTATCACGCCAGTCATAATGCGCCTTCCACCAGTCGTGGTCGCGCCAGCGGCCGCCGTCCCAGTAATGCCCGTTGTTATCCTGGTCGCCAATCTGCAGTTTGACCGCCGGTACGAGGGTAATTTCAGATGCCTGAACCGCCATGGGGGCGGCCAGCACCAGTGAAAGCGCGATGAGTGCAGGTTTCAGTGTAGACACAGGTGACTCCTTATTCTTCTTGCCCAACGTGGGCCGATGTAAGGAGAGTACGCGAGGGGAACGGGGGATGTTATTCTCTGCAATCCTAAACGCTAAGTGACCGCATTTATTGGGAATTTCTGCTTTTTTCCTGCTTTATTCCTCCTTAATTTCTTCACAAAAAAAGCCGGGTGGCAGCTACGCCTTACCCGGCCTACGATTAGGTCGTCGTGGTCGTTGTAGGCCCGGTAAGGCGTAGCCGCCACCGGGCAACACAATCACGCGCGGGTCATCATCAGCTTACGCAGCGCGGCAAAATCTGCGGGCAGCTCATGTGACAGCAGCGGCAGGTCGGCGCGCTCGGCCAGCTCTTTCGGTAGCGGCAGCGTTTCGCCCAGGATCGCTTCCACGCTCTCTTTGAACTTCGCCGGATGCGCGGTGCCCAGGAACAGGCCATATTCACCCGGGTTAAGCTGGTCGCGCAGCGCGCGGTAGGCAATCGCCGCGTGCGGTTCAGAGGTATACCCCACCGCCTTCAGCTCGCGCATGGTCGCTTTGGTGGTTTCGTCCGTCACCGAGGCGTAGCCCAGGTCACCCAGACGCCAGATCTTACGGCGGAACAGCTCTTCAACGCGCGGCCAGTTGTTCGGCTGTGACACATCCATCGCGTTGGAGAGCGTCGCCTGCGTGGCGTTCGGCGCCCACTTCCCGTCTTTCAGGAAGCGCGGCACGGTGTCGTTGGCGTTGGTCGCCGCGATAAAGCGTTTCACCGGCAGACCCAGGGATTTCGCCAGCAGACCTGCCGTCAGGTCACCGAAGTTACCGCTCGGCACGGAGATCACCAGCTGGTTACGCGCTTCCTGCGGCAGCTGCGCCACTGCTTCGAAGTAGTAGCAGATCTGCGCCAGCAGACGGCTGATGTTGATGGAGTTGGCAGAGTTCAGACCCAGAGCCACCTTCAGCTCTTCGTCATCGAAGGCCTGCTTGACCAGCGCCTGGCAGGCATCAAAATCGCCGTCAATTGCCACGGTTTCAATGTTGCCGCCGAGCGTACAGAACAGTTTTTCCTGCAGCGGGCTGATTTTGCCTTTCGGATAGAGGATCACCACGCGGACGTTTTTCAGGCCGTAGAACGCATGCGCGACCGCCGCACCGGTATCGCCGGAGGTCGCGGTCAGGATGGTCACCGGTTTGTCGCCGCTGATGTGGGTCAGCATCTGCGCCATAAAGCGGCCGCCGAAGTCTTTAAACGCCAGCGTCGGGCCGTGGAAAAGTTCCAGGCAGCCAACGTCAGGCTCAACCTGCTTAACCGGCGCCGGGAAAGCGAACGCCGCACGCACGCGCTCTTCCAGCAGCTCCTGCGGGATTTCGTCGCCGATAAACGCAGACAGAATTTTGGTGCTGCGGGTGACGAAGTCCTGTTTCAGCAGCTCATCAATCTCGGTCAGCTGGAATTCCGGCAGGTCATGCGGGAAGAATAGCCCCTGATTTTTGCCCAGCCCCTGAGTTACCGCCTGCGCGAAGCTGACCTGCTCGTTATGATCTTTAAGGTTATAGAGTTTCATTAATTATCCCAGTACTCGTGCGCCAGCCGTGTCCAGACGGCAAATATGAACAAAGCCTTCCTGATTTTGCAGGTAGTGTTTAGAGAGCCAGTCCGCCACGCGCTGCGCGGTGTCAGGCTTGTCGCACAGGGCGAACAGCGTCGGGCCGGAGCCGGAGATGCCGCACGCCTGCGCGCCGATATCCATCGATGCCTGTCGCGCCTCATTAAAGCCAGGCAGCAGCTTCGTGCGGTACGGCTCGGCAATGACGTCCTTCATCAGCTTCGCCGCCAGCTGCGGCTGACGGGTGTAGCAGGCGTGGATAAAGCCCGCCAGATGACGCCCGTGGGCGATACAGTCCTGACGACGATACTGCGCGGGCAGGATCGCACGCGCTTCCGCGGTAGAGACCTTAATACCCGGATAGGCCAGCACCCACAGCCACTCATCAAACCCTGGCACCTGCTGGCTGATGATGCCATTTTCTTCGATCATCAGCTGCATGCCGCCGAGGAAGCACGGCGCGACGTTGTCATAGTGAATGCTGCCGGAGATGCGCCCTTCCAGCTCGCCCATCAACCCCAGCAGGCGGTTGTTGTTTAGCGGCTTGCCGCAGTGCTCGTTCATTGCTACCAGCGCGGCGACCACCGAGCAGGCGCTGGACCCCAGACCCGAGCCAATCGGCATACTTTTTTCCAGCGTCATGGCAACCGGCACGTTTTTACCGATATCCTGACAGAAGCGTTCCCAGCACTGATAGACGATATTCTCGCGCGGGTCGGACGGCAGTTTGCTGGCGAAGCGGCCCACGTTGTTCAGGCTGAAGCTGTCTGCCGCTTCCACCGTGACCGTATCGCCCAGCAGCGAACCATCCACCGGCGTCACCGCCGCACCCAGCACGTCAAATCCGACGCTCATATTCGCGCTGGAAGCCGGGGCATAAACTTTGACCATGTTAAACTCCTAACTTCCATGACAGGGTACGCAGCAGATCGGCAAACACACCCGCCGCCGTAACATCGTTCCCTGCACCATAGCCGCGAAGCACCAGCGGCAGTGGCTGATAATAGTGGCTGTAAAACGCGAGGGCGTTTTCGCCGTTTTTGACTTTGTACAGCGGGTCGTTGCCATCCACTTCGGCAATCTTCACCCGGCACACGCCATCTTCTTCAATGTTGCCAACATAGCGCAATACCTTACCTTCATCACGGGCTTTCGCAACGCGAGCGGCAAAAGCGTCGTCAAGCTGCGGCAAATTTGCCATGAATGCAGCGACATCACCGCTGCTGTCAAATTCTGCTGGCAGCACGGGTTCAATCACGATATCGGAAAGCTCAAGCTCACGGCCCGTTTCACGGGCGAGGATCAGCAGCTTGCGCGCCACGTCCATACCGGAAAGGTCGTCACGCGGATCCGGCTCGGTATAGCCTAGCTCGCGCGCGGCGCGGGTGGCTTCCGACAGACTCATCCCTTCATCCAGCTTGCCGAAGATAAACGACAGCGAGCCGGAGAGAATGCCGGAGAAACGCTGCAGTTCGTCGCCCGCGTTCAGCAGGTTCTGCAGGTTCTCGATAACCGGCAGGCCGGCACCCACGTTGGTGTCGTACAGGAACTTGCGGCGCGACTTGCTCGCCGCCAGACGCAGCTGGTGATAGTAATCCATCGACGAGGTGTTGGCCTTTTTGTTCGGCGTCACCACGTGGAACCCTTCGCGCAGGAAGTCGGCGTACTGATCGGCCACCGCCTGGTTCGAGGTACAGTCGACGATCACCGGGTTAAGCAGATGATACTCTTTCACCAGGCGGATCAGGCGCCCCAGGTTGAACGGCTCTTTCGCCTCGTTCATCTCGGCCTGCCAGTTTTCCAGGTTCAGACCGTGAACGTTAGTCAGCAACGCTCTGGAGTTGGCAATCCCGCAGACGCGCAGATCGATATGTTTCTTCTTCAGCCACTCCTGCTGACGCTTCACCTGCTCCAGCAGCGCGCCGCCCACCCCGCCGACGCCAATCAGGAACAGCTCGATAACCTGGTCGGTGTTGAACAGCATCTGGTGAACCACGCGTACGCCGGTGGTGGCGTCATCGTTGTCCACAACAACAGAAATTGAACGCTCTGACGAGCCCTGAGCAATCGCCACGATATTGATATTGGCACGCGCCAGCGCGGCAAAGAACTTGGCGGAGATACCGCGCAGCGTGCGCATGCCGTCGCCGACCACGGAGATAATCGCCAGGCGTTCCTGAATGGCGAGCGGCTCCAGCAGCTCTTCTTTGAGTTCCAGATAGAACTCGTCCTCCAGCGCGCGGCGGGCGCGCAGGCAGTCGGCCTGCGGCACGCAGAAGCTGATGCTGTATTCGGAAGAAGACTGGGTAATCAGCACCACCGAGATACCGTTGCGTGACATAGCAGCAAAGACGCGCGCCGCCATGCCGACCATCCCCTTCATCCCCGGACCGGAGACGCTGAACATCGCCATGTTGTTGAGGTTGGAGATGCCTTTGACCGGCAGACCGTCTTCATCGGTACTCGCGCCAATCAGCGTACCCGGCGCCTGCGGGTTACCGGTGTTTTTAATCAGGCAAGGGATCTGGAACTGGGCAATCGGGGAGATGGTACGCGGGTGAAGCACTTTGGCGCCGAAGTAGGAAAGCTCCATCGCTTCCTGGTACGACATCGACTTCAGCAGTCTGGCATCGGGTACCTGGCGCGGGTCGCAGGTATAAACGCCGTCGACGTCAGTCCAGATTTCACAACAGTCCGCGCGTAAACAGGCGGCCAGCACGGCGGCGGAGTAGTCGGAGCCGTTACGGCCCAGCACCACCAGCTCGCCCTTCTCGTTACCGGCGGTGAAGCCTGCCATCAGGATCATGTGGTCAGAAGGGATTTTGCTGGCGGCGATACGGCGGGTTGATTCGGCAATATCAACGGTGGATTCGAGGTAGTGGCCCACCGCCAGCAGTTTTTCAACCGGATCGATTACGGTCACGCTATGGCCGCGCGCTTCCAGCACGCCGGCCATGATGGCGATAGAGAGTTTTTCGCCCCGGCAGATCAGCGCCGCGTTGACGCTGTCCGGGCACTGGCCGAGAAGGCTGATGCCGTGCAGGACATGTTTGATTTGCGCGAATTCCTGCTCAACGAAGGACTTCAGCTGAGCGTGCGGGAAGCCAGGCAGCGCCTCTGCCAGCCCTTGCAATAAATCAGCGAAGATACGTTCTGCGTCGCTGATGTTCGGGAGTGCATCCTGGCCACCGATGGTTTTTTCAATCATCGCCACCAGATGGTTCGTGATTTTTGCCGGGGCAGAGAGCACGGTAGCAACCTGCCCCTGCCTGGCGTTGCTTTCCAGGATATCGGCAACACGCAGAAAACGTTCTGCATTTGCCACTGATGTACCGCCGAACTTCAACACTCGCATGGTTCTACCTCGTTTCCTTTAGCCGAAAAAAAAGCCCGCACTGTTCAGGTGCGGGCTTTTTTTTGTTTTTCCTGTACGCGTCAGCCCGCATCGTTACCTGTGGTAATGATGATGGTTGTGGTAATGGTGGTGATGCTGATGCGTTTCATGGATGTTGTGTACTCTGTCATTATTATCTGTCTGTCCTGTATTCTTTTAGGGTTAAAGGATCGGGCACCTTAAGTCAACGAATTTTTAATTTGATCACAATTCGGGAGACTCTCACCTCCCGCTGTTTGCAGATTTATTTTCATCCGATTCGCCCATATGCAACCCATCAGGACAGACTTATTCTCCATAGTAAAAAATTATGACAGGATTTTACTCCGCTAATTTTTTTTCAATATCGTGCAGCAAACGGTGCAGCATTGCGGTGTCCCGCTGCTCAAGACGGCCCAAACGCTGCTGCAGCCAGTCAGCCATTTTCTGATCGTCCGCTACCCCCAGCTGAGACAACAGTTGCTCAACGCGTGCCCGCAGCGCAGCCAGCTGATTTTCATTTGCCCCTTCAGCCTGAGGTTGGGGGATTTGTATTAAGGAGGCTAATTGATAGCAGTAGACCATGACCGCCTGGCCCAAATTCAGGGAGGGATAATCGGCTACCATCGGCGCACCGGTAAGAACGTCCGCCAGCTCCAGCTCTTCGTTGGTTAATCCGGAATCCTCGCGACCAAACACCAGCGCGGCTTTATCCAGCCACTGGCTTTTCTCACTCAGCATCGGCACCAGCTCCGCTGGAGTGGCATAGTAATGGAACTTCGCCCGGCTGCGCGCGGTGGTCGCAACGGTAAAAGAGATGTCGTGCAGCGCATCAGCAAGCGTCGCGTAAGTGGTTATATTATCGAGAATATCGCCTGAACCATGTGCCACCCAACGTGCCGCAGGCTCCAGATGAGCCGTGCTGTCCACAATACGTAAATCGGTAAAACCCATGGTCTTCATGGCACGCGCGGCAGCGCCTATATTTTCTGCTCTGGCTGGGGCAACCAGTACAATCGACAGATGCATTTATGCTCTCTTTTTAATCAGTTAGCCGGTAAAAATGTGATGCACTTCAACATATTACGCAGCGCGAATTTACAAAATTGCAACACAAATCACCGAAATAGCGTTTCATAACAAATTAAAAACGCTAAACTATTCCTTGTCTGAACAATCAGTTAGAATGTTAACAGAACACTATTATCCCTATGTTTTATAATGATAATGGCAACATGAATACCCTATTCTGATTGGATTCGCTTCGTTTATAAATCAATGTCCGCAACTAGTTGGTTTATTGAAAAATTGTGACAAAGGCTAGCATTCCGCTACGATGATTTCATCAAACTGTTAACGTGCTACAATTGAACTTGATATATGTCAACGAAGCGTAGTTTTATTGGGTGTCTGGTGTCACTTAGCCTGTTATGTTGCTGTTAAAATGGTTAGGATGACAGCCGTTTTTGACACTGTCGGGTCCAAAGGGAAAGTACCCAAGACCAAGCTAATGATGTTGTTGACGTTGATGGAAAGTGCATCAAGAACGCAATTACGTACTTTAGTCACGTTAAGCCGATCATGTTAATTTGCGACATGCATCAGGCAGGTCAGGGACTTTTGTACTTCCTGTTTCGATTTAGTTGGCAATTTAGGTAGCAAACATGCAGACCCCGCACATTCTTATCGTTGAAGACGAGTTGGTAACACGCAACACGTTAAAGAGCATTTTCGAAGCAGAAGGCTACGATGTCTTTGAAGCGACCGATGGCGCAGAGATGCATCAGATCCTTTCTGAAAATGATATCAACCTGGTGATCATGGATATTAACCTGCCGGGCAAAAACGGTCTTCTTCTGGCGCGCGAACTGCGCGAGCAGGCGAACGTCGCGTTAATGTTCCTTACGGGCCGTGATAACGAAGTTGATAAAATTCTTGGCCTGGAAATCGGTGCGGATGACTACATCACCAAGCCGTTCAACCCTCGCGAGTTAACCATTCGTGCACGCAACCTGCTGTCCCGCACCATGAACCTGGGTACGGTCAGCGAAGAGCGCCGTAGCGTTGATAGTTACAAATTCAACGGCTGGGAACTTGATATCAATAGCCGTTCGCTGATTAGCCCGAACGGTGAGCAGTATAAACTGCCGCGCAGTGAATTCCGCGCGATGCTGCACTTCTGCGAAAACCCGGGAAAAATTCAGTCCCGTGCAGAACTGCTGAAGAAAATGACCGGCCGTGAGCTGAAACCGCACGACCGTACCGTAGACGTCACCATCCGTCGTATTCGTAAGCATTTCGAATCAACGCCAGATACGCCGGAAATCATCGCCACGATCCACGGCGAAGGGTACCGTTTCTGCGGTGACCTGCAGGAGTAATCCGGCAGTAAATGCAGTAAAAAACGGCGCATTAGCGCCGTTTTTTTATTTCCAGATTCGCATCGTGTCGTCATCTGGCTCTGCTGGAGGTTCAGCCCGCTTTGGCTGAGAGAGCGAGTACCAGTCGAAATGCCGGGTCAGGTACATCACGGCGAACAGCGCCAGGGCGAGAACCGCAGAGCCTAACAGCAGCGCGCTATCCTCCGAACGCAGCAGGAACCACATCACGACATCCAGCCCGAGCAGCGCCAGCACAAACAGCCCGCTGCGCTTCCAGCTTTTCAGCACGGCCTGCAGGTACATTCCGTTCATCGCTGCGCCAACCAGGCTTGCAACAACCCAGGCTGGCGTAAACCCGACGTGTTCAGACAGCGCCAGCAGCACCAGATAGAACAGGACCAGCGACAGCCCCACCAGCAGATACTGCATTGGGTGAAGGCGTAATCCGGTTAAGGTTTCGAAGACGAAGAAGGCCATAAACGTCAGCGCAATCAGCAAAATGGCGTACTTGATCGCACGGTCAGTCAGCTGATACTGATCGGCGGGCGTGGCTACCGTGACGCTAAAGGCCGGGAGTGCCTCCCACTCCGGCGACTCCTTGTCGTAGAACCAGCTCTCAAGGTTATTCGCAAACCAGCTGCTCTGCCAGTTCGCCTGGAAACCAGACTCACCTATTTGATGCTTAACAGGGAGATAATCGCCCATAAAACCCGGATGCGGCCAGTTGCTGTTGAGCGTCATTTCGCTATTACGCCCTACCGGCACCACCGCAAAACTGCCGGTTCCTGCCAGGCTGAGGGACATCTCAAGCGCAAACGTTTTGGCTTCCAGCGCTTTGTCGGTCAGCGGGATGTGGATCCCAGCAAGCGCCCCGTAGACGCCTGAACCGGGTTCCACGCTTAGCGTCTCACCATTGATTTTAGAGATACTGACCGTGCCAATACCCCGCGCATCGCCAACGCCCGTCACGATAAACGGCTGCCCTGTCGCGATCGTTTCCCCTTTCAGCTGCTTCAGCTCTTCGGCATTAAACTGCGCTTTTATCTTCAGGTCAGTGTTCCAGATTTGCCCGTCGTAGATGCCAATATTACGGGACTCCACGCGCTGGTTACCTTCCACAACCAGAGATTCCGGCAGAATGAAATGCATATAGCTTTTCTTGTATTCGACCTTCTTCTCGTCCTCTATCTTGTAAAAGATCTCCGTCATCGGAATCGCAATCATCGGGCCGACCAGCTTTTGCGGCCCGCTGGTACTCTGGCGTAGCGTATTTTCGACATCGTTGCGATAGCTCTCCCGCTCTGATATCAGATTACTGACCATAAACAGCGGAATTAACAGCAGCAGGATGCACCCCAGCAGGGTGCTTACTTTCCAGAACAGGGGGGATTTCATCATTACGTCTCCTTTGTGATGGGGAGAGCGTAACCAGGCCGTGTGGGGTCAGTTTGAAGTTATGTGAAGGGACGGTGAAGCGTCAGCGTGGCCATCACGCCGCCTTCATCACGATTACGCAATGTAATCTCTCCCTGATGCAGACGCGCCACCTCCTGGACAAACGCCAGCCCGAGTCCGCTGCTCTTCAATCCGTTCTCGCGCGGCAGGGAATAGAAGCGCTCAAAAATACGCTCCAGCGCGTAATCCGGGATCCCGCTTCCGCTGTCGGCGACGAGAATCTGTATCTGCCCCCGCTCTTCCCTGGCCGCCAGTTCAATAGCGCCACCCTGCGGCGTAAAATCGATAGCGTTATCCAGCAAGTTACCGAGCGCCTGTTCGAGCAGATCGGGATCGCCTTCAACATGAAGCGAAGCGGGCTGGAGGGTCAGCCCAATCTCTTTTGCCGCCAGCAGCGCCGAGCGCGCGTCGGCAAGACGCGTAAACAGCAGATCGACGCGGACGTTCTGAGGCGTAATCTCGACGCGATTTTCAAGCCGCGCCTGGGTGAGCAGCTTTTCAACCAGCGACTGCATGCGCGCGTTTTGCACCAGAATATTATCGATAAACCGCGCGGCCACCTGCGGCGGCGGCTGCTCGGAGAGAATTTCCGCCGCGCCGCGTATGGCGGCGATGGGGCTTTTCAGCTCGTGGGTCAGCGCATGGACATAGTGTTCAATGTAGTTTTTCCCTTCCAGGCGAATGCGCATTTTCTCCAGCGCCTGGGCCAGCTTGTGCAGTTCGCTGCTGCCAGGATTAGGCAGCGGGAGAGGCGTATCCGTGGTCACCGAGTCGGCATAGCGCGATAACGTCGCGATAGATCGATTGATCCACCATACCACAACGAGGCCAATTAGCAGGGCAATGCCGAGCAGCGCCCCGCCTGCCCACAGGATCCGCCGCTCGCTGCGATGGATCACCGGTGCCATCGCGCTGTTAGGTTTCCCGACCGACAGCACGCCGATAATCTTGCCCTGCTCCACAACCGGCGCAGCAACATACATCACCGTGCTCTCCGGATCGTCGGGATGGCTCTGGGTACTGCGCGCGCCGTATTCGCCGCGAAGCGTCAGCCAGACATCGTTCCAGCGCGAGTAATCTTTCCCCACGGCCAGACCGGCGGAATCAAACACGACGCGACCCTGCGCATCGGTCATGTAGACGTGGTACTCGTTACGCACTTTATGAATCCCGCCGATATTGGCGCGGAAAGGGCGCTGATGAAGCTGAGAAAAGGCCTGCGCCAGTTTACCCTGCTGCGCATGGCCCGAAAGCAAATCATCACGCCCAATTTCAGCCAGCAGGGTCGCGGTATCGATTAATGTGCCTTCGGTTGCCCTGCGCACGCCGGGCTTTACTTCCTGAACAAAGATCGACAGCACAAACCACGCGGCGATTGCCACGATCAGGAAGTACCCCAGCAATAGCCGCATCCCAATGCGCATCAGTAAAGGCCCAGACTGTAGCCCATACCGCGATGGGTGCTGATGGGTGAGAGTTCCTCGTTCACCGCCCGCAGCTTGGCGCGCAGGGTTTTGATGTGGGTGTCCACGGTACGATCGAAGCTGTCGCCGTCTTCACCCCATACCTTGTCCATGAGCTGCTGACGAGAAAAGACCCGCCCGGGGGCCTGCAACAAGGTTTTGAGCAGCAAGAATTCGTAGCGGGTCAGAGGCAGTGCTTCACCGCACCAGCTAATTCGCGCGGCAGGCTCGTTCAGTTCAAACTGCCCGATACGCAACGTTTCTGATGGTGCGGCGGATTTCTGCATGCGCCGTAAAATCGTCCGCACCCGGGCGCAGACTTCACGAGGGGAGAAAGGTTTCGCAACGTAGTCATCAGCCCCCATTTCCAGGCCAAGCAGCTTGTCTACCTCATCACTGCGCGCCGTCAGAAACAGCACGGGCAGTGAGGGATGCTGCGCCAGCAGCTGGCGGCAAAGCTCAAATCCACTGATGTCCGGCAGCCCGACGTCCAGAATGGCGAGCGCCGGAACCTGCCGCCGCGCCGCCTCCAGCACGGGTAAACCGCGTTCAAACGCCTTTACCGCGAATCCTTCCTGCTGAAGCATGTAGATCAGCGTATCGGCGATACTGGTTTCGTCTTCAACCAGCCAGACCACAGGTTGTTGCATGGTTCATCCCTGAATTAATGCCACGGCATAATCGGCACCGCGCTGATGGCGTTTTTCGGCGAGCCTTCCACCACTTTGTCAGAGTAGGCAAGATACGCCAGGGTGTTGCGTTTGGCATCATAGAAACGCACCACCTGCAGCTTTTTAAACACCAGCGAAGTCCGTTTCTGGAATACCACGTCGCCCTGCGCTTTGCCGTTTTTAATTTTATCGCTCAACTCAACCGGCCCCACCTGCTGACAAGAAATCGCCGCATCGGAGGTATCTTCCGCCAGTCCCAGCCCGCCTTTGATACCGCCCGTTTTCGCGCGGCTGACGTAGCAGGTGACGTTTTTCACGTCCGGATCGTCAAACGCCTCCACCACGATTTTGTGGTCCGGGCCGAACATTTTGAACACGGTATCGACGGAGCCAATCTGTTCTGCCTGCGCCACGCGCCCGACCATCAGCATCAACGCGGTGAAGATCAAAGTCTTGTATTTCATATTGTTACCATTCTTTAAAATTACACTGAGCGATTATTCAACACTTTAGACAAAAATGTAGCAAGATCACAGGATTAGAATATATCTGCCTGTAATGTGCTCTAAAAAGCATGAATGCGCAAAAAAAAACACTGAATGCTAAAACATCAAAAAATGCTATTATCCGCTAACCTGTTATCAGGCACCTGCTGTTTTAAGGATGAGGATAGTATATGGATCAGGCTGGAATTATTCGCGACCTGCTCACCTGGCTGGAAGGTCATCTCGACCAGCCTTTGTCACTGGATAATGTGGCGGCTAAAGCAGGCTATTCCAAGTGGCATCTGCAAAGGATGTTCAAGGATGTCACCGGTCATGCTATCGGGGCCTATATTCGCGCACGTCGTTTATCAAAATCTGCGGTGGCATTGCGCCTGACTGCGCGGCCGATTCTGGATATTGCCCTGCAATATCGTTTCGATTCGCAGCAGACCTTCACTCGCGCCTTTAAAAAACAGTTCTCGTTGACGCCAGCGCTGTATCGTCGCTCGCCTGACTGGAGCTCGTTTGGCATGCGTCCGCCGCTGCGTCTGGGCGAGTTCGCGATGCCGAAATATGAAATTGTCGCGCTGCCGGAAACCCATCTGATCGGCACGACGCAAAGCTACTCCTGTTCACTGGAGCAGATTTCTGAGTTCCGTCATCAGATGCGCGTCCAGTTCTGGCGCGACTTCCTGAGCCACGCGCCGGCGATCCCGCCAATCCTGTATGGCCTCAACGAAACGCACCCAAGCCAGGAAAAAGACGACGAGCAGGAGGTGTTCTACACCACCGCGCTGACGCCAGAGATGGCGAATGGGTATATTCAGGGTGCGAAGCCTGTCGTGCTGGAAGGCGGCGAATACGTGATGTTCGCCTATGAAGGGCTGGGAACGGGGGTTCAGGAATTTATCCTGACCGTTTACGGAACCTGCATGCCGATGCTGAATCTGAATCGCCGTAAAGGTCAGGACATTGAGCGCTACTACCCGGCGCAGGATGCCAAACCGGAAGAAGGCCCAATCAATCTGCGTATGGAATTCTTAATTCCGATACGTCGTTAACGCTGCAGTTCGTCAAGCGCAGGGGCATCGAGATGCGAAATGTCCCCTGCCATCTCCACTACCCAGCCCGACGCCAGCCACGCGCTTTCCTGATAATCAATCCGGGAAATCGAGCAGTTGCGCAGACGCAAACGGCGCTCAGCGTAAGCCGGTAGCCCCAGAATGGTGCTCACCAGGCAACCCAACGCAATCCCGTGACTCACCAGCAGCGGACGGCTTCCCGCCGGCAGCTTCAGGCATTCCGCCAGGGCGGCATGCATGCGTACGCTAAGCTCCTGCATGGATTCGCCTTCAGGAATACGACCATCTTCGGTGCCGTTCACCAGCGTGCGGCGCCAGCCCTCCTCCGCTTCCGTCAGCGTATCGATATGGCGTTTTTCCAGCACGCCCATATCCAGCTCGCGCAGGCGCGGCTCCAGCATGACGTCGCAGCCGCAGGCATCTGCGATGATGCGCGCCGTCTGCTGTGTGCGACCTAAATCGCTGGTAATCACGTGGGTAATGCCCAGCGTTCTGGCGCGTTCCGCCACCTGCCACGCTTGCTGCACACCCTTCTCGGTGAGAGGACTGTCTGACTGGCCTTGAATACGTCGCTCGGCGTTCCACTGCGTTTCACCGTGGCGAACAAGGTATACCTGTAACATGCTTTTTTTCCGTTATACTGCGATGAGTTTTTTTTGAATCGAGCTTAATTATGCACCATGTTGTCTCTGCTACCACTAATCCTGCCAAAATTCAGGCAATTCTAAGGGCATTTGACGAGATCTTCGGCGCAGGATCCTGCCATATTGAGGCCATCGGCGTCGAGAGTGGCGTTCCTGAACAGCCGTTTGGCAGCGAGGAAACGCGCGCTGGCGCACGAAATCGCGTGGCAAACGCTAAGGCCGCCGCACCGAATGCTGATTTTTGGGTAGCGATTGAAGCAGGTATCGACGAAGGCGCAACCTTTAGCTGGGTGGTGATTGAAAGCCGCGAGCAGCGCGGTGAAGCGCGTTCGGCCACCCTGCCGCTGCCGGAGGTCATTCTGGAAAAAGTCCGTGCGGGTGAAGCGCTCGGGCCGGTGATGTCGCAGTACACCGGAATCGATGAGATTGGCCGTAAAGAAGGGGCAATTGGCGTCTTTACCGCAGGCGCGCTGACGCGTTCAGGCGTTTACCACCAGGCCGTGATTCTGGCGTTAAGCCCGTTCCATAACGCGATTTATCGGTAAGTTTGTTGGCCGGATAAAGAAAAGCCGTCATCCGGCATTTTTCAGCAATACCGCTTCCAGCCACTGGCGCAGCTCAACCGGGGCCGACTTCAGGCTGTTTGAGCCGCGGGTGATCGTTGCAATGCCCGCGCCGAGCTCATTTTTCAGCTCGCGCTGGCTCATCTCGCCGCGCAGCAGCTCTTCAATGATCCGCACGCGCGTGCCCAGCGCCTCACGCTCGTCCGGCGTGAGCATCAGCTGCATCAGGGGTAAATGCAGATCCTGTTCGTAAGACTGACGCAGCAGCTCCACAAAACGAAGCCACTCCAGATGACGTTGTTCGGCCATTGCCGAGGAATACGGGGAATGCTGGGTCATGTTATGCTGCCTCTTGTACTCTTTAGCGAGTACAGCATAACACAACCCACGCCGATCAGTAACGTCTCTGCCACTCGGCATCGCTCATCAGGGTATCTTTCTGCCCCATGAAGTAGCGATAGTAAGCGTCATAGGCCAGCACGTTCTTCACGTAGCCGCGCGTTTCCGAGAACGGGATGCTCTCCACAAACGCTACCGCGTCGATGCGTCCGGCGCTGTTGCCGAGCCAGGTGCGCACGCGTCCTGGCCCCGCGTTATACGCCGCCGAAGAGAAGATGCGGTTATTGCCGAACTGCTGATACACGTACTGGAGATAGCTGGTACCGATGTTGATGTTGGTATCCGGATCCAGAAGCTGCGACGGACTGCTGTACCCCGGAATATTAAACATCTTCACCGTGTGCGTCGCCGTGCCTGGCATAATCTGCATCAGGCCGCTGGCGCCCACCGGGGAACGGACTTTCGGGTTCCACGCGCTCTCCTGACGGGCAATCGCCATCGCGTAGCTTTGCGGGATATCTTTGCCGCTGGTATAGCGATCGAAAAGATCTTTGTACGCCAGCGGGAAACGCTCTTCCAGATGATCCCAGAGCTTGCCGGCGATCGTCGCCTGCACGCTGAGATCCCACCAGTGATTATCAAACGCATAGCGGGCAAGCTGGGCTTTCTCATCGGTGGTGCGGCTGGTCACCAGATTCGCCCACTCGCTGCGCGCGGTGTTATCCATATTCCAGTACATCAGCTCGCGAACGCGCGCCATTTCTGGCCCCTGCGTCAGCGCCGGGTTCGCGTTGGCAGGCGCTTTATCTATACGGAAGGTGTATTCCTCGCCCAGACGCTGCGCGGCAGCCATTGGGTAAAACCCGCGCTGCTGCATCAGCGTATGGAGGATATCTTTGGCTTCATCATCACGGCCGCGCTCCATCAGCAGGTCGGCCTGCCAGTAGCGCCATTCGTCTTTCTCTTTGGCCTCCATTGGCAAACGCGCGAGCCAGGTATTGAGCCCACGACGATCGCCCGTGCCCAGCGCCATGCGCACGCGGCGTTCCACCAGCGACGTAGAATTCGAACGCATAATCGCATCGTCACGCCAGCGCGCCTGTTCATCGGTCACATCGGTGCCCATCAGTCGCCACGCCACAATGTCGCGCAGCTCCTGGGTTTGCTCCTCATTGAGCTGCTGCGCCTGCACCAGCTGCGGGATCATCAGCCGCGCGTTTTCCACATCGTCACGCGCCACGCTGGCAAAGGCCACCGCCGCCATCTGGCGGGTAAAATCGGTCGCGCCCGTACTGCGGGCAAAGGTCAGCACGCTGTTCGGATCGTTTGCCAGCGAGATAACCGCCGTGGAGATCGTCTGGTAATCGGACGGCATCTGCCCCGCCAGCGTGGTCACCAGACGCGTGTTACCGGCTTTCATCGCCAGACGGATGCGCTCAAGGTAGGACAGCGGATCCTGCTTGCCGGAAGCGCGCCACGCGCTAAACAGGGAATCACAGGCGTTCGGCTGGTTTTTTCCGGTCAGCCAGAGCTCTTTCGCCCCGGCCCAGGCCTCTTCCTGCTGGCCGGTCGCCCATTTCGCGTAGTAATAGTTACACTGGGCTTCGGTGGCATTCGGCTTCTCAGGGCTAAACGCCAGCAGGCCGCGCCAGTCTTCGCGACGCGCCAGCTCATTCACAAAGCGAGACTGGAGGTTTCGGGCAGGCGGCAGGGTCGGGTTCGCCTGAATGAAGTTATTCACGGTGACGGTAGGCTGGTTCATCAGGTCGTCCGTAATCTGGCGATACTCCAGATACGGATACAGAGGATAATCCTTTAGCGTCGGCATCAGCGCCTGCACGGTATCCATCTGCTTGTTGTCCCACGCCTGTTTAATCTGGGCGTAGCGGTTACGTTGTTCATCCAGTGAATCGGCATGCACCGCCTGGCTTACCGCCATTACGCATACGCTGGCAGCCAGCAGACGCCAGACCACCCGTTTGGCTTTTTCCACAAGCTCTTCCTCATTGTTTTTTCGTCAATTGCAGCGTCTTGCCACGTCAAAGTCTAATTAACTTATGCTAACCAGGCATCCTTCAACGCGCCACGTCATGGACACTTTTTTACCTTTCTTGCGCGTTTTAACACTCCCGACGTTCCTGGCTGGGATTAGGACGTGAAAAAGGCTACACTTCGAGGCTGAAATTCCTTCTCATTACGATAAAAGAGGCGAAGTCCAACGTGGCTCAATTCGTTTATACCATGCATCGTGTCGGCAAAGTTGTCCCGCCGAAACGTCATATTCTTAAAAATATCTCGCTGAGCTTCTTCCCGGGCGCAAAAATCGGTGTTCTGGGTCTCAACGGTGCCGGTAAGTCCACCCTGCTGCGCATCATGGCCGGCATTGATACAGACATCGAAGGTGAAGCCCGTCCGCAGCCTGGCATCAAGATTGGTTACCTGCCGCAGGAACCTCAGCTGAACCCGGAACACACCGTTCGCGAATCCGTTGAAGAAGCGGTATCCGAAGTGGTTAACGCGCTGAAAGGTCTGGATGAAGTGTATGCCAAATACGCCGAGCCGGATGCGGACTTCGACAAGCTGGCCGCGCAACAGGGCAAGTATGAAGAGATCATCCAGGCGCACGACGGTCACAACCTGAACGTGCAGCTGGAGCGCGCGGCAGATGCCCTGCGTCTGCCGGACTGGGATGCGAAAATCGCGAACCTCTCCGGGGGTGAACGCCGCCGCGTGGCGCTGTGCCGCCTGCTGCTGGAAAAACCAGACATGCTGCTGCTCGACGAACCGACTAACCACCTGGATGCAGAATCCGTGGCGTGGCTGGAGCGCTTCCTGCACGACTTCGAAGGCACCGTTGTGGCGATTACCCACGACCGTTACTTCCTCGACAACGTCGCTGGCTGGATCCTGGAGCTGGACCGCGGTGAAGGTATTCCGTGGGAAGGCAACTACTCTTCCTGGCTGGAGCAGAAAGATCAGCGTCTGGCGCAGGAAGCTTCTCAGGAAGCGGCGCGTCGTAAGTCTATCGAGAAAGAGCTGGAGTGGGTTCGTCAGGGCGCGAAAGGCCGTCAGTCTAAGGGCAAAGCCCGTCTGGCACGCTTCGAAGAGCTGAACAACACCGAATACCAGAAACGTAACGAAACCAACGAACTGTTTATTCCGCCTGGAGCACGTCTGGGGGATAAAGTGGTTGAAGTTACCAACCTGCGTAAGTCCTACGGCGACCGTCTGCTGATCGACGACCTGACCTTCTCCGTACCGAAAGGCGCTATCGTCGGGATCATCGGTCCGAACGGCGCGGGTAAATCGACCCTGTTCCGCATGATGTCCGGTCAGGAACAGCCTGACAGCGGCTCTATCACCCTGGGTGAAACCGTGAAGCTGGCCTCCGTTGACCAGTTCCGTGACGCGATGGATAACAGCAAAACCGTGTGGGAAGAAGTCTCCGGCGGTCTGGATATCATGCGTATCGGCAACACAGAGATGCCAAGCCGCGCCTATGTTGGCCGCTTTAACTTCAAAGGCACCGACCAGGGCAAACGCGTGGGCGAGCTGTCCGGCGGTGAGCGTGGTCGTCTGCACCTGGCGAAGCTGCTGCAGGTGGGCGGTAACGTTCTGCTGCTCGATGAACCAACCAACGACCTGGATATCGAAACCCTGCGCGCGCTGGAAAACGCCCTGCTGGAGTTCCCGGGCTGCGCGATGGTTATCTCGCACGACCGCTGGTTCCTGGACCGTATCGCGACCCACATCCTGGACTACCAGGACGAAGGTAAAGTGGAGTTCTTCGAAGGTAACTTCACCGAATACGAAGAGTACAAGAAACGCACGCTGGGCGCCGACGCGCTGGAGCCGAAGCGTATTAAGTACAAGCGTATCGCGAAATAAAAGCAAAACGGCAACCTCGGTTGCCGTTTTTTATGTTTGTACCCTCTCCCCGTGGGAGAGGGCCAGGATGAGGATATCAGGCGGCACAAACTCAGCCACCCACGTAATACCGCTTCACCTCGTCAAACTGCATCGCAAACTCGATATAGCTCATCAGCGCGGGCGAATTCAGCTTGCGGCTCGGATAGGCCAGCCACAGATCGTTACCTTCAACATTCCACTCCGGCAGCACCTGAACCAGCGCACCTTTTTCAATTTTATCTTCCAGCAGAAATGCGGGTAAGAGCGTGATCCCTGCACCGGCAATCGCACACTCGCGGGCGTATACCAGATTATCGGTCATGTGCGCGTTATCCGGCAGGTAGCGGTAATCCTCGCTCTCGCTTCGCAGAAGCCACTCCGACCACGCCCGGTGCGTAATGCAGCGGTGCTCCACCAGCTGGCGGGGATGCGTCAGCGGCTCCCGACGCGCCAGATAGTCCGGCGAGGCCAGCATGTAGCGCGGGCAGTGCCCGATCATCCGGCCAATCAGGGAGGAGTCCTGCGGCTTACCGGTGCGCAGCGCTACGTCAAAACCGGCCTCGACCAGATCCACCACATCATCAGAAATCGACACATCCAGCGAAACGTCAGGATAGCAAAGCTGGAACTCGGCATTCATGTGCGCCAGCAGCGTCGCCCCTATCCCCGCCGGACAGGTGATGCGCAGCCGCCCGCTGGGGTTTTCGCGCAGGCGCTGAATGGCATACTCTGCCCGCTCGCTGGCCGCCAGCATCTCACGACAGTGCACCAGATAGTGCTCGCCCGCAAACGTGAGGCTGATCCTGCGCGTGGTGCGGTTCAGCAGGCGGATACCCACCTGCTGCTCCAGCTGGCTAATTCGCTGACTAACGCTGGATTTCGGCAGTTCGGCCTTCTGCGCCGCCGCGGTAAAGCTTCCCATCTCCGCCACCAGCGCGAAAAGCGCCATATCCTGCAGCTGTTTAAACATGATTGTTCATCCTGTACGAACGCTGAGTTCTCGATTGTCCATCTTATCACGCAGCTGTCCACTTTATAGACTAGCCTCAACAAAACGCATTCCATTGAGGAGCACACCATGTCTGTTAAAGCCATTGCCGTTAACCCAGAAAATCCGTCCACCTTCATTGAAATCACCCCGCCGATGCCGCAGCCCGGCGAGCACGATCTGCTGGTGGAGGTGAAGGCCGTCTCCGTAAACCCGGTCGATACCAAAGTCCACGCAGGCATTGCCAGGAACGGGTTGAATGAGCCGCGCATCCTCGGGTGGGATGCCAGCGGGATCGTCAAAGCCGTGGGGGCTAGCGTGACCGGATTCAAACCGGGGGATGAAGTGTGGTATGCGGGCGACATCACCCGCCCGGGCAGCAACACCACGCATCAGCTGATCGATGCGCGGATTGTCGGGCATAAGCCTGCCAGCCTCGGCTGGGCAGCGGCTGCCGCGTTGCCTCTGACCGCCCTTACTGCCTGGGAAGGATTATTCGAGCGGCTGAACATTCAGGATGCCGGGGCGGATAAAACGCTGCTGATCATTGGCGGCGCGGGCGGAGTGGGATCGCTGGCGATCCCCTTTGCGAAGCACAGCAGCAAGGTGAAAATCATCGCGACGGCATCAAGAGAAGATTCCGCCCGCTGGTGCCGTGAACGCGGGGCTGACGTTGTCGTCAACTACCGCGACCTGAAAGGCGAGCTGGCGAAACAGGGGCTGACCTTTGTGGATTACATTTTTATCCTCAACGATACCGACGGGCACTGGGATGCGGTCTGCGAACTGATTGCGCCGCAGGGGCATATCTGCTCCATCGTTGAGAATGAACGTCCGCTGAACCAGGACAAGCTGAAGTCCAAATCCGCCGCCCTGCACTGGGAATTTATGTACACCCGCAGCATGTACCAGACCGCGGATATGGCGCGTCAGGGTGAGATCCTCAATGAGGTGGCAAAACTGGTGGATAACGGCGTGGTGGAAAGTTCGCTCAGCGAAACGCTGCACGGGCTGAGCGTGGAAAGCATTACCGAGGCGCACCGTAAAGTGCTGGAGGGACATATGCGGGGGAAAGTGGTGGTTGAGTTCTGAGTGGTTTGATGCCCTCTCCCGGCCCTCTCCCACAGGGAGGGCCGGGAGAGGGGTAAGTTTTTACCCCTGCTCCCCCATCATCTCCTTCACCAACTCGACGCAGCGCAGGAAGCGGGAGTCGTAGTCCGACTCTTCCACATGCACAAACTCAACGTTGTTTTCGTTGAGCATCTCCACCAGCATGGACTGGAATTCCCGCCTGTCCACGGAGCTGCCGAGGCTGCGCATGCCGTCAGCGACCCACGGGGTGTTGTTCTCCAGCAGGATCACCAGGTCAAAGCGGTATTCGTCAATCAGCGCCTGCACGAACGGGTGCTCGCGCCCTTCGTATTTTTTACAGAACGCCTGCGTGGTCACGAAATCGGTATCGATAAACGCCACTTTGTTGGCGTATTTGACCGCAAAATCAATGTACTGGGCATGACCGAGCGCGATTTTGTCGTAGTCGGAATACTGCAGCGCCATCTCATCGCCGCCAAGGTGCGAGAAGACATAATCGCGTCCGTACTCCCACGCGCTGGTAGTGTTGAAGATGTTTGCCAGCTTGTTGACCAGCGTTGATTTACCGCTCGACTCGCCGCCAAGAATAGCTACCGTGCGCACAAAGAACGGCTTCACTTCGGTCGGAATGTAATCCCAGTAGCGGAACGGGTTTTCACGGATCTGCGCCCCGCTGATGTTCATAAAGGTACGTTTCGGGTCGATCAGCACCGTCTCGATACCCAGATGCTCGCGGAACTGCGGCGCGTCGGACTCTTCAGAGGTGTAGATCCAGTTAGGCGCAATGCCCTTCTCTTCCATAAACGCTTTGATGCCGTTGCTCCACACGTCCCAGCCGTGCGGATAAGGCTCCATACCCTCTTCGTTAAAGGCATGAATACGAATATTTTTCTGATACTTAAAGGTCTGGAGCAGCCAGCGCAGGCGGTCCGGCACGGTGGGCTGCTGCGACATGGCACTGTCTTCAAACAGCTGGCGGTCACGGGTTTCGTCGTAGCCCATGATGATGTGCAGCTCGTCAACCTGGCTACAGGCGCGCTGGATCAGATAGATATGTCCGGTATGCAAGGGGTAAAACTTGCCGAACACCACGCCGATGTTCTTTTGCATACGCGGGAACTCCAGCCCCAGAAAGCGGTGCAGCGCTTCCAGCTTCTGCGCGCTGGGGCTTTTGATTTTGGCGTTCAGCAGCTGGCTCAGGTAGCCTTTGGTCATGCCGCTGGCATCCGCCACCTGCTGCAGAGTGCAGCCCTTCTGGCGGATTGCGGTCTTGATGTAGTCAAATGATGACATAAATTACGGTGCCTCCTGCAAAATCAAATTTACGTAATTATAAGTCGTCAAAGACATTTAACGCATCTGCGAGTTTTTTCACGCCAAATACCTGCATCCCTTCCGGGATCTTTTTCGGCACGTTGGCGGCGGGAACGATCGCCCGGCGGAAGCCGTGTTTTGCCGCCTCGGAGATACGCTCCTGCCCGCTGGGTACCGGACGGATTTCCCCGGCGAGGCCCACTTCGCCGAAGACCACCAGATCCTGCGGCAGCGGTCTGTCGCGCAGGCTGGAGACCATCGCCAGCAGCAGCGCCAGGTCTGCGCTGGTCTCCGTGACTTTGACGCCGCCGACCACGTTAACGAAGACGTCCTGATCCGCCATCTGCAGCCCGCCGTGACGGTGCAGCACCGCCAGCAGGATCGCCAGACGGTTCTGTTCCAGACCGACCGCCACGCGCCGCGGGTTGCCCATCATCGACACGTCCACCAGCGCCTGAATTTCGACAAGCAGCGGGCGCGTCCCTTCCCATAGCACCATCACCGAGCTGCCGGACGTGATCTCATCGCCGCGGCTCAGGAAGATGGCCGACGGGTTGCTGACTTCGCGCAGCCCCTGTTCGGTCATGGCAAACACGCCCAGTTCGTTCACCGCGCCAAAGCGGTTCTTGTGGCTGCGCAGGGTACGGAAGCGGGAGTCCGCGTCGCCATCGAGCATTACGGAGCAGTCGATACAGTGTTCCAGCACCTTCGGCCCGGCCAGCGAGCCGTC
>NZ_JAWNFK010000024.1:214685-218099 GCF_034107965.1 Enterobacter sp. 61D5
GCGTCAGGTAAGCCGCGGTTTCACGCACCTGCGCGACGCTGCCCGGCGAGGACTGAATGTCCGCCATGTGCATCACCTGGATGGAGTCGATCACCATCAGCTTCGGCTGCTCTTCTTCAGCGATCATGCAGATCTGCTCGATGCTGGTTTCGGAGAGCATGTTCAGGTTGCTGGTCGGCAGGCCGAGGCGGTGAGCGCGCATCGCCACCTGCTGCAGGGACTCTTCCCCCGTGACGTACAGGGTTTTCATCTGTTCGGCGAGCTTGCAGAGCGTTTGCAGCAGCAGGGTTGACTTGCCCGCGCCCGGGTTACCGCCGATAAGAATCGCGCTGCCCGGCACTACGCCGCCGCCGAGCACGCGGTCAAACTCTTTAAAGCCGGTGGAGAAGCGCGGCAGCTCTTCGAGGCTGATGTCCGAAAGTTTTTGCACCTTCGCCACGCCCGCGTTACCGGCATAGCCGCTCAGGCGCTCGTTACGGGCCACGCTCGGCGAAGCCGCCACACCACGCACTTCGGTGATGGTGTTCCAGGCATGACAGGCGCTGCATTGCCCCTGCCAGCGCGGATAATCCGCACCACATTCATTACAGACAAATGCGCGTTTTGGAGCTTTCGCCACGGTTTACCTCGTTATTTCTGATTAAGGCTGCCGGAGAGAATGCAGAACACTCCCATCAGGTCAGCGTGACGGATAGTGACTTCCGTCTTTTCATTCACTTTTGGCTTGGCATGGTAGGCAATACCCAGGCCGGCCGCTTTGATCATCGGCAGGTCGTTCGCGCCGTCCCCGATAGCGACGGTCTGGACAACCGGAATTTCATATTTTTCCGCGAGGCGCGTCAGCGTATTGGCTTTGTACTGGGCATCCACGATATCGCCGATCACCTGTCCGGTCAGCTTGCCGTCCATGATCTCCAGCTCATTGGCCACCACGGTGGTCAGATGCAGTTTTTCCCGCAGATAATCCGCGAAGAAGGTGAACCCACCGGAGGCGATCGCTACTTTCCAGCCGAGGGACTGTAGCTTCAGCACCAGCTGCGTCAGCCCTGGCATCAGCGGCAGCACGTCGCGCACCTGGCGCAGAATGTTGGCATCGGCCCCTTTCAGGGTCGCCACGCGCTGTCTCAGGCTGGCGGTGAAGTCCAGCTCGCCGCGCATCGCACGTTCGGTAACTTCCGCCACCAGCTCGCCGCTGCCCGCCAGCTTCGCAATCTCGTCGATACACTCGATCTGAATGGCGGTAGAGTCCATGTCCATCACCAACAGGCCCGGAGTTTTCAGGTGCGGAATTTTGCCCAGCGGCGCGACGTCCAGCCCCGCGTCATGCGCCAGACGCGTTGCGCGCTGCGTCAGGGAACCCGCCAGGCGAATAACCTGGTAGTCTTCCACGCACCAGGCGGCGACGATGACCATTGCCGCACCCAGCTTGCTTTGATACTGAGTCAGGCGTTGCTTATCCAGACCGCGTCCGTAGAGGAGCCAGCCGCTACGACCGGCGTGGTAATCCAGAGGCATCACCTCATCGCCACTTAAAGAGAGCGGCAATCCTGGCCATAAAGAGACATCCGTTGGCAGGTCACACCAGGTAATGTTCGGCATTAAAGCTCCTGTAATTTCGTTCGCGCCGGAAGGTTGCAGAGGGAAAATAACGCATGAGGCTACCCTGTAACCATCACTTCTGGCAACATTAAGCCGTAAATTTTCAGCAGGTGGAATATGGCTCGCGCAAAACTGAAATTCCGGCTTCATCGCGCCGTGATTGTCCTTTCCTGTCTCGCACTACTAGTGGTGCTGATGCAAGGGGCATCGTGGTTTAGCCAGAACCATCAACGGCAACGTAACCCGCAGTTTGAAGAGCTGGCCCGCACGCTGGCGCGCCAGGTGACGCTCAACGTCGCGCCGTCCATGCGTACCGAAACGCCGGACGATAAGCGGATAGGCCAGGTTTTACGCCTGCTCACGGAGAACAGCCGCATTCTTGATGCTGGCGTCTATGATGAGCAAGGCAACCTGATTGCCCGCGCGGGCGAGCACGTCGACGTGCGCGACAGGCTGGCGCTGGACGGGAAAAAAGCCGGGGGCTACTTTAACCAGCAGATTGTCGAACCTATTCAGGGGAAGAATGGCCCACTGGGCTATCTGCGCCTGACCCTCGATACCCACACCCTGCCTACTGAAGCCAAACAGGTCGATAATACCACCAATATTCTGCGCCTGATGCTGCTGCTTTCACTCGCCATCGGCGTTGTGCTGGCGCGCACCCTGCTTCGCGGCAAGCGCTCGCGCTGGCAGCAATCCCCGTTCCTGCTGACCGCCAGCAAATCCGTCCCCGAAGACGAAGAGAGCGAGAAGAAAGATTAGTGATAAAGTAGGCGAACGATTCGGAAAAGGAACTTTGCCATGACGACGTTACGCCTGCTTATCTCTGACTCTTACGATCCCTGGTTTAATCTCGCGGTAGAAGAGTGCATCTTCCGCCAGATGCCCGCCACCCAGCGCGTACTGTTTCTCTGGCGGAACGCCGATACGGTGGTCATCGGCCGCGCGCAAAACCCGTGGAAAGAGTGCAACACCCGGCGCATGGAAGAGGACAACGTCCGTCTCGCGCGCCGCAGCAGCGGCGGCGGCGCGGTGTTTCACGATCTGGGCAATACCTGCTTTACCTTTATGGCGGGCAAACCGGAATACGATAAAACCATCTCAACGTCCATCGTCCTCAACGCGCTCAATTCACTCGGCGTGACGGCGGAAGCGTCCGGGCGTAACGATCTGGTGGTGAAAACCCCCGAGGGCGACCGGAAGGTCTCCGGCTCCGCCTACCGCGAAACGATGGATCGCGGCTTCCACCACGGCACCCTGTTGCTGAACGCTGNNACTACCTGAATCCGGATAAGAAAAAGCTCCAGGCCAAAGGAATTACCTCCGTACGCGGTCGCGTGGCAAATCTGGTGGAACTGCTGCCGGGGATCACGCACGAGCTGATTTGCGATGCCATCCGTGACGCGTTCTTTGAACATTACGGCGAGCGCGTGGAAGCAGAAGTCATCTCCCCTGAAAAAATCCCGGACCTGCCCAACTTCGCCGAAACCTTCGCCCGCCAGAGCAGCTGGGAGTGGAACTTCGGTCAGGCTCCTGCGTTTTCCCATCTGCTGGACGAGCGTTTTACCTGGGGCGGCGTGGAGCTGCATTTTGACGTTGAGAAAGGCCATATCACCCGCACGCAGGTGTTTACCGATAGCCTGAACCCGGCACCGTTAGAGGCGCTGGCGGCACGTTTGCAGGGCTGTTTGTACAGGGCGGATATGCTGCAGCAGGAATGCGACGCGTTGATCGGAGATTTCCCGGAGCAGGAAAATGAGCTGCGGGAGCTGTCGGCGTGGATTGCACAGGCCGTGCGCTAGGTGCGGTCTGATG
>NZ_JAWNFK010000025.1:0-127254 GCF_034107965.1 Enterobacter sp. 61D5
AGGTGCGGGGTTTTTTGCTTTGTGCGTCAGAAATCATGCCGAGTGGCTTTGTAGGCCCGGTAAGCGCAGCGCCATCGGGCAAGTGAAACCGCACCCATCCCCTCCTTGAAACTTTCTCACCTTCTGCTTGCAGACTCGACATTCAAACCATTTCTCGGTATCGTTAGCTGTCTGGATGTCTAAACGTTTATACGTATGCTGTGAGGATATAAAGTTATGCCGATTCGGGTGCAGGACGAGCTACCAGCCGTCAATTTCTTGCGTGAAGAAAACGTCTTCGTCATGACGGCTTCGCGTGCGACAGGTCAGGAAATTCGCCCGCTGAAGGTGCTTATTCTCAATCTGATGCCAAAAAAGATCGAAACAGAAAACCAGTTCCTGCGTCTTCTGTCGAACTCCCCTCTGCAGGTTGATATTCAGCTGCTGCGAATCGATGCCCGTGAGTCACGTAACACGCCTTCTGAGCATCTGAACAACTTCTACTGTAACTTCGATGATATTCAGGGGGAAAACTTCGACGGACTGATCGTGACCGGCGCGCCGCTCGGTCTGGTTGAATTTAATGATGTCGCCTATTGGCCGCAGATCAAACAGGTTCTGGAGTGGGCAAAAGATCACGTCACGTCCACATTGTTTGTCTGTTGGGCGGTACAAGCCGCGCTGAATATTCTTTATGGCATCCCCAAGCAAACCCGCACTGAAAAGCTCTCCGGCGTCTACGAACACCACATTCTTCACCCGCACGCTTTGCTGACGCGTGGTTTCGATGACTCTTTCCTGGCCCCGCATTCTCGCTACGCCGATTTCCCGGCCCAGCTGATTCGTGATTACACCGATCTGGAGATCCTGGCCGAAACGGAAGATGGAGATGCTTATCTGTTTGCCAGCAAAGATAAACGCATTGCATTCGTGACCGGGCATCCTGAGTACGATCCGCATACCCTTGCGTCAGAGTATTTCCGTGATGTCGAAGCGGGTCTAAATCCGGATGTACCGTACAACTATTTCCCGAAAGACGACCCGCAAAACAAACCGAGAGCAACCTGGCGCAGCCACGGGAATTTGCTTTTCACTAACTGGCTCAACTATTACGTCTACCAGATAACGCCATACGATCTGCGTCACATGAATCCGACGCTGGAGTAATCTTCTGCACTAAACGATCCTAAAGCGTTTCAGCTATTCAAATCAGGCACCTTCGGGTGCCTTTTTTATTTCCGAAATGTCACTCACCGTTCAATTAAACTTTAATCTCAATAAAATCAATTAATTAATTGCAATTATTAATTAAAATGGAAATTGTTTTTGATTTTAGAAAAAATATAGATAGTCTTAATTCTGCTGAGCGAAAACTACCCAACGATCTTTCGTTCGCATCGGGGGCGTGATTTTGGATCTTTGATGAGGAGCAGAGTAATGACTCAACAGGCAACGACGGTCGATGAACTGGCCTTTACCCAGCCGTATGGCGAGCAAGAACGGCAGGTTTTGACGGCGGAAGCGGTAGAATTTCTGACTGAACTGGTGACTCGCTTTACGCCGCAGCGTAATAAGCTGCTGGCGGCACGCATTCATCAGCAGCAGGAAATTGACGATGGCAAGTTGCCTGGCTTCATTTCGGAAACCGCTTCCATTCGTCGCAGTGAGTGGAAAATCCGCGGCATCCCTGAAGATTTACAGGATCGTCGCGTTGAGATCACCGGTCCGGTAGAGCGCAAAATGGTGATCAACGCCATGAACGCCAACGTTAAAGTCTTTATGGCCGATTTTGAAGACTCACTGGCGCCGGACTGGCGTAAGGTCATCGAGGGGCAGATCAACCTGCGCGACGCCGTGAACGGCACCATCAGCTATACCAACGAAGCCGGCAAAATTTACCAGCTCAAACCGAACCCGGCGGTGCTGATCTGTCGCGTACGCGGCCTGCACCTGCCTGAAAAACATGTCACCTGGCGTGGGGAAGCCATTCCGGGCAGCCTGTTTGATTTCGCGCTCTATTTCTTCCACAACTACAAGAATCTGCTGGCAAAAGGCAGCGGCCCTTATTTCTATCTGCCAAAAACGCAGGCCTGGCAGGAAGCGGCCTGGTGGAGCGAGGTCTTCAGCTACGCGGAAGATCGTTTCAATCTGCCGCGCGGTACCATCAAGGCCACCCTGCTGATTGAAACGCTGCCTGCCGTGTTCCAGATGAATGAAATTCTGCACGCCCTGCGCGACCACATCGTCGGCCTGAACTGCGGACGCTGGGACTATATTTTCAGCTACATCAAAACCCTGAAAAACTATCCCGATCGCGTGCTGCCGGATCGCCAGGTCGTGACCATGGATAAACCGTTCCTGAGCGCCTACTCGCGTCTGCTGATCAAAACCTGCCACAAGCGCGGCGCCTTTGCGATGGGCGGCATGGCGGCTTTTATCCCGAGCAAAGACGCAGAGCGGAACAATCAGGTGCTCAACAAGGTGAAAGCCGATAAAGAGCTTGAAGCCCGTAACGGTCACGACGGCACGTGGATTGCCCATCCCGGCCTGGCCGATACGGCGATGGAGGTCTTCAACCGCGTTCTCGGCGACAATAAAAATCAGCTGTTCGTCACGCGTGAAGACGATGCCCCAACGGCTGAAGAACAGCTGCTGGCACCGTGCGCGGGCGAGCGTACGGAAGAGGGCATGCGTGCCAATATCCGCGTCGCGGTCCAGTACATCGAAGCGTGGATCTCCGGCAACGGCTGTGTACCTATCTACGGCCTGATGGAAGATGCCGCGACGGCGGAGATCTCACGTACCTCCATCTGGCAGTGGATCCACCATCAAAAAACGCTCAGCAACGGTAAGCCGGTGACCAAATCTCTGTTCCGCCAGATGCTGGCCGAAGAGATGCGGGTGATCCAGGACGAGCTGGGCGAACACCGCTTCAGCAGCGGACGTTTTGACGACGCTGCGCGCCTGATGGAGCAAATCACCACATCAGATGACTTAATCGACTTCCTGACCCTGCCGGGCTACCGCTTCCTGGCGTAACTCACCACATAACAATATGGAGCATCTGCACATGAAAACCCGTACCCAACAAATCGAAGAGTTAAAGAAAGAGTGGACACAACCTCGCTGGGAAGGCATCCGCCGTCCTTACAGCGCGGAGGAAGTGGTGAAATTACGCGGCTCGGTCAATCCGGAATGCACGCTGGCACAGAACGGTGCGGCGAAAATGTGGAAGCTGCTGCACGGTGGCTCTAAAAAGGGCTACATCAACAGCCTCGGCGCGCTGACCGGCGGTCAGGCGCTGCAGCAGGCGAAGGCCGGTATTGAGGCGATTTACCTCTCCGGCTGGCAGGTCGCGGCGGACGCCAACCTGGCATCCAGCATGTACCCGGATCAGTCGCTCTATCCGGCTAACTCCGTGCCGTCGGTGGTGGATCGGATCAACAACACCTTCCGCCGTGCGGATCAGATCCAGTGGGCCGCAGGTATCGAACCTGGCGATCCGCGCTTTACTGACTACTTCCTGCCGATCGTCGCGGATGCGGAAGCAGGCTTCGGCGGCGTGCTGAACGCCTTCGAGCTGATGAAATCGATGATTGAGGCCGGTGCAGCGGCCGTTCACTTCGAAGATCAGCTGGCGTCAGTGAAGAAATGCGGGCACATGGGCGGTAAGGTGCTCGTTCCGACTCAGGAAGCGATTCAGAAGCTGGTTGCCGCGCGTCTGGCTGCTG
The DNA here is from genome assembly GCF_034107965.1 of Enterobacter sp. 61D5. NCBI lineage: Bacteria > Pseudomonadati > Pseudomonadota > Gammaproteobacteria > Enterobacterales > Enterobacteriaceae > Enterobacter > Enterobacter sp. 61D5. Next base: position 3,711 of record NZ_JAWNFK010000025.1, read on the forward strand.
ACGTGCTCGGCGTGCCAACGCTGGTCATTGCCCGTACCGATGCGGACGCGGCGGACCTGATCACCTCTGACTGCGACCCGTACGACAGCGAATTCATCACCGGCGAGCGTACCAGCGAAGGCTTCTACCGCACCCATGCCGGCATTGAACAGGCGATCAGCCGCGGCCTGGCGTATGCGCCGTACGCGGACCTGGTCTGGTGTGAAACCTCCACGCCGGATCTGGCGCTGGCAAAACGCTTTGCCGACGCCATTCACGCGAAATACCCGGGCAAGCTGCTGGCCTATAACTGCTCGCCGTCATTCAACTGGCAGAAAAAGCTGGATGACAAAACCATCGCCAGCTTCCAGCAGCAGCTGTCCGACATGGGCTACAAATACCAGTTCATTACCCTGGCCGGTATCCACAGCATGTGGTTCAACATGTTCGACCTGGCGCACGCCTATGCGCAGGGTGAGGGCATGAAGCACTACGTTGAGAAGGTGCAGCAGCCGGAATTTGCCGCGGGCAAAGACGGTTACACCTTCGTGTCTCACCAGCAGGAGGTGGGGACCGGCTACTTTGACAATGTGACCACGATTATTCAGGGCGGCACCTCCTCCGTCACTGCCTTAACGGGTTCAACGGAAGAAGCACAGTTCTAAACTTTTCCCCCTCTCCCCTCTCGGGGAGAGGGTTGGGGTGAGGGGGAATATATGTCGCGTGGCCTGGAATTGCTGATTGCCCAAACTATTTTGCAGGGCTTCGATGCCCAGTATGGTCGTTTTCTTGAAGTGACATCCGGCGCGCAGCAGCGCTTCGAACATGCAGACTGGCATGCGGTTCAGCAGGCCATGAAGCAGCGTATCCATCTCTATGACCACCACGTGGGTCTGGTGGTGGAGCAGCTGCGCTGTATTACCGACGGTAAAAGCCCGGACGCGGAATTTTTACTGCGCGTGAAGGAGCACTACACCCATTTGTTACCCGATTACCCGCGCTTCGAGATTGCGGAGAGCTTTTTCAACTCCGTCTATTGCCGGTTATTTGACCACCGCTCACTATCTCCTGAGCGGTTATTTATCTTCAGCTCTCAGCCAGAGCGGCGCTTTCGAACCATTCCCCGTCCGCTGGCGAAAGATTTCTTTCCCGATCGCGGATGGGAAAAACTCCTGCACCGAGTGCTAACGGATTTGCCGCTGCGCCTGCCCTGGGAGAATAAAACCCGGGATATCGGTTATATCCACGCGTATCTCAACGAAACCTTCTGCGCGGAGGTGCTTAGCCATAGCCATTTGCAGGTGGCCAACGAGCTTTTCTACCGCAATAAAGCCGCCTGGCTGGTCGGCAAGCTGGTTACGCCGACCGCCATTGTGCCGTTTCTGCTGCCCATTCACCGTACCGACGACGGGGAACTGTTTGTCGATACCTGCCTGACCACCAGCGCCGAGGCCAGCATCGTGTTTGGCTTCGCCCGCTCCTATTTCATGGTGTACGCCCCGCTGCCTGCCGCGCTGGTGGAGTGGCTGCGCGAAATCCTGCCGGGCAAAACCACCGCCGAACTGTATATGGCCATTGGCTGCCAGAAGCACGCCAAAACGGAAAGCTACCGGGAGTACCTGCGCTATGTCACCGCCGCCGATGAGCAGTTTATCGAAGCGCCCGGCATTCGCGGTATGGTGATGCTGGTCTTTACGCTGCCGGGTTTCGACCGGGTCTTTAAGGTGATTAAAGACAGATTCGCGCCGCAGAAAGAGATGACCGCCGCGCACGTTCGCGCCTGCTATCAGCTGGTCAAAGAGCACGACCGCGTCGGGCGCATGGCGGATACCCAGGAGTTCGAAAACTTTGTGCTGGATAAACAGCAGATCGACCCGGCGCTCATGGCGCTGTTAATGCAGGAAGCGCCCGCGAAAATCACCGATCTGGGTGACAAAATTGTGATTAGCCATCTCTACATTGAGCGCCGCATGGTGCCGCTGAATATCTGGCTTGAGCAGTCCGAAGGTCAGGCACTGCGGGATGCCATTGAAGAATACGGCAACGCGATTCGCCAGCTTGCCGCCGCCAATATTTTCCCGGGCGACATGCTGTTTAAAAACTTCGGCGTCACCCGTCACGGGCGGGTAGTGTTCTACGATTACGACGAAATTTGCTACATGACCGAGGTGAACTTCCGCGATATACCACCGCCCCGCTACCCGGAAGATGAGCTTTCCGGCGAGCCGTGGTACAGCGTCTCGCCGGGCGATGTGTTTCCGGAGGAGTTTCGCCACTGGCTGTGCGCCGACCCGCGCATCGGGCCGCTATTCGAAGAAATGCATGAGGATCTATTCCGCGCCAGCTACTGGCGCGGACTGCAAACGCGGATCAAAAACGGGCATGTGGAAGATGTGTACGCTTACCGCCGCAAGCAGAGGTTTTGCATTAGGTTTGCACCCTCTCTCGCAGGATGAGGGCATCATGTTTTCTCCCTCTCCCTGTGGGAGAGGGCCGGGGTGAGGGCATCAGGCCGCAGTGCAACCCCATCGCCCGGTGGCGCTGCGCTTGGGCCTTCGGTTCGAGTGTTCGCCGGAACCCAACTTAACGAATCCCACCATACGCCAGCGTCACCTCTTTCGCCGCCTTAATCACCAGCGCGCCCAGCTCGGTCACGCGGTCGTCGGTCATCCGCGAAATCGGACCGGAGATGGAGATGGCGGCAAACGGCTCGCGGTGCTCGTCAAAAATGCAGGACGCGAGGCAGCGCAGGCCCAGGGCATGTTCTTCATCATCAAACGAATAGCCGCGCTTGCGGGTCAGGGCCAGATCTTCTTTCAGATGCACGGGCGACACCAGCGTGGCGTGAGTATAGGCGTGCAGCCCTTTACGGTGCAGCAGTCCCGTCACCTGCTCTTCGCTTAGCTGCGAGAGAAACGCTTTCCCCGCCCCGGAGGCGTGCATCGGCAGCTTGCCGCCAATCGGTGCGGACATACGCATCAGCTGCGTACACTGAACCTGGTCGATGATAATCGCCTGATGATCGCTTTGGTCCAGCACCGCCAGGTTGACCGTCTCGCCGGACTCCTCCATCAGCTTGCGCAGAATCGGGTGCACAATCGCCAGCAGGTTGCGGCTCTGCAGGAAGCTGCTGCCGACGATAAACGCATGCGCGCCCACCGCCCAGTGCCCCAGCTCGCCGACCTGGCGGACAAAGCCCAGCTGCTGCATGGTGGTCAGCAGGCGATGCGTCGTGGAGTTCGGCAGGCCAGCCTGCTGGGCAAGCTCCGTCAGGGCCACGCTGCCGTGCGACTCGGCTATCCACTCCAGCAGCTTCAAACCGCGCGTGAGCGATTGAACCTGTCCGCCCTGTTGTGCGGCGGCGGCGGTGGCAGCAGGTTTTCTGCCGCGTTTAGCGGGAACGGTCGCGACCATGACGATCTCCTTTTTCTGTATCGTGGAAATCATTTTCGTTTTATTTGGTGAATTTGCAACCGTTATCCTGACTGATCGGAGGAGTGATGGTGAACATGTCTCATGTTACCGCTGTGCGGCTTTTCGACCCTGCGAGATTGTGCCAGTATGGAACGCAGCCTTTTGGCCTTGTTGAGCGTTGTCGGGAGCAAGTGTGAGCAGCAAAGTAGAGCAACTGCGTGCGCAGTTAAATGAACGAATTCTGGTGCTGGACGGCGGCATGGGCACCATGATCCAGGGCTATCGTCTGAGTGAAGACGATTTCCGCGGCGAGCGCTTTGCCGACTGGCCCTGCGACCTCAAAGGTAACAACGACCTGCTGGTGCTCAGCAAGCCGTCCGTTATTAAGGATATCCACAACGCCTACTTCGAAGCGGGTGCGGATATCGTTGAAACCAACACATTCAACTCGACAACCATCGCCATGGCGGATTACCAGATGGAATCCCTGTCGGCGGAAATCAACCTGGAAGCCGCGAAGCTGGCGCGCGCCTGCGCCGACGAGTGGACGGCCCGCACGCCGGAAAAGCCTCGCTACGTTGCCGGGGTGCTTGGCCCTACGAACCGCACCGCGTCGATTTCACCGGACGTCAACGACCCGGCGTTTCGTAATATCACCTTCGATCAGCTGGTCGCGGCCTACCGTGAATCGACCAAAGCGCTGGTGGAAGGCGGTTCCGATCTGATCCTGATTGAAACCGTATTCGACACCCTAAACGCCAAAGCCGCGATTTACGCGGTGAAAGAGGAGTTTGAGGCGCTGGGCGTTGACCTGCCGATCATGATTTCCGGCACCATCACCGACGCCTCCGGCCGTACCCTGTCCGGTCAGACAACCGAAGCGTTTTATAACTCCCTGCGTCACGCCGAAGCGCTCTCCTTTGGCCTGAACTGCGCGCTGGGGCCGGATGAACTGCGCCAGTACGTACAGGAGCTTTCCCGTATCGCGGAATGTTACGTCACCGCCCACCCGAACGCCGGTCTGCCGAACGCGTTCGGTGAATACGATCTCGATGCCGACACCATGGCGGCGCAAATCCGCGAGTGGGCCGAGTCTGGCTTCCTGAACATCGTCGGTGGCTGCTGCGGCACCACGCCGGAGCACATCGCGGCCATGAGCAACGCCGTGGCCGGGCTGCCGCCGCGCAGGCTGCCCGAGCTTCCGGTTGCCTGTCGTCTGTCCGGCCTTGAGCCGTTGACCATCGGCGACGACAGCCTGTTTGTGAACGTGGGTGAGCGTACTAACGTCACCGGTTCTGCAAAGTTCAAGCGCCTGATCAAAGAAGAGAAATACAGCGAAGCGCTGGACGTTGCCCGCCAGCAGGTGGAAAGCGGCGCGCAGATTATCGATATCAACATGGACGAGGGGATGCTCGACGCCGAAGCGGCGATGGTGCGTTTCCTCAACCTGATCGCCGGTGAGCCGGACATCGCCCGCGTGCCGATCATGATTGACTCCTCCAAGTGGGAGGTCATCGAAAAAGGGCTGAAGTGCATTCAGGGTAAAGGCATCGTCAACTCTATCTCGATGAAAGAGGGCGTTGATATCTTTATCCACCACGCGAAGATGGTCCGCCGCTACGGTGCCGCCGTGGTGGTGATGGCCTTTGACGAAGTGGGCCAGGCCGATACCCGCGAGCGCAAAATTGAGATATGCCGCCGCGCGTACAAGATTTTGACCCAAGAGGTGGGCTTCCCGCCGGAAGACATTATCTTTGACCCAAATATCTTCGCCGTCGCGACCGGTATTGAAGAGCACAACAACTATGCCCAGGACTTTATCGGGGCATGTGAGGACATCAAGCGCGAGCTGCCGCACGCGCTGATCTCCGGCGGCGTGTCGAACGTGTCGTTCTCGTTCCGCGGTAACGACCCGGTGCGCGAAGCGATCCACGCCGTGTTCCTCTACTACGCCATCCGCAACGGCATGGACATGGGGATCGTTAACGCCGGCCAGCTGGCGATTTACGACGACCTCCCTGCCGAGCTGCGCGACGCCGTAGAGGACGTAATTCTTAACCGCCGCGACGACGCCACCGAGCGCATGCTGGACCTGGCGGAGAAATACCGCGGCAGCAAATCGGATGAGGCGGCAAACGTTCAGCAGGCCGAGTGGCGTTCCTGGGACGTGAAAAAGCGTCTGGAATACTCGCTGGTAAAAGGCATCACCGAATTTATCGAGCTCGATACCGAAGAGGCGCGCCAGCAGGCAGACCGCCCGATTGAGGTGATCGAAGGCCCGCTGATGGACGGCATGAACGTGGTCGGCGATCTGTTCGGTGAGGGCAAAATGTTCCTGCCGCAGGTGGTGAAATCCGCCCGCGTGATGAAGCAGGCGGTAGCGTATCTTGAGCCCTACATCGAAGCCAGCAAAGAGAAAGGTTCCAGCAACGGCAAGATGGTTATCGCCACCGTGAAGGGCGACGTGCACGACATCGGCAAGAACATCGTCGGCGTAGTGCTGCAGTGTAATAACTACGAAATTATCGACCTCGGCGTGATGGTCCCGGCGGACAAAATCCTCAAGACCGCGCGCGAAGTGAACGCCGACCTGATTGGCCTCTCCGGCCTGATTACGCCGTCGCTCGACGAAATGGTCAACGTGGCAAAAGAGATGGAGCGGCAGGGCTTCACCATTCCGCTATTGATTGGCGGGGCGACCACCTCGAAAGCGCACACGGCGGTGAAAATCGAGCAGAACTACAGTGGCCCGACGGTGTACGTGCAGAACGCCTCGCGCACCGTGGGCGTGGTCTCCGCGCTGCTCTCCGACACCCAGCGCGACGATTTTGTGGCGCGCACCCGCAAAGAGTACGAAACCGTTCGCATCCAGCACGGCCGTAAGAAGCCGCGCACCCCGCCTGTTTCGCTTCAGGCGGCGCGCGACAACGATCTGGCCTTCGACTGGTCCAGCTACACGCCACCGGTGGCACATCGTCTGGGCGTGCAGGACGTGACGGCCAGCATCGAGACGCTGCGTAACTACATCGACTGGACGCCGTTCTTTATGACCTGGTCGCTGGCGGGCAAATATCCGCGCATCCTGGAAGATGAGGTGGTCGGGGAGGAGGCGAAGCGCCTGTTTAAAGATGCCAACGACATGCTCGACACGCTGAGCGCAGAGAAAAGCCTCAACCCGCGAGGCGTGGTGGGCCTGTTCCCGGCGAACCGCGTGGGCGACGACATCGAAATTTATCGCGATGAAACCCGCACCCACGTGCTGGCGGTCAGCCGCCATCTGCGCCAGCAAACGGAGAAAGTGGGCTTTGCCAACTACTGCCTGGCCGATTTCGTCGCGCCGAAGCTGAGTGGTAAAGCCGACTATATCGGCGCCTTTGCGGTGACCGGCGGTCTGGAAGAAGACGCGCTGGCGGACGCGTTCGAAGCGCAGCACGATGATTACAATAAAATCATGGTGAAAGCGATTGCCGACCGCCTGGCGGAAGCCTTTGCCGAGTATCTCCACGAGCGCGTACGTAAGGTGCACTGGGGCTACGCGGCGAATGAAAACCTCAGCAATGAGGATCTGATCCGCGAAAACTACCAGGGGATTCGCCCGGCGCCGGGCTATCCGGCCTGTCCGGAGCACACCGAAAAAGGCACTATCTGGAAACTGCTGGATGTGGAAGCCCATACCGGCATGAAGCTCACCGAGTCGTTCGCCATGTGGCCAGGCGCGTCCGTCTCAGGCTGGTACTTCAGCCATCCGGACAGCAAGTACTTTGCCGTGGCGCAGCTGCAGCGGGATCAGATTGAAGATTACGCCCTGCGCAAAGGGATGAGCGTGTCTGAAGTGGAGCGCTGGCTGGCGCCAAATCTCGGCTACGACGCCGACTAAAATCACTTTTCCTTACAACAAACAGGGCGCTCATTGGGCGCCCTGTCTCTTTCTTACGTTTAAACCCTTATACTGGAAGAAGGTTCTTATCTTTTGCCCGGTGGCGCTGCGCTTACCGGACCTGCGCGTAGGCCGGATAAGGCGTAGCCGCCATCCGGCAAGACAATGCGCAACAAACCTCAGGAAAACACATAACGATAAGGAGGAAAAACTTCCGTGCTGACGTTGTTACACCTGCTCTCTGCAGTCGCACTGCTCGTATGGGGCACCCATATCGTCCGTACCGGCGTGATGCGCGTATTTGGCGCGCGCTTACGTACCGTTCTCAGCAGCAGCGTTGAGAAGAAGCCGCTCGCCTTCTGCGCGGGCATTGGCGTAACGGCGCTGGTTCAGAGCAGTAACGCCACGACCCTGCTTGTCACCTCCTTTGTGGCGCAGGATCTGGTGGCGCTGGCCCCGGCGCTGGTGATTGTGCTGGGGGCGGATGTAGGTACCGCGCTGATGGCGCGTATCCTGACCTTCGATCTCTCCTGGCTGTCGCCGCTGCTGATTTTTATCGGCGTCATCTTCTTCCTCGGCCGCAAGCAGACGCGCGCCGGACAGCTCGGGCGCGTAGGTATTGGCCTCGGGCTGATCCTGCTGGCGCTGGAGCTGATTGTGCAGGCGGTCACGCCAATCACCGAGGCCAACGGCGTGCAGGTCATCTTCGCTTCCCTGACCGGGGACATTATGCTTGACGCGCTGATTGGCGCGGTGTTTGCCATCGTCAGCTACTCCAGCCTGGCGGCGGTTCTTCTGACGGCGACCTTAACCGCCACAGGGGCGATCTCCTTCCCGGTGGCGCTGTGTCTGGTGATCGGGGCCAACCTCGGCTCCGGCCTGCTGGCGATGCTCAATAACAGCGCGGCCAACGCCGCAGCCCGCCGCGTGGCCCTCGGCAGCCTGCTGTTTAAGCTGGTGGGCAGCCTGATTATTCTGCCGTTCGTTCACCCGCTGGCGAACCTGATGGACAACCTACCGCTGCCGAAGGCGGAGCTGGTGATCTATTTCCACGTGTTCTACAACCTGGTGCGCTGCCTGGCGATGGTGCCGTTTGCCGCGCCGATGGCCCGCTTCTGCGAACGCCTCATTCAGGACGAACCGGAGCTGGATGCGCGCCTGAAGCCGAAGCACCTGGATACCTCCGCACTGGATACCCCGGCGCTGGCGCTGGCGAACGCCGCGCGCGAGACGCTGCGCATGGGCGACGCAATGGAAACCATGCTCGAAGGCCTGCAAAAGGTGATGCACGGCGAGCCGCGTGAAGAGAAAGAACTGCGCAGACTGGCGGACGATATCAACGTGCTCTATACCGCCATTAAGCTTTACCTGGCGCGTATGCCGCAGGACGAGCTGGCGGAGGAGGAGTCCCGCCGCTGGGCGGAAATTATCGAGATGTCGCTTAACCTTGAGCAGGCCTCGGATATCGTGGAGCGTATGGGCAGCGAGATCGCCGACAAATCCCTTGCCGCGCGCCGTGCGTTTTCAGGTGAAGGCCTGAAGGAGCTGGAAGCGCTGCACGAACAGCTGGTCAGCAACCTCAAGCTGGCGATGCTGGTCTTCTTCTCCAGCGACGTGCCGAGCGCGCGCCGCCTGCGTCGCAACAAGCATCGTTTCCGTATTCTGAACCGCCGCTACTCGCATGCCCACGTTGAGCGTCTGCACCAGCAGAACGTGCAGAGTATCGAGACCAGCTCCCTGCATCTGGGGCTGCTGGGGGATATGAAGCGTCTCAACTCGTTGTTCTGCGCGGTGGCGTACAGCGTGATGGAACAGCCGGATGAAGACGACGAGCGGGATGAGTATTAATCTCCGGAGTGTTTGATTGTTAGCCCAAGACCCAATGCTTTCATGACCGCCAGAGTGGTTTTAAGCGTTGGGTTTCCTTTATCACTGAACGATCGATACAGTTGCTCTCGTGATAGGCCAGTTTGCTGTGAAATGGTTGACATTCCTTTCGCGCGCGCGATGACGCCCAGCGCTTTAGCAATATACGCTGAGTCGCCCGTTTCTAAGGCATCAGCCATAAACACGGCGATTTCTTCATCATCCACCAGCGCGTTTTCTGGATCGTAGGATGTTAATTTATGCATGCTCATTCACTCCTGCCATTGGGATACATTGCTCAGCATTTTTGCCATAAGTATGTCTCTGGCCTGGCTGCTTTTGTCACCACCACACAACAGCACGATGATGCAATTCCCTGGTCTTTAAAATAGATTCTGTAGCCCGGACCATAGTGGATCCTCAGCTCACTTATACCTTCTCCAACGGGTTTAATGTCGCCCGCTAAACCATTTGCCAACCGAAAGAGGCGGGAAGCGATAATGGTCTTCGCTCGCCGATCTTTTAAGTTTTGCTCCCAGCGTTGGAAGGATTCTGTCTGAACTATCTCCTTCATATTACTCCATGTGATTTATAAACTACAAATAGTTGTCTCTGGAGAGTAAAGCTAAAAGGAGTTAGCTCAAGGATAAATGGCCTGACGCTAAATCCTGAAAGCGTCTCGCAAACTAAAAAACCCGCTTCAGTTACCGTCAGCTAATCTTTTTTTTCGGCCCATACCTAAGGTATATTTCGCCCTTCACAGGAGAAACTATGCTGCCAACTCAATCAACCCGATTAAACAAATACATTAGCGAGAGCGGGATCTGCTCACGTCGCGAGGCTGACCGTTACATTGAACAGGGTAACGTGTTTCTTAACGGCAAACGCGCCACCATCGGCGACCAGGTGGTCCCTGGCGATGTGGTTAAAGTGAATGGTCAGGTCATCGAACCGCGTGATGCTGAAGACCTGGTGTTTATCGCGTTGAACAAACCGGTTGGGATTGTCAGCACCACGGAAGACGGTGAGCGGGACAACATCGTTGATTTCGTGAACCACAGCAGCCGCATCTTCCCGATTGGCCGTCTGGATAAAGACTCACAGGGGCTGATTTTCCTCACCAACCACGGCGATCTGGTCAACAAAATTCTGCGTGCCGGTAATGACCACGAGAAAGAGTACATTGTGACGGTGAATAAGCCTGTCACGGACGAATTTATTCGCGGCATGGGCGCCGGTGTGCCGATCCTCGGCACCGTCACGAAGAAGTGTAAGGTCAAGAAAGAAGCGCCGTTCGCGTTCCGCATTACGCTGGTTCAGGGCCTGAACCGCCAGATCCGCCGTATGTGCGAGCACTTCGGTTATGAAGTGACGAAGCTGGAACGCACGCGCATCATGAACGTCAGCCTGTCAGGCATCCCGCTGGGCGAGTGGCGCGATTTAACGGATGACGAGCTGATTGAACTCTTCAAGCTTATCGAGAATTCCTCGTCCGAAGCGAAGCCGAAGGCCAAAGCAAAACCGAAAACCCAGGCGATTAAGCGCCCGGTGGTGAAGGCGCCGCAGGCGGAAGATAAGGGGCGAGGCAAGCCGGGTAACGGAAAACGCTTTACCCAGCCGGGGCGCAAAAAGAAAGGGCGCTGATTAGCGCCTTCCACGGGTAGACGTTGTGGCCGACCAGGAAAATGTCGCCTCTGCATCGGGTTTATAAGCCTGCTCTTTTTTCAGCTTGCGGGCTTTTTTCGCCGCGGCGTCACGCTGCGCCATCAGCTTATCGATGTACTCTTTTTTCACCTGATTGGTTTCGGCGTTCGTCAGCGTGCGGCCATGGGCGATACGGGCGCGGTCGAGAAGCGTTTTCAGTTCGCGCTGCTCGGCTTCCGTCATGTCTTTCTGGGTCAAACGTGGTGTAGCCATTGCTGAAGCCTCCTGATAGAGAGGCTTCAGTGTAAAGCAAGCCGCGCAAATTAACCCTGCTTCACCGCATCTTTTTTCGTTTGTTCATCAATCGGTTTGCCGGACCAGTAGCCCGCCAGCAGCGAGCCGGAGAGGTTATGCCAGACGGAGAACAGCGCGCCAGGCAGGGCCGCCAGCGGGGAGAAGTAGATTTTACCGAGCGCCGCCGCCAGGCCGGAGTTCTGCATGCCTACCTCGATTGCCAGCGTGCGGCAGGTCGATTCGTCAAAACCGAACAGCTTCCCGCCCCAGTAGCCGCCCAGCAGGCCAATCGTGTTATGCAGCACCACGGCGATGATCACGACAAAGCCCACGGAGGCAATGTGCGATGCGGAACCCGCCACCACGGCGCTGATGATCGCCAGAATGCAGACCATCGAAAACGCGGGCAGGTACGGCTCAACGGCCTTCACCACGCGCGGGAAAAGATGGTGAATGACCAGCCCCAGCGCAATCGGGATCACCACAATCTGCAGAATGCTGAGCAGCATGCCCATCACGTCCACCTGAATATGCGCGTCCACGTACAGGCGGGTTAACAGCGGTGTGGCAACGACGCCCACCAGCGTCGAAACGGACGAGATCGTGACGGAGAGCGCCACGTCGCCTTTCGCCAGGTAGATCATGACGTTGGACGCCGTGCCGCTGGCCACGCTGCCCACCAGCACCATCCCGGCGGAGAGATCGGGCGGCATCTTAAAGGCCATCGCCAGCAGCCACGCCGCAAGCGGCATTACCAGGTAGTGCAGGAAGATCCCTGCCGCGACGGGCGCAGGGCGAGACAGCACGCGTTTAAAGTCGTCGATTTTCAGATGCACGCCCATACCGAACATGATCAGCATCAGTAGCGTGGCGACCCACGGACCAATGCCCGTGAACGTAGCGGGGGTGTAATACGCGAGTACGGAGAGCAGCAGCGCCCATAACGGGAACAGCCGCGTAACGGCGGATAACATAGTGGATTCCTTGCAGTATTGTCGTGTTGTTTAGTTATGAAAAAGCCGGGTCTGTGCCCGGCTTATAGGTATTGTTTATCGTGCTAACGAATTTTATTCAAACAAATTCTGATGAAGTTTCTGCACGACCTGCTCGGCCTGATCGGCAGGCACCAGGAAGCAGAGGTTGTAGCTGGATGCGCCGTAGCAGATCATGCGGATGCTGAACGGGTCGAGCACGCCGAACACTTCTTTACCCACGCCGCAGGCGCGCGACAGCTTGTTGCCGATGATGGCAACCAGAGCCAGGTCTTCTTCTACTTCCACGCGGCACAGCTCAGACAGCTCAATCAGCAGCGACTGCGTCAGCAGCGTGTCGCCGGTGGAGGTCGAGCCGGTGGTGTCCAGCGTTAGCGCAATGCTCACTTCAGAGGTGGTGATCAGATCCACCGAGATATTATGGCGCGCCAGAATGCCAAACACTTCCGCCAGGAAACCGCGGGAATGCAGCATATTGTGGCTGTGGAGCGTCACCAGCGTCTGGCGACGACGCAGCGCCAGGGCGCGGAACAGCGGTGGGTTTTCCGTTTTCTTGCAGACCAGCGTCCCGCCTGCTTTCGGATCTTTACTGGAACCCACGAAGACCGGAATATCGCTGCGCACTGCCGGTAGCAGCGTTGCCGGGTGCAGCACTTTTGCGCCGAAGGTGGCCATTTCCGCCGCTTCTTCAAAGGCGATCACATCAATACGTTTAGCCGCGGAAACGACGCGCGGGTCGGTAGTGTAAATGCCCGGAACGTCAGTCCAGATATCCACGCGCGTTGCATGCAGGGCTTCGCCCAGCAGCGCGGCGGTGTAGTCGCTGCCGCCGCGGCCAAGCGTGGTAGTGCGGCCTTTCGCTTCACTGCCGATAAAGCCCTGGGTAATCACGATACCGTCTGCCAGGCGTGGTGCCAGCTGCTGATTGGTCAGCTCCGCCAGCGCCTCAACGTCCGGCTCGGCACGACCAAAGCGATCGCTGGTACGCATCACTTTACGCACGTCAAACCACTGCGCCTGAACGTTACGCTCGCGCATGATTTCGACAAACAGTAGGGTGGACATCAGCTCGCCGTGGCTGACCAGTTCGTCGGTCAGGGCGGTGGAAGTGGCCAGAGAGGCAGCTTCTGCCAGGGTGGTAATATTTTCCAGCAGACGCTCCACTTCCTCGCGGATGACGTTCGGGTTCTGCAGACGCTCAAGGATGTCGAACTGAATTTTGCGCAGTGCATCCAGCTTCACGAAACGTTCTGTCGCTTCCAGTCCTTCAGACAGAGAAACCAGCAGGTTCGTCACGCCGGCGGATGCAGACAGCACCACCAGGCGGGTATTCGGATCGGCCAGCACCACATCGGCGCTGCGGTTCATGGCATCGTAATCGGCCACACTGGTGCCGCCAAATTTGGCGACCACAAAACTCGTCATAACAACCTCGTGTCAGGGAATGAATAAGCGACCTTGGCACAAGAGTGAAACGAAAACAGGTGCAGGCGCAAAATACGGCCCTATAAATAAAATGCGGGGGAGGTCCTGTCAATGCTGGGATTATGCGGATTTTTTATGGGGGGGTACCCCTGAGAAACAGGACTTATAACAGCGCCAGATTTTATGCTCCGTTTTAGGGCTTTTTGACCGACATTTCGCCGCCCCGGGGGGCGCTTCAGCAGCTATACTTTTCGGGTCTTTTCACCTGTGTTTGATGCAGGCCAGGGCAATGGCATAAAAACCATCACAATTTTTATTTGCAGGCGCTACAATCGACCGCAGTCACAATTCTCAAATCAGAAGAGTATTGCTAATGAAAAACATCAACCCAACGCAGACCGCTGCCTGGCAGGCACTCCAGAAACATTTTGATGAAATGAAAGACGTCACCATCGCGGATCTGTTCGCGAAGGATGCCGATCGTTTCTCTAAGTTCTCCGCGACCTTCGACGACCTGATGCTGGTGGATTTCTCCAAAAACCGCATTACCGAAGAGACGCTGGCAAAACTGCAGGATCTGGCGAAAGAAACTGAGCTTGCCGACGCCATCAAATCCATGTTCTCCGGCGAGAAGATCAACCGTACCGAAGACCGTGCCGTGCTGCACGTGGCCCTGCGTAACCGTAGCAATACGCCAATCATCGTTGACGGCAAAGACGTCATGCCGGAAGTGAACGCGGTGCTGGAAAAGATGAAAACCTTCTCCGAAGCGATCATCTCCGGTAGCTGGAAAGGCTACACCGGCAAAGCGATCACCGACGTGGTGAACATCGGTATCGGCGGTTCTGACCTCGGCCCGTTCATGGTGACCGAAGCGCTGCGCCCGTATAAAAACCACCTCAATATGCACTTTGTGTCTAACGTCGATGGCACCCACATCGCCGAAGTGCTGAAGAACGTGAACCCGGAAACCACCCTGTTCCTGGTTGCGTCCAAAACCTTCACCACTCAGGAAACCATGACCAACGCCCACAGCGCGCGCGACTGGTTCCTGAAAACCGCAGGCGACAACAAGCACGTGGCGAAACACTTCGCGGCGCTGTCTACCAACGGCAAAGCGGTCAGCGAGTTCGGCATTGATACCGCGAACATGTTCGAGTTCTGGGACTGGGTCGGCGGCCGCTATTCCCTGTGGTCTGCGATCGGTCTGTCCATCATCCTGTCCGTGGGCTTCGACAACTTCGTTGAGCTGCTCTCCGGCGCGCACGCGATGGATAAACACTTCTCCACGACCGCACCAGAGAAAAACCTGCCGGTGCTGCTGGCGCTGATCGGTATCTGGTACAACAACTTCTTCGGCGCTGAAACCGAAGCGATCCTGCCGTACGACCAGTACATGCACCGCTTCGCAGCCTACTTCCAGCAGGGCAACATGGAATCCAACGGTAAATACGTTGACCGTAACGGCAACGCGGTGGATTACCAGACTGGCCCAATCATCTGGGGCGAGCCGGGCACCAACGGTCAGCATGCCTTCTACCAGCTGATCCACCAGGGCACCAAAATGGTACCGTGCGATTTCATCGCCCCGGCTATCACCCATAACCCGCTGTCCGACCACCATCCGAAGCTGCTGTCGAACTTCTTTGCGCAGACCGAAGCGCTGGCGTTCGGTAAATCCCGCGAAGTGGTTGAACAGGAATACCGTGACCAGGGTAAAGATCCGGCAACCCTGGACCACGTTGTGCCGTTCAAAGTGTTCGAAGGCAACCGTCCAACCAACTCCATCCTGCTGCGTGAAATCACGCCGTTCAGCCTGGGCGCGCTGATTGCCCTGTACGAGCACAAGATCTTCACGCAGGGCGCCATCCTGAACATCTTCACCTTTGACCAGTGGGGCGTTGAACTGGGCAAACAGCTGGCAAACCGTATTCTGCCAGAGCTGGGTGACGATAAAGCGATTGCCAGCCATGACAGCTCGACAAATGGTTTGATTAACCGTTATAAAGCATGGCGCGCGTAATTAAAACGTCATGAAAACGTGCCGGCTTAATGCCGGCATTTTTTTATCGGATAATTCCTGATGTCTGTTAGTTAACTCAAATTCTGGATCTGAGTTTAATCCGAAAAAGACGCTTAACCCGTTAATTGCTGGGGTTTATTTTAAGAAAATACGCAGTAATTCATTAATATTTTTATATTATAAATTATTGATTTTTATAAATTATATATTACTGCTATTTGTCTTTCATTTCCATTTTAACCATTAGTCCGAAAACCCTCTCCCTATTTCCCCTTACGGCAAACCCACGGCACTAGTTGTGTATACTCGATTCCGCCTGAAATTCTTTTCGGGCAAATCTCCATTCATTCATTGAAGGGAAATTGTTATGAAGAAAGTACTGTATGGCATTTTTGCCATATCTGCGCTTGCGGCGACATCTGTCTATGCAGCTCCGGTTCAGGTCGGGGAAGCAGCAGGTTCGGCTGCGACGTCTGCGTCTGCGGGAAGTTCTACCGCAGCCAGCGCCAGCACCGTAAGTTCAGCCGTGGGTGTCGCGCTGGCGGCAACCGGTGGCGGTGATGGCTCCAATACCGGAACCACGACCACCACGACAACCAGCACCCAGTAATAGCGGGTGTTTTAATCATAACCACACTTCGGTGTGGTTATTTCGCCCCTTCGGAGAAGAGTCGTGAAGCGACCTGCAATCATTCTGATTTGCCTGCTGCTGCAGGCGTGCTCGGCCACCACCAAAGGGCTGGGAAACTCACTGTGGGAAAGCATGTTCGGCACACCGGGCGTGCATTTGA
Source organism: Enterobacter sp. 61D5 (assembly GCF_034107965.1). NCBI lineage: Bacteria > Pseudomonadati > Pseudomonadota > Gammaproteobacteria > Enterobacterales > Enterobacteriaceae > Enterobacter > Enterobacter sp. 61D5. The sequence goes on from NZ_JAWNFK010000025.1 coordinate 20,016, forward strand.
CCGATGACGAACTTCAAAACATGCCCTATGCCAGTCAGTACATGCAGCTTAACGATGGCCCGCAGCTGTTTGTGGTGCTCGCTTTCGATGAAAACGGGCAGCAGAAATGGGTGACGCAGGATCAGGCCACCATCGTGACGCAGCATGGTCGTATCGTGAAAACCCTGTTGGGCGGCGACAACCTGCTGGAAGTGAATAATATTGCTGCCGATCCGCTGATCGCGCCGAACCAGATCGCCGACGGCGCAAGCTGGATGCGCACGATGGGATGGACCGAACATAAGCAGGTGCGTTACGCCACGGCACGCTCGACCTTCCGCTGGGACGGTACGGACAGCGTGAAAGTCGGCAGCGACGAAACGCAGGTTCGCGTGCTGGATGAAGAAGTCACCACCGACCAGGCCACCTGGCACAACCGCTTCTGGATCGACGAGGAAGGACAGATCCGCCAGTCACTGCAGTATCTCGGTGCCGGATTCTTCCCGGTGAAAACCACCCTGATCAAGGCGGCGAAATCATGAAAACGCTCATCCACGTTGCGCTTATCGCCAGTTTTGCCGCGCCGCTGGCATGGTCCGCAGGGACGGTGAAGGTCTACACGCCGGACAGTGAAAAACCCAAAACCTTAACCCACGCTGAGCATCTGCTCGATCTCGTCGGACAGCCAAGGCTCGCCAACAGCTGGTGGCCGGGGGCAGTGATTGCTGAACGTCAGAAGACCGCTGAAGCGGAACAACAGCACAAGGCGCTCCTTGCCAGGCTGACGGGGTTAGCGGAGCAGGAAGATGGCGACGACGCGGCGGCGATTAACAGCGTTCGCCAGCAGCTGCAGGCGCTGAAGGTGACGGGCCGTCAGAACGTGAATCTTGATCCCGATGAAGTGCGCGTCACGGAAAAGGGCAACCCCACGCTTGAAGGGGAATATACGCTCTGGCTGCCGGTGAAGCCGACGACGGTGACCGTGATAGGGCTAATCAGCAGCCCGGGTAAAAAGCCCTTTACGCCCGGCCGTGACGTGGCGAGCTACCTCGACGAGCAGAGCCTGCTGAGCGGTGCCGATAACAGCTACGCCTGGGTGGTTTACCCTGACGGGCACACGCAGAAAGCCCCCGTCGCTTACTGGAATAAACGGCATATCGAACCTATGCCTGGCAGCATCATTTTTGTCGGTTTTGCCGACCATTTCTGGACGAAGGCGTATGACGGGCTTAATGCCGATATCCTTCACTCCCTGATTCAGCGGATACCGGAATAATGAAAAAAACCTATCTTTACAGCATGCTGGCGCTCTGCGTAAGCGCCGCCTGCCATGCAGAAACGTATCCGGCACCCATTGGCCCGTCTCAGTCAGACTTCGGCGGCGTCGGTTTACTGCAAACGCCCACCGCGCGTATGGCGCGCGAAGGGGAAATTAGCCTTAACTACCGTGATAACGACCAGTATCGTTACTACTCCGCCTCGGTACAGCTGTTCCCGTGGCTTGAAACCACGCTGCGCTATACCGACGTGCGTACGAAACAATACAGCAGCGTTGAGGCGTTCTCCGGCGATCAGACCTACAAAGATAAAGCCTTCGACGTCAAGCTGCGCCTGTGGGAAGAGAGCTACTGGATGCCGCAGGTGTCCGTGGGCGCCAAAGATATCGGTGGTACCGGTCTGTTTGATGCGGAATACATCGTGGCCAGCAAAGCCTGGGGCCCGTTCGACTTTTCGCTCGGCCTGGGATGGGGCTATCTCGGCACCAGCGGTAACGTGAAAAACCCGTTTTGCTCCTACAGCGACAAATATTGCTATCGCGATAACAGCTACAAAAAAGCCGGTTCCATCAACGGGGATCAGATGTTCCACGGCCCGGCATCGCTGTTTGGCGGCGTAGAGTATCAAACGCCCTGGCAGCCATTACGCCTGAAGCTGGAATATGAAGGGAATGACTACTCGCAGGACTTCGCCGGGAAGATTGAGCAGAAGAGCAAGTTTAACGTCGGCGCCATTTATCGCGTCACCGACTGGGCCGACGTTAACCTCAGCTACGAGCGCGGCAATACGGTGATGTTTGGCTTCACGCTGCGCACCAACTTTAACGACATGCGGCCTCACTACAATGATAACGCGCGCCCTGCATACCAGCCGGAGCCGCAGGATGCGATTCTGCAGCACTCCGTGGTGGCAAACCAGCTGACGCTGCTGAAATACAATGCCGGCCTGGCGGATCCGAAGATTCAGACCAAGGGCGACACGCTTTACGTCACCGGCGAGCAGGTAAAATACCGCGACTCACGGGAAGGGATCGAACGCGCCAACCGGATCGTGATGAACGATCTGCCGGAGGGGATCCGCACGATCCGCGTGACGGAGAACCGTCTCAACCTGCCGCAGGTCACAACCGAAACGGACGTTGCCAGCCTCAAGCGCCATCTGGAAGGCGAGCCGCTCGGGCATGAGACCGAGCTGGTGCAAAAACGCGTAGAGCCGATCGTGCCGGAAACCACCGAGCAGGGCTGGTATATCGACAAATCGCGCTTCGATTTCCATATTGATCCAGTGCTGAACCAGTCCGTGGGCGGGCCTGAAAACTTCTACATGTATCAGCTGGGCGTGATGGCGACGGCGGATCTATGGGTCACCGACCACCTGCTGACCACCGGCAGCCTGTTCGGCAACATCGCCAACAACTACGACAAATTCAACTACACCAACCCGCCAAAAGACTCGACGCTGCCGCGCGTGCGTACCCGCGTGCGTGAATACGTGCAGAACGATGCCTACGTGAATAACCTGCAGGCCAACTACTTCCAGTACTTCGGCAACGGCTTCTACGGCCAGGTGTACGGCGGGTATCTGGAAACCATGTACGGCGGCGCGGGGGCGGAAGTGCTTTATCGTCCTGTCGACAGCAACTGGGCGTTCGGGGTGGATGCCAACTACGTCAAGCAGCGTGACTGGCGCAGCGCGCAGGACATGATGAAGTTCACCGACTACAGCGTCAAAACGGGCCATCTGACCGCCTACTGGACGCCGTCGTTCGCCCCTGACGTGCTGGTGAAAGCCAGCGTCGGCCAGTACCTGGCGGGCGATAAGGGCGGCACGCTCGATATCTCTAAACACTTCGACAGCGGCGTCGTGGTGGGCGGCTACGCCACCATTACTAACGTTTCGCCGGACGAATACGGGGAAGGGGACTTCACTAAAGGGGTCTACGTGTCGATTCCGCTGGATCTGTTCTCGTCAGGCCCAACCCGCAGCCGCGCGGCGATTGGCTGGACGCCGCTGACGCGTGACGGGGGTCAGCAGCTTGGACGTAAGTTCCAGCTGTATGACATGACGAGCGATAAGAACATTAACTTCCGCTGATGCTTCACGCCGGGCGGCACCGCGTTTGCCCGGCCTGCTATTTTGTAGGCCCGGTAAGCGCAGCGCCACCGGGCGAATCACAAGCGGCGCAGTAGCCTCGCCGGGTTCCCGGCATAGACACCTTTCTCGACGATCGATTTTGTTACCACGCTCCCTGCACCAATCACCGCACCGTCGCAGATGGATACCGCCAGAATGGTCGCTCCACTGCCTATCGAAACATCATTCCCCACGGTAATATGGCCCCAGCTCTCTCGGTCGGCGTTCGGTTTCCCCTCCCGAAACATATCGTTGGCAAACATCACGCCATGGCCAACAAAGCAACGCTGACCAATAGTGACATACTCGCAGATGAAGGTGTGCGACTGGATTTTGCAGTCGTCACCGATGCGCGTATTGCCCTGGATTTCAACAAACGGGCCGACGAATACGCCATTGCCCAGCACACAGTCGTAAAGGTTAGCAGGTTCATATACGATCACATTGTCGCCACAGGTCACGTTGCGAACCCCGGTTTGTTTACGCTCCATCGGTTTTCTTCCTACATAAAACATAATTAAAAAATATAGATCCCCGTCACATTTTTGCGTTATACAGGAATCTCGCCCTGGAGAATGAGGTGCTGTATGACATCCCTGACTCGCCCGCGCGTTGAGTTTATCTCAACGATCCTCCAGACCGTGCTGAACCTCGGTCTGTTGAGCCTTGGCCTGATACTGGTCGTCTTTTTGGGTAAAGAGACGGTGCATCTTGCGGATGTACTGTTCGCCCCTGAACAAACCAGCAAATATGCGCTGGTGGAAGGCCTGGTGGTCTACTTTCTCTACTTTGAATTTATCGCCCTGATTGTGAAGTACTTTCAGTCCGGATTTCATTTCCCGCTGCGTTATTTTGTCTACATTGGGATCACTGCGATAGTGCGGCTGATCATCGTCGATCATAAATCCCCGCTCGACGTGCTGATCTACTCGGCAGCGATCCTGCTGCTGGTGATCACCCTCTGGCTGTGCAACTCGAAGCGGCTGAAACGCGAATAAAAAAATGGCGCTCCGAAGAGCGCCTAACAACAGTCACAAGTTGGGTCAATACAATACGTCTAAAGTTGAGGGTTGCAGTGGCATAACAAAATGAAACTTAACCTTTCACACCGCCCGCCGTCAGTCCGTTGACCAGCCAGCGCTGCGCCAGCAGGAACACCACGGTAATCGGGATGGCGGAAAGTACGGCCGCCGCGGCAAAGTCGCCCCACAGGTAGTTTTGTGGGTTGAGGTATTGCTGCATACCTACGGCCAGGGTGTAGCTGTTCACATCACGCAGTAACAGTGAGGCAACCGGTACTTCGGTGATCGCAGCGATAAACGACAGGATAAACACTACCGCCAGAATCGGCACCGACAGCGGCAGCAGCACCAGGCGGAACGCCTGCCACGGGGTTGCGCCATCCAGCGCGGCCGCTTCTTCCAGCGAGCCGTCGATAGTTTCGAAATAGCCTTTAATGGTCCATACATGCAGTGCGATACCGCCAAGATAGGCGAAGATCACGCCGCCGTGGGTGTTCAGGCCGATAAAGGGTACGTACTGGCCCAGACGGTCAAACAAGGCATACAACGCCACCAGCGACAGCACGGCCGGGAACATCTGGAAAATCAGCATCCCTTTCAGCAGCGTCGCTTTGCCCGGGAAACGCATGCGGGCGAAGGCGTAGGCGCAGGTGGTGGAAAGCGCCACGATACCAATGGCGGTAATGCCTGCGATTTTCACCGAGTTCCACAGCCACAGCAGCACCGGGAATGGCGGCGGTGTGACGCGGCCATCCGCGTGTTCCACGCTGAAGCCCAGCGCGAGCTTCCAGTGCTCCCAGGAGATTTCGTCCGGGATCAGGCTCCCCGTCGCGAAGTTACCCGAACGCAGGGAGATGGCGATAACCATCAGCAGCGGGAACATGATCGCCGCGATGAAAATCAGCAGGCCTAAGTGCGTCGCCAGGAGGCGCAACTTCTGAGATTTGGGTTGTACCATAGCCATGATTGATGCCCTCCTTAATCAAATTTCATACGTGTGGCTTTCAGGTTCACAATCGCCAGAGCGCCTACCAGCAGGAAGATCAGGGTGGCAATCGCTGCCGCCAGACCGAAGTCCTGGCCGCCGCCGCCTTCGAAGGCGATACGGTAGGTGTAGCTCACGAGCAGGTCGGTATAACCTGCTGGCGTCGTGGTGCCAAGGCGGTCCGGGCCGCCGTTGGTCAACAGCTGAATCAGCACGAAGTTGTTAAAGTTAAAGGCGAAGCTGGCAATCATCAGCGGCGTCAGCGGCTTAATGAGCAGCGGCAGCGTAATTTTAAAGAAGTTCTGGAACGGGCCCGCGCCGTCCATCGCCGAGGCTTCGTACAGATCGTCCGGGATAGCCTTCAGCAGGCCCATGCACAGGATCATCATGTACGGATAACCGAGCCAGGTGTTCACGATGATAATCATCGAGCGAGCGGTGGTCGGGTCGCTGAACCAGGCCGGTTTGATGCCGAACAGGGCGCTCAGCATCATGTTGATTTCACCGAAGCTCTGGTTAAACAGCCCTTTGAAAATCAGAATCGAGATAAACGACGGTACGGCATACGGCAGGATCAGCAGCACGCGGTAAATCGCTTTGCCTTTCAGGGATTCCCACTGGACCAGACAGGCCAGCACCATGCCCACAGCCACGGTCAGGATCACCGTCAGCACCGAGAAGACCACCGTCCAGACGAAGATGGCGAAGAACGGTTTTTGAATGCCTTCGTCGGTAAACACGCGGGTAAAGTTGTCCCAGCCGATGGTGACGGTATAGCCCGGGCTGAGCTTGTCATCACCCCATTTGCCGTCGGCAGTAATGGACTGATAGAAACCAATGTCGTTATTCGGACGATATTTCACGCCGCTCTGGTTGTTGGTCAGCGTGCCGTCGTCCGCCAGGGTATACAGTGGCTGCGTGCCGGAGAACTGGCGCAGCGAGCTCATGGTCACCTTGCTTTCGTCTGGCAGCACGGCGGTGAGCTGGGTCAGCGCCTGACGGTTCTGGGTAATGACGCGCAGGTTGGCACGTTCACCTTCCGGCAGGGCCTGTGCCTCTTTTAAGGCCAGCTTCTGCTCGCCGCCAAATTTGAACGCGTCGGAGACATAGTATTTGCTGTTTGCTTCGTCAGTAAGCGCTAACTTCCACTCGTTACCGTCAGGATACAGGCCGAAGTTAAAGGTCTTGCCTGCCTGATATGAGCGATCCAGCAGGACCTGCTGCGCGCGTTCCTGCGCAAGCTGGTTGGTGCTGCTGTAGTTGGTAAACGCAATGGCGATGGTACAAATCAGCGGGAACAGGACAAACAGCCCCATCCCGGCCACGCCCGGGTAGACATAGCGCCAGGCATAGGCTTTACGATTAGCGAAAATATACAGGCCAGCAGAGCTTAAAATCAGCGTCATGATGGCGAACAGATATTCCCCTTGTACGTACATTAAAACAACAAGGTAACCCACCAGCAGACACAGCAGACCTATCGCTGACCACTTCAGCGCGTCGCTTTGCCACCAGCGTTTCTTTTTAATGACATCCATGGGGTTTTTCCTCTACAACGTTTGATCTTTTCTCCCTCTCCTGGGGGAGAGGGCCGGGGTGAGGGCGTGCGGATAGCGCCAACCTTCACCCTAACCCTCTCCCAAAGGGAGAGGGGACTACGTCATTACTTAGTAATACGACCCTGAGCATCTTTCAGCGCGGCATCGACAGTCTGACGACCGCTTGCAGCGTTGATGACCGCGGTACGCGTGGCGTACCAGAACGCAGCCATCTGTGGGATGTTCGGCATGATTTCGCCTTTCTGGGCGTTATCCATGGTGGCCGCGATACGTGGGTCTTTCGCCAGCTGATCCTGGAAGGATTTCAGCGCGACGGCGCCCAGCGGTTTGTCCTTGTTCACTTCATCCAGACCCTGATCGGTCAGCAGGTAGTTTTCCAGGAACTCTTTCGCCAGCTCTTTGTTCGGGCTGGCGGCGTTGATACCTGCGCTCAGCACGCCAACGAACGGTTTAGACGGCTTGCCTTTGAAGGTTGGCAGCAGCGTCACGCCGTAATTGACTTTGCTCTTGTCGATGTTGGTCCAGGCCCACGGACCGTTGATGGTCATCGCGGTTTCGCCTTTGTTGAACGCCGCTTCCGCGATGGAGTAGTCGGTATCCGCGTTCATGTGTTTGTTCTTGATCAGATCCACCAGGAAGGTCAGACCCGCTTTCGCGCCAGCGTTGTCCACGCCCACGTCTTTCACGTCATATTTGCCGTTTTCAAACTTGAACGCGTAACCGCCGTCGGCAGCAATCAGCGGCCAGGTGAAGTACGGCTCTTGCAGGTTGAACATCAGGGCGGATTTACCTTTCGCCTTCAGCTCTTTATCCAGTTTCGGGATCTCTTCCCAGGTTTTCGGTGGGTTTGGTACCAGGTCTTTGTTGTAAATCAGAGACAGGGCTTCAACCGCGATAGGGTAAGCGATCAGCTTGCCGTTATAGCGAACGGCATCCCAAGTGAACGGGAACAGCTTGTCCTGGAAGGCTTTATCTGGCGTCACTTCTGCCAGCAGGCCAGACTGCGCGTAACCCCCGAAACGGTCATGCGCCCAGAAGATGATGTCCGGGCCGTCGCCGGTTGCTGCAACCTGCGGGAACTTCTCTTCCAGCTTGTCCGGGTGTTCTACGGTAACTTTGATGCCGGTATCTTTTTCGAATTTTTTGCCCACTTCGGCAAGGCCGTTATAGCCCTTATCGCCGTTAATCCAGATAACCAGCTTGCCTTCTTCAATTTTGGCGAGCGCTGGGGCGGAAACCATCATTGCTGCAAGGGCGGACAATGCGAAAACGCGTGCGCCAGTCTTGATATTCATATCTGCCATCCTTTTTGGTGATGTGCTCGTGGATACATAAGGTGGTTCAACGTGACTCAGTCTCCTTATTTGACATCCTCTTTCCATCCTCCCAACCCCTACGCCCCACCCCCCGTTTGTGTGATCTCCGTTGCATAAATTTAAGTTATGAGTGCTGGCGCACATAAAAACCCACCGAATTTTGCAGGCGGCTTCACGAATTTTGCCTCAGCCCGCCCGCGGCGGTCGCAGAGCCTGCTCCCTCATCCTCCCGCCTCCTCCCCCATAAAAAAGGCGGGGGGTGGAGGATTCGGGAAAGTAATGGATACCCCATAGTGAACTTATCTTGAATGTTTCTGTCGGTGACAGGTTGTAACGAAGGGAGAAGGGCATGGCGAGCGTACAGCTGCGTAATGTAACGAAAGCCTGGGGTGACGTTGTGGTGTCGAAAGACATCAATCTGGACATCAACGAAGGCGAATTCGTGGTGTTTGTTGGCCCATCAGGCTGTGGTAAATCTACTCTGCTGCGTATGATTGCCGGTCTTGAAACGATTACCAGCGGCGACCTGCTGATTGGTGATACCCGAATGAACGACATCCCGCCTGCCGAACGTGGCGTCGGTATGGTGTTCCAGTCTTATGCACTCTATCCACACCTTTCCGTTGCCGAAAATATGTCCTTTGGCCTGAAGCTGGCCGGCGCGAAGAAAGAAGTCATTAACCAGCGCGTGACGCAGGTGGCGGAAGTGTTACAGCTGGCCCACCTGCTGGAGCGTAAACCAAAAGCGCTTTCCGGTGGTCAGCGTCAGCGTGTGGCGATTGGCCGTACGCTGGTGGCCGAACCGCGCGTGTTCCTGCTCGATGAACCTCTCTCTAACCTGGATGCCGCCCTGCGCGTCCAGATGCGCATTGAAATCTCCCGTCTGCACAAGCGTCTTGGCCGCACGATGATTTACGTCACCCACGATCAGGTGGAAGCGATGACCCTCGCCGACAAAATCGTGGTGCTGGATGCCGGCCGCGTGGCGCAGGTGGGTAAACCGCTGGAGCTGTACCACTACCCGGCAGACCGCTTTGTTGCGGGCTTCATTGGCTCGCCAAAGATGAACTTCCTGCCCGTCAAAGTGACCGCGACAGCCATTGAACAGGTACAGGTGGAGCTGCCAAACCGCCAGCAGGTCTGGCTACCGGTCGACAGCGCCAACGTACAGGTCGGGGCAAACATGTCCCTCGGTATTCGTCCTGAGCACCTGCTGCCGAGCCACATCGCTGATGTGACCCTGGAAGGTGACGTTCAGGTCGTCGAACAGCTTGGTCACGAAACACAGATTCATATCCAGATCCCCGCCATCCGTCAGAACCTGGTCTACCGCCAGAACGACGTGGTGTTGGTAGAAGAGGGTGCCACATTCGCTATCGGCTTGCCGCCAGAGCGTTGCCATCTGTTCCGTGAGGATGGCACTGCATGTCGTCGGTTGCACAAAGAGCCAGGCGTTTAAGCAATCCCAAAAGAAGACACGAAACCGACAGGTGAAGTGTTCAAAGAAAAGCAATGATCTCAGGAGATAGAATGATGATTACTCTGCGCAAACAAGTCCCTCTGGCAATCGCCATTGCGGCAGGCATCCTGTCTGCCCAGGCAGGCGCCGTGGACTTTAAAGGTTATGCTCGTTCCGGTATTGGCTGGACCGGGAGTGGCGGTGAGCAGCAATGCTTCCAGGCAACAGGTGCTCAAAGTAAATACCGTCTCGGTAACGAATGTGAGACCTACGCTGAACTGAAACTGGGCCAGGAAGTGTGGAAAGAGGGCGATAAGAGCTTCTACTTCGACACCAACGTCGCGTATTCCGTTTCTCAGCAGAACGACTGGGAATCCACCAGCCCGGCCTTCCGTGAAGCTAACGTGCAGGGTAAAAACCTCATTGAAGCACTGCCAGGTTCCACCATCTGGGCCGGTAAGCGCTTCTATCAGCGTCATGACGTTCACATGATCGACTTCTACTACTGGGATATTTCAGGTCCTGGTGCGGGTATCGAAAACATCGACCTGGGCTTCGGTAAGCTCTCTCTGGCCGCAACCCGTTCTTCTGAAGCGGGCGGCTCAGCGACCTTTGCCGATCGTGACGCGCTGGGTAACCGTATTTATGACAACCTGGTACCGAACGATGTCTTCGACGTCCGTTTAGCACAGATGCAGGTCAACGAAGGCGGTACGCTGGAGTTCGGTGTTGATTATGGTCACACCAATATTCCTGATGATTACTACCTGCAGCCTGGCGCGTCTAAAGACGGCTGGATGTTCACTGCTGAACATACCCAGAGCATGCTGAAGGGCTTTAACAAATTTGTGCTGCAGTACGCAACTGACTCTATGACCTCCAACGGCAAGGGCCGTGCGGAAGGTGGTAGCATCAACAACAACGGCGACATGTGGCGTGTGCTGGACCACGGTGCGATCTCTCTGGGCGACTCCTGGGATCTGATGTACGTGGGTATGTACCAGGACATCAACCTGGATAACAACAACGGCACCAAATGGTGGACTGTCGGTGTTCGTCCTATGTACAAATGGACGCCAATCATGAGCACCCTGCTGGAAGTGGGCTACGACAACGTCAAGTCTCAGAAAACTGACGACACTAACAGCCAGTACAAAATTACCCTGGCACAGCAATGGCAGGCTGGCGATAGCATCTGGTCCCGTCCGGCTATCCGTGTCTTCGCAACCTACGCGAAATGGGATGAGAAATGGGGCTACGCGAACGGCGACTCCGGTGCAGGCTATGACTCTGGTATTGCGTACAGCGACACGTCCGCAAAAACCTTCAGCCGCGGCGACTCTGATGAGTGGACCTTCGGTGCCCAGATGGAAATCTGGTGGTAATTCGTTAGACCTGACGTAATGACCTAAAAAGAGGGGCGTAAGCCCCTCTATCCTTAGGGTGCTGCGCGCTATTGCCTGGCCACCGCAGTGCTCACGCTATCAGAGGTAATAACAATGAAAATGAAGAAAAGTCTCGTCGCGCTGTGCCTCTCTGCGGGGCTGATGGCCTGTGTTCCGGCGGTCTCCTTTGCAGACGTGAATTTCGTACCACAAAATACCAGCGCTGCGCCGGCTATCCCGGCGGCGGCCCTCCAGCAGCTGACGTGGACGCCAGTTGATCAATCCAAAACCCAGTCGACACAGCTTTCTACGGGCGGCCAGCAGCTGAACGTACCGGGTATCACCGGGCCGGTTGCCGCCTACAGCGTGCCGGCTAACATTGGCGAGCTAACCCTGACGCTGACCAGCGAAGTGAACAAGCAAACCAGCGTATTTGCACCGAACGTGCTGATTCTGGATCAGAATCTGACGCCGTCTGCCTTCTTCCCAAGCGAGTACTTTAGCTACCAGGAGCCTGGCGTCATGAGCGCCGACCGTCTGGAAGGAAAAATGCGCCTGACGCCAGCGTTGGGACAGCAGAAGATTTATGTTCTGGTTTTCACGACTGAAAAAGATCTACAGCAGACCACTAAGCTTATCGATCCGGCAAAAGCCTACGCCAAAGGAACGGGTAACTCTGTTCCGGATATCCCGGATCCGTTAGCGCGCCACGTCACCGACGGCCTGCTCAAACTGAAAGTCTCAACTAACAATGCGTCCAGCGTGCTGGTCGGCCCGCTGTTTGGCTCCTCCGGCACCGGCCCTGTCACCGTAGGTAACACTGCTGCACCTGTTTATACCGCGCCAGCTGCCACGGCAACCGCGCCAGCTGCCACGGCAACCGCACCGGTAGCGACCGCAGCACCTGCCCCGGCGAAGAAAGCCGAGCCGGTACTGAACGACACCGAAGAGTACTTCAACAACGCCATTAAGCAGGCGGTGAAGCGCGGCGATGTCGATAAAGCGCTGAAACTGCTTGATGAAGCCGAACGTTTAGGTTCAACCACTGCCCGTTCCACCTTTATCAGCAGTGTAAAAGGCAAGGGGTAACCGTTTCCCCACAGTGCTGATTTGTTAGTAGTTTGGTGCGCCTGAGTGGGCGCACTTTTTTTCGTAGCCGCCAGGCTGTTGCGCCCGTGTTGCGATCGTGATCGTTAAATAACGTTTGGCCCCCCTCAATCCGTGTTTCTGCGATACAATGCCATTACGTTATGTATCGGAGAGTCTGGCATGTCACACCCTGCGCTAACGCAACTGCGTGCGCTGCGCTATTTCGACCAAATACCTGCGCTTGATCCGCAGCAACTGGACTGGTTGTTGCTGGAAGATTCCATGACGAAACGTTTTGAGCAACAGGGTAAAACGGTCACGGTGACCCTGATTCAGGAAGGGTTTGTCTCTGGCGATGAGATCGCCAGCGAGCTGCCGCTGCTGCCGCAAGAGCCACGTTACTGGCTGCGCGAAATTTTACTCTGTGCTGATGGTGAGCCTTGGCTTGCCGGGCGGACGGTGGTACCCGAGTCCACCCTTTCCGGACCAGAGCTGGCGCTGCAACGTCTGGGGAAAACGCCGCTGGGGCGCTACCTTTTCACCTCGTCTGAGCTTACCCGGGATTTTATTGAGATTGGTCGTGATGCCGAACTCTGGGGGCGTCGTTCCCGCCTTCGCCTGAGCGGTAAACCGTTAATACTGACGGAGCTTTTTTTACCGGCATCACCGTTGTACTAAGAGGAAGAAAAAATGGAGTGGAGCCTGACGCAGAATAAGCTGTTGGCGTATCACCGCTTAATGCGTACCGATAAACCCATTGGCGCGTTACTGCTGCTGTGGCCGACCCTGTGGGCGCTGTGGCTCGCCACGCCGGGCGTGCCGCCGCTGTGGATCCTGGCCGTGTTCGTTGCCGGCGTCTGGCTGATGCGCGCGGCGGGCTGCGTGGTGAATGACTATGCCGATCGTAAATTCGACGGTCATGTTAAGCGTACTGCCGGTCGTCCGTTACCCAGCGGGCAGGTCACCGGGAAAGAAGCCCGCGTGCTGTTCATTGTTCTGGTGCTGCTCTCTTTCCTGCTGGTGTTAACCCTTAACACCATGACCATTCTGCTTTCCGTTGCGGCGCTGGCGTTAGCCTGGGTTTATCCGTTTATGAAGCGCTATACCCACCTGCCTCAGGTGGTGCTGGGCGCGGCGTTTGGCTGGTCGATTCCGATGGCGTTTGCGGCGGTTGGTGAGTCCTTACCGCTCAGCTGCTGGCTGATGTTCCTGGCGAACATTCTCTGGACCGTGGCGTATGACACGCAATACGCGATGGTAGACCGCGACGATGACCTGAAGATTGGCATCAAATCCACCGCCATCCTCTTTGGTCGTCAGGACAAGCTGATTATCGGTCTCCTGCAGGTCGCGGTACTGGCGCTGATGGTTGCGATCGGTCGCCTGAACGGGCTGAACTGGGAGTTTTACTGGTCCGTGCTGGTGGCGGGACTGCTGTTTGCTTATCAGCAGAAGTTGATCGCCAGGCGTGAACGTGACGCCTGTTTTAAAGCGTTTATGAACAATAACTACGTCGGTCTGGTGCTTTTTTTAGGCCTGGCGATGAGCTATTTCTTATAAAAAAGTCGGGTGGCGGCTTCGCCTTACCCGACCTACGAGTTAGCAGGACATGGAGGCCCGGTAAGCGTTAGCGCCACCGGGCTTTTTTTATCGGCGACGCAGCAGCCGAAGCGCGTTCGCCGTCACCAGTACCGTTGCCCCGGTATCCGCCAGCACCGCCAGCCACAATCCGGTCATGCCGAGCAGGGTCGTCACGAGGAAAATTCCTTTCAGCCCGAGCGCAATGCCGATGTTTTGACGGATGTTGGCCCGCGTCGCGCGCGCCAGGCTAATCATCTGCGCCAGCCCGGTCAGGCGGTTGTGCGTCAATGCCGCGTCGGCCGTTTCCAGCGCCACGTCGGTGCCGCTGCCCATCGCTATACCGATGGTAGACGCTTTCATCGCCGGGGCATCGTTAATCCCGTCACCGACCATCGCCAGCGGCGCGCGAGCGTTCAGCGCCGTCACGGCGCTGACCTTATCCGCAGGCAACAGTCCGGCTTTAAACTCCAGCCCCAGCTCACCGGCAATCGCTGCCGCCGCGCGAGGGTTATCGCCGGTAAGAATAACGCCCTGCACGCCCAGCTTGTGCAGCGCCGCCACGGCGTCTTTGGCGTCATCGCGCAGGGTATCGCGCAGTGCCAGCATCCCTTTCGCGACGCCGTCCTGCATAACGGTCACGACGGTTTGTCCGGTCTGTTCTAACGCCTCAACCTCTGGATTAGAAGACTTGCCCGCCGTGACAATCAGTACCTTTTTACCGTCAACGATGGCCTCAATCCCTGACCCGACCAGCGCCCGCTGGGCGGTTGCCGGAGGGATGTCCAGCCCGCGCGACTGTGCTTCTCGCACAATCGCCTGCGCCAGCGGGTGAGTGGACCCCTGCTCAACGGCGGCGGCCAGGGTCAGCAGTTCATCTGCACTGATGTCCTGCGGATACACGCCGGTCACCTGCGGCTTACCCACGGTTAACGTACCGGTTTTATCGAAGGCGATATGCTGAACCTGGCTCAGCTGCTCCAGCGCCGCGCCGCCCTTAATCAGCGCGCCGCGACGCGCCGCCGCCGCCAGACCTGAGGTAATCGCAGCCGGGGTGGAAATCACCAGCGCGCACGGGCAGCCAATCAGCAGCAGCGTCAGCCCTTTATAAATCCAGCCCTCCCACGGCGCGCCAAATAACAGCGGCGGGACGACGGTGACCAGCAGGGCAACCAGCATGATGGCAGGGGTATAAATCCGGCTGAAGCGATCGATAAAGCGTTCGACCGGCGCGCGGCGTTCCTCTGCCTCTTCAATCAGCTTAAGGATACGGTCGATGGCGCTGTCGCCCGGCTCTGAAAGCACGGTGAGCTGCACCAGACGGTCGACGCTGGTGGCACCAGCAGGCACTTTTTCACCCGCGGCACGCTCTACCGGAATGGATTCCCCGGTCAGGGCGCTTTCATCAAAGCTCGCGGTGGCGGCAAGCAGCGCGCCGTCTGCGGGCAGACGCCCCCCTGCGGCCACCTCAATCACGTCGCCCGGGCGCAGCGTAGTGATGGCGACCGTTTCACGCGTGCCGTTTATCACGCGAGTGGCGGTTTCCGGCTTCAGCGCCATCAGCGCGCTGACCCCTTTACGCGCCCGGCTCGCCGCCCAGCCCTCAAGGCGTTCGCCTATTAAGAACAGCAGCAGCACCATCGCCGCTTCTGCCGTCGCGCCAATGAACAGCGCGCCGATTGCCGCCACGCTCATCAGCGTTTCGATTGCAAACCAACTGCCGCTTTTCATCAGGCGCAGCGCCTGACGGGCAATCGGGAACAGCCCGACCAGCGTGGTGGCGATAAACGCCAGATTGCCGAACGGATGGTTAATCTGCTCCAGACCCCAGCTCAGGGCCATCATGATGATGAGGGTAATGAGCGGCAGGTTTTCTTTCAGTGAGGAGGCTTTTTCAACGGGCGCCGTTTCGCTGCGCAGGGTATAGCCCGCCTTGCTGACGGCGGCTTCAACCTGTTTGCTGACGTCGATATCGGCGCTGACCAGCAGCTTTTCGGTGGCAAACAGCACCTGAACGTGGCTCACGCCCGGCACCTGCTTGACGGCGTTTTCCACCTTGCGGGCGCAGGCCGCGCAGTCCATGCCGTTGACGACCCAGCTGAAGCGGTTCCCGCTTTCAGGAAGGGGTTGAGTTGGCGTTTCGCACGCGCCTTCGCAGCAGCAGTCGTCTTTCGACGGAGCCGGGCTGAGCTTAAGTGCCGAGAATTGAGGAACTTTTTTAGGTATTTCTGGAGTCGACATGGCAGTCTCCGGCAATGATAATTTTCTCATTAACCGCAGCATACACTCTGGAGTCGACTCCAGAGTCAAGCGCTATTTAGATATACAGCGAACGCACAATCAGGAAATGCCCGGCAAAGTAACAGGCGGAGGCTATCGCGTTATCCGCCCGGAAGCGGCGGCGATAGTGGCTGCCCAGCCACACGATATTCCCGATCAGCAGCAGCGCGGCGCCGAAGAACGCGGACATCGCCGGAGCGGTCGGACGGAAGAACCACAGCTCGCCCGCCAGCCACACCATCACCAGCGTCATTGCGATAAAGGTACAGACCGGCAAACGCATCTCTTCCAGACGTGACCAGATCACCGCAATCAGCAGCGCGCCAATCACCAGCAGCACCAGCGGCAGCGGCCAGAAGAAGGAGAGCGTCATCTGGCTGGCAAAGTAGATGGTATAGAGCAGATGAGACAGGAAGAACGCCCCAACGGCGTAGAGCAGGCGCTGGCGCGGCAGCAGGGTTAAGGCATCGCCTATCAGGGATGCACACAGCCCGGCGAGCACCAGATAGCTGACGGCGTTAAACATCGGCGCTTGCCAGGCCAGCAGCAGCAGGAGCAACAGCGTGACCGGTTTAAACAACCAGCGCTGCCAGGTAGGACCGCGGTACGACGCATCGACATAAAGCCATGCGGAAAAACAGACAGCGATAAATGACCAAAGCATATTAACTCCCTGTATCTGTTAAGTCTGAATAATCAGTTTCTGATCCAGTGTAGTGACGCGGGCGGGCGTTTGGCAATGGCGGGGGAGGCAAGGTATCCTGAATTCCGCAAAATCTGATGGGATTGTCGAATGAGCAAGATGCCGCTTTTTTTCATTATCGTGGTGGCGATTATCGTCATTGCCGCCTCGTTCCGTTTCGTGCAGCAGCGCCGCGAGAAGGCGGATAACGATGCCGCGCCGCTGATGCAAAAGCGCGTGGAGGTGACCAACAAACGCGAGAAACCACTCAACGACCGACGCTCGCGCCAGCAGCAGGTGACGCCTGCGGGCACAGCAATGCGCTATGAAGCGAGCTTTAGGCCGGAAGCGGGCGGCCTGGAGATAACCTTCCGCCTGGAGGCGCAGCAGTACCATCAGCTGACGGTGGGGGAGAAAGGGACGTTGAGCTACAAAGGGTCGCGGTTTGAAGGGTTTGAACCGGAGCGGTAATTTTCCCCTCACCCCGGCCCTCTCCCAAGGGGAGAGGGTGTAATCGTTCCCTCTCCCTGTGGGAGAGGGTTAGGGTGAGGGCATCAGGCCGCACCTTACTTCTTCACCTGCGCCTTAAACTTCTTCATCCATACCAGCAGCTCAAACACGCCGAAAATAAACACGCGCAGCTGCTGCCAGCCCGTCATCTGCGGGCCGTCTTTCGGCAGACCGTTTTTCAGCATCACCATCTGCAGGGCGTGCATGAACGACGTGAAAATCAGCGCGACGTTAACGAAAATATTCATCGGGCGCGGGAACGGGTGCACCAGATTTAAAATCAAAAATGCCCAGACGCCCAGCATCAGCAAACGTCCCAGGTTAATCAGTACCGGCATCGGAGCCTCCTTGTGCCAGACGGTGATAAAGACGATAGGCCACCTGACCAGCGACCTTTTCGCGGTGCAGATCCCAGTGGGCGGGAACCGGCGGTAAACCGTTTTCCACTTCGCTTTCAACGTAAATTAGCGCGTCATCCGCCAGCCAGCCGTTTTGCTCCAGCAGGGATAACGTCTCTTCCAGCAGCCCCTTGCGGAACGGCGGATCGACAAACACCACGTTATGCGGCGTGCCTTTCTGCGCAAGAAAACTCAGCGTGTTGGTGTTCACAACTTTGGCGTTGCTCGCCTTTAGCGTCGCCAGATTTTGCTGCAGCGTCTGCGCAACGCCGCGCTCCATCTCCAGCAGCGTGGCGCTGGCGGCATAGCGCGACAGCGCTTCAAGCCCCAGCGCCCCGCTTCCGGCGAAGCAGTCCAGGCAGTGGGCGTCTACCATTGACGGGGCCAGCCAGTTAAACAGCGTCTCGCGCACGCGGTCGGTAGTAGGGCGTAAACCGGGGCTGTCCGGCACCAGTAATTTCCGGCCTCGCCACTGACCGCCGATAATACGAATTTGACCGGCCGGGGCACGGTTGGGTTTCTTCATCTCAGGAAAGCTCTGTTAACAATTGGCCTGCGATTGCGGGCGGTGATGTCAATTAAGTAAAGTGTTAGACTATTTCATCATTTTTTTAGCTTCCATGTATATAGCGCCGCGAGGAGTGTAGTCGCAGATGGCAAAACAAAAAAAACGTGGCTTCTTTTCCTGGCTGGGCTTCGGTGAAAAAGAGCAAGAAACAGAACAGAAAACCGAAGAGCAAAAAGCCGTTGAAGAGCAGTCACAGCCTGAAACGCCTGTAGAAACCGCCGCGGTTGTCGACGCGGAAGAGACAGCGCACAGCAAAGAAGAGATTGAATCCTTTGCACAAGAGGTGGTTGAAGTCACGGAACAGGTTCAGGAGAGCGAGAAGCCAGAACCGATTATCGTTGAGGACATTACCGAAGCGCCACAGGCCGTTATCGAACATGAAGAGCTGCCGCTGCCGGAAGAGGTGAAAGCCGAAGAGGTGTCTGCCGAAGAGTGGCAGGCGGAAGCGGAAACCGTTGAAATTGTTGAGGCGGTGGAAGAAGAAGCGGTACTCGAGTCAGAGCTGACCGACGAAGAGCTGGAAGCTCAGGCGCTGGCAGCACAAGCCGCGGAAGAAGCGGTCATCGTCGTGCCGGTAGAAGAGCAGGCCGAAGAAGAGATCGTCCAGGAGCAGGAAAAACCGACCAAAGAAGGTTTCTTCGCGCGCCTGAAGCGCAGCCTGCTCAAAACCAAAGAAAACTTAGGTTCCGGATTTATCAGTCTGTTCCGCGGCAAAAAGATCGACGACGATCTCTTTGAAGAGCTGGAAGAACAGCTGCTGATTGCGGACGTTGGCGTGGAAACCACCCGTAAGATCATCGCCAACCTGACCGAAGGGGCGAGCCGCAAACAGCTGCGCGACGCCGAAGCGCTGTACGGCCTGCTGAAAGACGAGATGGGTGAAATTCTCGCAAAAGTTGACGAACCGCTTAATATTGAAGGCAAAACGCCATTTGTTATTCTGATGGTTGGCGTGAACGGCGTGGGTAAAACCACCACCATCGGCAAGCTGGCGCGTCAATTCGAGCAGCAGGGCAAATCGGTGATGCTGGCGGCGGGGGATACCTTCCGTGCGGCGGCGGTTGAGCAGCTGCAGGTTTGGGGCCAGCGCAACAACATTCCGGTGATTGCCCAGCATACCGGCGCGGATTCCGCGTCCGTGATCTTCGATGCCATCCAGGCGGCGAAGGCGCGCAACGTGGACGTGCTGATTGCCGATACCGCAGGGCGTTTGCAGAACAAATCGCACCTGATGGAAGAGTTGAAGAAAATCGTCCGCGTCATGAAGAAGCTGGACGAAGACGCGCCGCATGAAATTATGCTGACCATTGATGCCAGCACCGGACAGAACGCCATCAGCCAGGCGAAGCTGTTCACTGAAGCGGTAGGACTGACCGGGATCGCGCTGACCAAGCTGGACGGCACCGCGAAAGGCGGGGTGATCTTCTCCGTGGCCGATCAGTTCGGCATTCCTATCCGCTACATCGGTGTGGGCGAGCGTATTGAGGATTTGCGTCCGTTTAAAGCGGACGACTTTATTGAGGCATTATTTGCCCGAGAGGACTAACAATGATTCGCTTTGAACACGTCAGCAAGGCCTATCTCGGTGGGAGACAAGCGCTGCAGGGGGTGACATTCCACCTGCAGCCGGGCGAGATGGCATTCCTGACCGGCCATTCCGGCGCGGGGAAAAGTACCCTGCTCAAGCTTATCTGTGGGATCGAGCGGCCAAGCGCCGGGAAAATCTTTTTCGGCGGTCATGAGATCAGCCGCCTGAAAAACCGCGAAGTGCCGTTCCTGCGTCGTCAGATCGGCATGATTTTCCAGGATCACCACCTGCTGATGGATCGCACCGTTTTCGATAACGTGGCCATTCCGCTGATTATTGCCGGCGCCAGCTATGACGATATCCGCCGTCGCGTTTCTGCGGCGCTGGATAAGGTCGGGCTGCTGGACAAAGCGAAGAACTTCCCGATCCAGCTGTCCGGCGGTGAACAGCAGCGCGTGGGCATCGCCCGCGCGGTGGTGAACAAGCCTGCCGTACTGCTGGCGGACGAACCGACCGGTAACCTGGACGATGCCCTGTCCGAAGGGATTTTGCGTCTGTTTGAGGAATTCAACCGCGTAGGGGTCACGGTATTGATGGCGACGCACGACATCGGGCTCATTTCCCGTCGTTCGTACCGCATGCTGACCCTGAGCGACGGGCATTTGCACGGAGGCCACGGTGAACAAGCGTGATGCAATGAACCAGATTCGGCAGTTCGGGAACCGGTTTGACCGTTTCCGTAAGCCGCAGGGCGGTGGTGACGGCAATCGTAATGCGCCGAAGCGCCAGAAGGCCGCGCCAAAACCGGCCTCCCGTAAAACCAACGTGTTTAACGAGCAGGTGCGCTACGCCTTCCACGGCGCGCTGCAGGACCTGAAAAGCAAACCGCTGGCGACGTTCCTGACGGTGATGGTAATTGCCATCTCCCTGACGCTGCCAAGCGTCTGCTATATGGTCTATAAAAACGTCAACCAGGCGGCTTCGCAGTATTATCCGTCCCCGCAGATCACGGTCTATATGGATAAAGCGCTCGACGATAACGCCGCGGCGCAGGTGGTTGGGCAAATCCAGGCCGAGCAGGGCGTGGAGAAGGTCAACTATCTATCACGTGAAGACGCGCTGGGCGAGTTCCGTAACTGGTCTGGCTTTGGCGGCGCGCTGGATATGCTCGAAGAGAACCCGCTGCCCGCCGTTGCGGTGGTGATCCCGAAGCTGGATTTCCAGGGGACCGATTCGCTTAACACCCTGCGCGATCGCATCACGCGCATTAAGGGCATTGATGAAGTGCGCATGGACGACAGCTGGTTTGCGCGTCTCTCTGCCCTGACCGGGCTGGTCGGACGCGTCGCGGCGATGATTGGCGTGCTGATGGTGGCGGCGGTCTTCCTCGTCATCGGTAACAGCGTGCGCCTGAGCATTTTCGCCCGTCGCGATACCATTAACGTGCAGAAACTGATTGGTGCAACGGATGGTTTCATCCTCCGACCGTTCCTTTACGGTGGCGCACTGCTCGGTTTTTCTGGCGCATTTCTTTCACTGATATTGTCAGAAATTTTGGTGATGCGGCTTTCTTCCGCCGTGACTGAAGTGGCGCAGGTTTTCGGAACGAAGTTTGATATCAGTGGCTTAGGCTTCGATGAGTGCCTGTTGCTGCTGCTGGTTTGTTCGATGATTGGGTGGGTGGCAGCCTGGCTGGCAACCGTTCAACATTTACGTCACTTTACTCCCGACTAATAAAAGCGTGATATAATCTTTCCCTGCACCGATAAGTTCGCTCTGCAGGGAAAGCGTCCTTGTTGTCGCTTCCCCTGTTATCATCTTCATGTCACAATTTGTGCGTAATTTATTCACCGTTGCACCTGGAACTTGTGGATAAAATCACTGTCTGATAAAAGAGTGAATGCTAATCTCGTTGCTCAAACGCTTTGGCATGGTTGTTGCCTGACGGGGACAACCTGGACCAGAAGAAACATTGAGAGGAATGAATGACCAAAGAAATGCAAACTTTAGCTTTAGCCCCTGTTGGTAACCTGGAATCTTATATCCGGGCTGCGAACACCTGGCCGATGTTAACGGCCGAGGAAGAAAAGGAGCTTGCTGAAAAGCTGCATTACCAGGGCGATCTGGAAGCAGCGAAAAAGCTGATCCTGTCTCACCTGCGCTTTGTTGTTCACATTGCTCGTAACTATGCGGGCTATGGCCTGCCGCAGGCGGACTTGATTCAGGAAGGTAACATCGGCCTGATGAAGGCTGTGCGTCGCTTTAACCCGGAAGTGGGTGTGCGACTCGTCTCCTTCGCTGTGCACTGGATCAAAGCAGAAATTCATGAATACGTGCTGCGCAACTGGCGTATCGTGAAAGTCGCCACGACAAAAGCGCAACGCAAACTGTTCTTCAACCTGCGTAAAGCCAAGCAGCGTCTGGGCTGGTTCAACCAGGATGAAGTGGAAATGGTGGCGCGCGAGCTGGGCGTAACCAGCAAAGACGTGCGTGAGATGGAATCCCGTATGGCCGCGCAGGACATGACCTTTGATATGTCCTCCGACGACGACGCATCTGACAGCCAGCCGATGGCGCCGGTTCTGTATCTGCAGGATAAAACCTCTAACTTTGCTGACGGCATCGAAGAGGATAACTGGGAAGATCAGGCCGCGAACAAGCTGACCCATGCGATGGAAGGCCTCGACGAGCGTAGCCAGGATATTATCCGCGCCCGCTGGCTGGACGAAGACAACAAGTCCACGCTGCAGGAGCTGGCCGACCGCTACGGCGTTTCTGCGGAACGTGTCCGTCAGCTTGAAAAGAACGCCATGAAAAAACTTCGCGCCGCTATCGAAGCGTAATTTTCGCGAAGTACACCGAGAACCCCTGGATGAAAGTCCGGGGGTTTTGTTTTTTTAGCGCCCGCTCTGGCGAATTCCCTCCCCCTGGCAAACACTTACTGATGCGCTAAGCAGGCGACTTTCTCAGGGGGACAGGGTGAAAAATAACGAACTGAACGACCGGCGTTTACAGGCGACGCCGCGCGGCATCGGCGTGATGTGTAACTTCTATGCCGATAAAGCTGAAAACGCCACGGTGTGGGACGTGGAAGGCAACGAGTACATCGACTTCGCCGCCGGGATCGCGGTGCTGAATACCGGCCATCGCCATCCAAAAGTCATTTCCGCTATTGAAAAACAGCTCCACGCGTTTACCCATACGGCGTACCAGATTGTGCCGTACGAAGGCTATGTGGCGCTTGCCGAGCGCATCAACCAGCGCGTGCCCGTTGACGGTCCGGCCAAAACCGCGTTCTTCTCCACGGGGGCAGAGGCGGTCGAAAACGCGGTCAAAATTGCCCGGGCGTACACCAAACGTCCTGGCCTTATCACCTTTGGCGGCGCGTTCCACGGCCGCACTTTTATGACCATGGCGCTGACCGGCAAAGTTGCGCCGTACAAGATCGGCTTTGGCCCGTTCCCCGGTTCGGTGTATCACGCGCAGTATCCGAATGAACTGCACGGCGTCAGCACGGCGGAAGCGTTGAAAAGCCTGGAACGCATCTTTAAAGCGGATATCGCACCCGACCAGGTCGCGGCCATTATTCTCGAACCGGTTCAGGGAGAGGGCGGTTTCAACATTGCGCCAGCTGATTTTATGCAGGCGCTGCGCGCCCTGTGCGACACCCACGGTATTTTGCTGATTGCCGACGAGGTGCAAAGCGGCTTTGCCCGTACCGGCAAGCTGTTCTCGATGGAACACCACTGCGTTAAGCCCGATCTGATCACCATGGCGAAAAGCCTGGCGGGCGGGATGCCGCTTTCGGCGGTTTCTGGCCGTGCGGAGGTGATGGACGCACCCGCGCCTGGCGGGCTGGGCGGTACCTACGCCGGAAACCCGCTGGCGATTGCGGCGGCACATGCCGTGCTCGACGTGATTGATGAAGAGGATCTCTGCACGCGCTCGGCGCATCTTGGCCACCACCTGGTGGAAGTGCTGAATAAGGCGAAGGAACGCTGCCCGTATATCGCTGACATTCGCGCGCAGGGCTCGATGGTGGCGGTGGAGTTTAACGACCCGCAAACGGGGCAGCCTTCGCCGGAATTTACCCGCCAGGTGCAGGAGCGCGCGTTGCAGGAAGGGCTGCTGCTGCTGAGCTGCGGCGTCTACGGCAACGTCATTCGTTTCCTCTACCCGCTGACTATTCCTGAAGCGCAATTCCGTAAAGCGCTGGACATTATCTCCGCGTCGCTGACACGTTAAAGCCATATGCCCGGCGAAAATCCCTGCCGGGCTTATCATATATTCATTTCAAATTAGCTATTCCAAAATCATAAAAATCGGGTATGTTTTAGCAGAGTATGCTGAAAAAGCGCGGACAGCACACCTATAACTGACATAAAGCGCTGCACAACAACATCACAACAATCGTAATAACCATAATAATGGGGAATCTCAGGATGAACATGAAGGGTAAAGCGTTACTGGCAGGATGTATCGCGTTGGCATTCAGCACCATGGCACAGGCAGACATCAAGGTGGCTGTAGTTGGCGCAATGTCCGGTCCGGTAGCACAGTACGGCGACCAGGAATTTACCGGCGCTGAACAGGCGGTTGCAGACATTAATGCTAAGGGCGGTATCAAAGGCGAAAAACTGCAGATCGTAAAATATGATGATGCCTGTGACCCGAAACAAGCGGTCGCGGTCGCGAACAAAGTGGTGAACGACGGGATCAAATACGTTATTGGTCACCTGTGCTCTTCCTCTACTCAGCCAGCGTCTGACATCTACGAAGACGAAGGTATTCTGATGATCACCCCGGCAGCGACCGCACCAGAGCTGACCGCGCGCGGCTACAAGCTGACCCTGCGCACCACCGGCCTGGACTCTGACCAGGGCCCAACCGCGGCGAAATACATCGTTGAAAAAGTGAAGCCGAAGCGCATTGCCATCGTTCATGACAAGCAGCAGTACGGTGAAGGTCTGGCGCGTTCAGTGCAGGATAACCTCAAGAAAGCGAATGCCGACGTGGTGTTCTTCGACGGGATCACCGCCGGTGAGAAAGACTTCTCCACCCTGGTAGCGCGTCTGAAGAAAGAGAATATTGATTTCGTTTACTATGGTGGCTACCACCCGGAAATGGGCCAGATCCTGCGCCAGGCGCGCGCTGCGGGCCTGAAAACCCAGTTTATGGGGCCGGAAGGCGTAGCGAACGTTTCCCTGTCTAATATTGCGGGTGAATCAGCCGAAGGCCTGCTGGTAACCAAACCGAAGAACTACGACCAGGTCCCTGCGAACAAACCTATCGTAGATGCCATCAAGGCGAAGAAACAGGATCCAAGCGGCGCGTTCGTCTGGACCACCTACGCGGCGCTGCAGTCTCTGCAGGCGGGCCTGAACCAGTCAGCCGATCCGGCTGAGATTGCCACCTGGCTGAAAGCAAACACGGTCCAGACCGTCATGGGGCCACTCTCCTGGGACGCGAAGGGTGACCTGAAGGGCTTCGAGTTCGGCGTGTTTGACTGGCATGCTAACGGTACGGCGACAGACGCAAAATAAAAGCAAAAAGGCAACGTAAGTTGCCTTTTTTAATGTTTTCTCCCTCTCCCCGTGGGAGAGGGCCGGGGTGAGGGCATCAGGCAGCACAAATCAGCCCTGGCGCTTTTCCCACCCGCTCTCCTGCGCCGTAAACCCTAACGCCTGCATAAACGCCGCCATCACGCCGCGGTCTTCCACGCCCACGTCAGCCATCCACCATGAGGTCACGCTCGGGTTTTCGCGGATCACTTCTTCAATTAAATACTGTCCCACACCGCGACGACGGGTGACGTCACGAACGCGCAGCGAGTCCAGCGCTCCCTCTGTACCGCTCAGGGTTACGCGAACCGCAGCCAGCAGGCGTTCGTTAAAACGCGCGGCATAAATGCGGTGGGTCTCATCAACGCGTAGAGACGAAGGGGAATATTCCGGCCAGATCTTGCCCAGGTCGATATGATCCTGGTCGCTAAAGGTCACCAGACGCACGATAGTCAGTTTCATTAGCCACTTGTCCAAATCAGATTGAGTAGGGGCAGTGTACTCAATTTATTCACCCAGCGGCTTCCTCTTTTTATTCTCATTAACCAGGTGATTAGTTTTTTGGCAACGCGATGGGCAGTTTGAAAACACATGGATCGAAAAATAAGCAGAATTTTAACCTGATTGGTAGTGATTTATTCGGCGCTTTGTGCCGTTATTTTATGCTGCAAACTGCACTTTTATTTGTTTATCTCTGCCTGATTTCAGAATATTATCTTTGCTTAATCGCCTGAAAAATAGAGATTTTAGTCTGGTTTTTGACAAAAACCTGCGCTAAACCATTAAAGGCACTGGTAAAAATAGCGTTGTTCATTAAAAGTACAGAATGCTTTTTAACCATAATAAAACAAAATATAAACACGACATCACGAATGGGGATTCAGAGATGAAAAGGAACGCGAAGACGTTAATCGCGGGGATGGTCGCACTGTCGATCTCGCATGCCGCTATGGCAGACGACATTAAGGTTGCGGTAGTGGGGGCGATGTCCGGCCCTGTTGCCCAGTGGGGTGACATGGAGTTCAACGGCGCGCGCCAGGCCATCAAAGACATCAACGCTAAGGGCGGCATCAAAGGCGACAAGCTGGTGGGCGTGGAATATGACGACGCCTGCGATCCTAAACAGGCCGTCGCGGTCGCCAACAAAATCGTCAACGACGGTATTCAGTATGTGATCGGCCACCTGTGCTCATCCTCCACGCAGCCGGCGTCTGATATCTACGAAGACGAAGGCATTCTGATGATCACCCCTGGCGCAACGAACCCTGAACTGACCCAGCGCGGCTACCAGCACATTATGCGTACCGCCGGTCTGGACTCCTCGCAGGGCCCCACCGCCGCCAAATACATCCTCGAGACCGTTAAGCCACAGCGCATTGCCATTATTCATGACAAACAGCAGTACGGCGAAGGCCTGGCGCGCTCCGTGCAGGACGGTCTGAAAAAAGGCGGCGCGAACATCGTCTTCTTCGACGGCATTACCGCCGGTGAGAAAGACTTCTCCGCGCTGATTGCCCGTCTGCAAAAAGAGAATATCGATTTCGTTTACTACGGCGGCTATTACCCGGAGATGGGACAGATGCTGCGTCAGGCGCGCGCCACTGGTTTGAAAACCCAGTTTATGGGGCCAGAGGGCGTGGGCAATGCCTCCCTGTCAAATATCGCGGGGGATTCTGCCGAAGGCATGCTGGTGACGATGCCAAAACGCTATGACCAGGATCCGGCCAACAAGGCTATCGTGGATGCGCTCAAGGCGCAGAAGAAAGATCCGAGTGGTCCGTACGTCTGGATCACCTACGCGGCCGTACAGTCTCTGGCCACCGCGCTGGATCGCTCCGGCAGCAAAGAACCGCTGGATCTGGTTAAAGATTTAAAAGCGCACGGGGCGAACACCGTGATTGGGCCGCTGAACTGGGATGAGAAAGGCGATCTGAAGGGATTTGAGTTTGGTGTCTTTAAGTGGCACGCCGACGGTTCATCCTCGGCCGCCAAATAATTATCCCACCGCCCGGCATGACGGGCGGGTATAAAAAGGTTTGCATATGTCCGAGCAGTTTCTCTATTTCCTGCAGCAGATGTTTAACGGCGTTACGCTGGGAAGCACCTACGCGCTGATCGCCATCGGCTATACGATGGTTTACGGCATTATCGGCATGATCAACTTTGCCCACGGCGAGGTGTACATGATCGGTAGCTACGTCTCTTTCATGATTATCGCCGCCCTGATGATGATGGGCATCGACAGCAGCTGGCTGCTGGTCGCCGCCGGGTTTGTCGGCGCGATCGTGATTGCCAGCGCCTACGGCTGGAGCATTGAGCGCGTGGCCTACCGGCCGGTGCGCAGCTCCAAGCGTTTGATTGCGCTGATTTCCGCGATCGGGATGTCGATCTTCCTGCAAAACTACGTCAGCCTGACCGAAGGCTCGCGCGACGTGGCGCTGCCAATCCTGTTTAACGGCCAGTGGATCGTGGGGGCCAGCGAAAACTTCGCGGCCTCTATCACCACCATGCAGCTGGTTATCTGGGTCGTGACCTTTATTGCGATGCTCGCCCTGACGCTGTTCATCCGCTACTCGCGTATGGGACGCGCCTGCCGCGCCTGCGCGGAAGACCTGAAGATGGCGAGCCTGCTCGGCATCAACACCGACCGCGTGATTGCCCTGACCTTCGTGATTGGCGCCGCGATGGCGGCGGTGGCGGGTGTCCTGCTCGGCCAGTTCTACGGCGTGATCAACCCGTACATCGGCTTTATGGCCGGGATGAAAGCCTTCACCGCGGCGGTTCTGGGCGGTATCGGCAGTATTCCGGGCGCGATGATCGGCGGCCTGATCCTGGGCGTGGCGGAAGCGCTCTCCTCGGCGTACCTGAGCACGGAGTATAAAGACGTGGTGTCGTTTGCTCTGCTGATTCTGGTTCTGCTGGTGATGCCTACCGGTATTCTGGGCCGTCCGGAGGTAGAGAAAGTATGAAACCGATGCATTTTGCAATGGCGCTGCTCTCTGCCGCCATGTTCTTCGTGCTGGCCAGCGTCTTTATGGGCGTCCAGCTTGAGCTGAATGGCACCAAACTGGTTGTCGATACCGCAGCTGACATCCGCTGGCAGTGGGTATTTATCGGTACGGCCGTGGTGTTCCTGTTCCAGCTGCTGCGTCCGCTGTTCCAGAAGACGCTGAGAAACGTCTCCGGTCCGAAATTCGTGCTGCCGGCAATCGACGGTTCTACGGTTAAGCAGAAGCTGTTCCTCGTGGCGCTGCTGGTGGCTGCCGTGGCGTGGCCGTTCGTGGTGTCTCGCGGCACCGTGGATATTGCCACTCTGACCATGATCTACGTGATTCTCGGCCTCGGTCTGAACGTGGTCGTGGGGCTCTCGGGCCTGCTGGTGCTGGGCTACGGCGGCTTCTACGCCATCGGCGCCTATACCTTCGCGCTGCTGAACCACTATTACGGTCTCGGCTTCTGGACCTGCCTGCCGCTGGCAGGGCTGGTCTCTGCCGCTGCAGGCTTCCTGCTTGGCTTCCCGGTGCTGCGCCTGCGCGGTGACTACCTGGCGATTGTGACCTTAGGCTTCGGCGAAATCGTTCGTATCCTGCTGCTCAACAACACCGAAGTGACCGGAGGCCCGAACGGTATCAGCCAGATCCCGAAACCGACCTTCTTCGGCCTGGAGTTCAGCCGCACCGCCCGCGAAGGCGGCTGGGATACCTTCAGCAACTTCTTCGGCGTGAAGTATGACCCGTCCGACCGCGTGATCTGGCTCTATCTGGTGGCGCTGCTGCTGGTGGTGATTACCCTGTTCGTGATCAACCGTCTGCTGCGCATGCCGCTGGGCCGCGCGTGGGAAGCGCTGCGTGAAGATGAGATCGCCTGCCGCTCCCTGGGCCTGAACCCGACCCGCATCAAGCTGACCGCGTTCACCATCAGCGCCGCGTTTGCCGGTTTCGCCGGAACGCTGTTTGCTGCTCGTCAGGGCTTCGTTAGCCCGGAATCGTTCACCTTTGCCGAATCCGCCTTTGTGCTGGCAATTGTGGTGCTCGGTGGGATGGGCTCGCAGTTTGCCGTTATCCTCGCGGCCATCCTGCTGGTGGTCTCGCGCGAGCTGATGCGCGACTTTAACGAATACAGCATGCTGATGCTGGGTGGTTTGATGGTGCTGATGATGATCTGGCGTCCGCAGGGTCTGCTGCCGATGACCCGTCCACAGCTGAAGCTGAAGAACGGGCAAGCGAAAGGAGAGCAGGCATGAGTCAGCCATTATTATCCGTTAACGGTCTGATGATGCGTTTTGGCGGCCTGCTGGCGGTCAACAACGTGAATCTGGATCTGCACAAGAAAGAGATTGTCTCGCTGATTGGTCCGAACGGCGCGGGGAAAACCACGGTCTTTAACTGCCTGACCGGCTTCTACAAGCCAACGGGCGGCACCATCATGCTGCGCGATCAGCACCTGGAGGGGCTGCCGGGCCAGCAGATTGCCCGCATGGGCGTGGTGCGTACCTTCCAGCACGTACGTCTGTTCCGCGAGATGACGGTGATTGAGAACCTGCTGGTGGCACAGCATCAGCAGCTGAAAACCGGGCTGTTCTCCGGCCTGCTTAAAACCCCGGCCTTCCGCCGCGCGCAGGATGAAGCACTTGACCGCGCCGCCACCTGGCTCGACCGAATTGGCCTGCTGCAGCACGCCAACCGTCAGGCGAGCAACCTGGCCTACGGTGACCAGCGTCGCCTGGAAATCGTGCGCTGCATGGTGACGCAGCCGGAAATCCTGATGCTCGACGAACCGGCGGCAGGGCTCAACCCGAAAGAGACCAAAGAGCTGGACGAGCTGATTGCCGAGCTGCGCGATAGTCACGACACCACCATCCTGCTGATTGAGCACGACATGAAGCTGGTGATGGGCATTTCGGACCGTATCTACGTGGTAAACCAGGGCACGCCGCTGGCAAACGGCACGCCGGAAGAGATCCGCAACAACCCGGACGTGATCCGCGCATACCTTGGTGAGGCATAAGATGGAAAAAGCGATGTTAACGTTCGACAAGGTCAACGCGCACTACGGCAAGATCCAGGCGCTGCACGACGTCAGCCTGCATATCAATCAGGGGGAAATCGTGACCCTGATTGGCGCCAACGGCGCGGGCAAAACCACGCTGCTCGGCACCCTGTGCGGCGACCCGCGCGCCACCAGCGGGCGGATTGTATTCGATGGTAAAGACATTACCGACTGGCAGACTGCCAGAATCATGCGCGAGGCGGTGGCGATTGTTCCGGAAGGGCGCCGCGTCTTCTCCCGCATGACGGTGGAAGAGAACCTGGCGATGGGCGGGTTCTTCGCTCACCGTGATGAATACCAGACCCGCATCAAGTGGGTATATGAACTCTTCCCGCGCCTGTGGGAGCGCCGCATCCAGCGTGCGGGCACCATGTCCGGCGGTGAGCAGCAGATGCTGGCGATTGGCCGCGCGCTGATGAGCCAGCCGCGCCTGCTGCTGCTGGACGAACCGTCGCTCGGTCTGGCGCCGATCATCATTCAGCAAATCTTCGACACCATCGAACAGCTGCGCAAAGAGGGGATGACCATCTTCCTCGTCGAGCAGAACGCCAACCAGGCGCTGAAGCTCGCCGACCGTGGCTACGTGCTGGAGAACGGCCGCGTGGTGCTGGAGGATACCGGCGACGCGCTGCTGGCGAACGAGGCGGTGCGGAGCGCGTATCTGGGCGGATAGGTAAAAGCAAAAAGGCAACGCAAGTTGCCTTTTTTAATGTTTTCTCCCTCTCCCTGTGGGAGAGGGCTGGGGTGAGGGCACCAGACCGCACCCAAACCACACCCCCAGCCCCCTTCACACAACCATCATCCCCCTGACGCCTGGCTGTCACTTATCTGTAAACAAACAGTTATTTTTCTGTAATTCGAGCATGTCATGTTACCTCGCGAGCATAAAACGCGTGATATCGCGCATCCGGCACAATAAGAGAGATGACAATGACATCGTTACGACACACAGCTTTGGGTCTGGCACTGGGTCTGGCTTTTGCGACGAACGCAATGGCTGTGACCACCATTCCGTTCTGGCATTCCATGGAAGGGGAGTTGGGTAAAGAAGTTGACTCCCTGGCGCAGCGTTTCAACGACACCCATCCGGATTACAAAATTGTGCCGGTGTACAAAGGCAACTACGAGCAGAGCCTGAGCGCGGGCATCGCCGCCTTCCGTACCGGTAACGCACCGGCCCTGTTGCAGGTTTATGAAGTGGGTACCGCCACCATGATGGCTTCCAAAGCCATCAAGCCGGTCTATGAAGTGTTCAAAGAAGCGGGCATCAACTTCGACGAGTCGCAGTTCGTGCCGACCGTAGCGGGTTACTACACCGATTCCAAAACCGGCCATCTGCTGTCCCAGCCGTTTAACAGCTCTACTCCGGTGCTCTACTACAACAAAGACGCCTTCAAAAAAGCCGGTTTAGACCCGGAGCAGCCGCCAAAAACCTGGCAGGACCTGGCGGAGTACACCGCGAAGCTGAAAGCGGCGGGGATGAAGTGCGGCTACGCCAGCGGCTGGCAGGGCTGGATCCAGATTGAAAACTTCAGCGCCTGGCACGGACTGCCGGTGGCGACCAAAAACAACGGCTTCGACGGCACCGATGCGGTACTGGAGTTCAACAAGCCGGAGCAGGTGAAGCACATCGCGCTGCTTGCCGATCTGAACAAGAAGGGCGATTTCAGCTACTTCGGGCGTAAAGACGAATCCACCGAGAAGTTCTACAACGGCGACTGCGCCATTACCACCGCCTCGTCCGGCTCGCTGGCGGATATCCGTCACTACGCCAAATTCAACTACGGCGTGGGCATGATGCCGTACGACGCTGACGTGAAGGGCGCGCCGCAGAACGCCATCATCGGCGGGGCGAGCCTGTGGGTCATGCAGGGTAAAGACAAGGGCATCTACAAAGGCGTAGCCGAGTTCCTCGACTTCCTGGCCAAGCCTGAAAACGCCGCCGAGTGGCACCAGAAGACCGGCTACCTGCCGATCACCAAAGCCGCGTACGACCTGACCCGCGAGCAGGGTTTCTACAGCAAGAACCCGGGCGCGGACATCGCGACGCGTCAGATGCTGAACAAGCCGCCGTTGCCGTTCACCAAAGGCCTGCGTCTGGGCAATATGCCGCAGATCCGCACCATCGTGGATGAGGAGCTGGAAAGCGTGTGGAGCGGGAAGAAAACGCCACAGCAGGCGCTGGACTCTGCGGTAGAGCGCGGAAATCAGCTGCTGCGCCGCTTTGAGCAGTCGACCAAATCGTAAAAAAATGCCCGGTGGCGCGCAGCGTTCCGGGCCTACGGATTAATGCGGCCTGATGCCCTCACCCCAACCCTCTCCCACAGGGAGAGGGAGAAAACAGAAATCGCCAGGAACCAAATCTCAATGTCATCATCCCGTCCGGTGTTCCGTTCCCGCTGGCTGCCCTATCTTCTGGTCGCGCCGCAGCTGGTCATCACCGTTATTTTCTTTATCTGGCCTGCGGGCGAAGCGCTGTGGTACTCGGTACAAAGCGTCGACCCGTTCGGGCTTTCCAGCCAGTTTGTTGGCCTGGACAACTTTACTGCGCTGTTCCACGACAGCTACTACCTGGACTCCTTCTGGACGACGATGAAGTTCAGCGCGCTGGTGACCGTCAGCGGTCTGGTTGCCTCGCTGTTTTTCGCCGCGCTGGTGGACTACGTGGTGCGCGGCAGCCGTATTTATCAAACCCTGATGCTGCTGCCTTACGCCGTGGCTCCCGCCGTCGCCGCCGTGCTGTGGATCTTCCTGTTTAACCCGGGGCGCGGATTGATTACCCACTTCCTGGCCGAACTGGGCTACGACTGGAACCATGCCCAGAACAGCGGCCAGGCGATGTTCCTGGTGGTGTTCGCCTCGGTGTGGAAGCAGATCAGCTACAACTTCCTGTTCTTCTTTGCCGCGCTGCAGTCCATCCCGCGCTCGCTGGTGGAAGCCGCGGCAATTGACGGCGCAGGGCCCATTCGTCGCTTCTTCAGGCTGTCGCTGCCGCTGATCGCCCCGGTGAGTTTCTTCCTGCTGGTGGTTAACCTCGTATACGCCTTCTTCGACACCTTCCCGGTGATCGACGCGGCGACCGCAGGCGGTCCGGTGCAGGCGACCACGACGCTTATCTATAAGATCTATCGCGAAGGCTTCGCCGGTCTGGATCTCTCCGCCTCCGCCGCGCAGTCGGTCGTACTGATGTTCCTCGTCATCATCCTCACGGTGGTGCAGTTCCGCTATGTCGAAAGTAAGGTGCGCTACCAATGATTGAGAACCGTCGCGGGCTGACGATTTTCAGCCATACCATGCTGATTTTAGGGATTATCGTCATCCTCTTCCCGCTGTACGTGGCGTTTGTCGCCGCCACGCTGGACACCAAAGCGGTGTTCGACATGCCGATGACGCTGATCCCAGGCACACATCTGTTCGAAAACATGAAGACCATCTGGACCCAGGGCGTGGGCGCCAACAGCGCGCCGTTCTGGCTGATGATGCTCAACAGCTTCATCATGGCGTTTGGCATTACGGTCGGCAAAATTACGGTGTCGATGCTTTCGGCCTTCGCCATCGTCTGGTTCCGCTTTCCGCTGCGTAACCTCTTCTTCTGGATGATTTTTATCACCCTGATGCTGCCGGTGGAGGTGCGTATCTTCCCGACGGTGGAGGTGATTGCCAACCTGAAGATGCTCGACAGCTACGCGGGCTTAACCCTGCCGCTGATGGCCTCGGCGACCGCCACCTTCCTGTTCCGCCAGTTCTTTATGACCCTGCCGGACGAGCTGATTGAAGCGGCGCGTATCGACGGCGCGTCGCCGATGCGCTTCTTCCGCGACATCGTGCTGCCGCTGTCGAAAACCAACCTCGCGGCGCTGTTTGTGATCACCTTTATCTACGGCTGGAACCAGTACCTGTGGCCGCTGCTGATTATTCAGGACGTCAACCTCGGCACCGCCGTGGCGGGCATCAAAGGCATGATCGCCACCGGCGAAGGCACCACCCTCTGGAACCAGGTGATGGCGGCGATGCTGCTCACCCTTATCCCACCCGTAGTCATTGTTTTAGCCATGCAGCGCGCGTTTGTCCGCGGCCTGGTCGATAGCGAGAAATAAGATGGCAGGTTTAAAACTTCAGGCAGTAACCAAAAGCTGGGATGGCAAAACCCAGGTGATTCAGCCGCTGACGCTCGACGTGGCGGACGGGGAGTTCATCGTGATGGTCGGCCCGTCCGGCTGTGGCAAATCCACGCTGCTGCGCATGGTGGCGGGGCTGGAGCGCGTGACCTCCGGGGATATCTGGATTGATCGTCAGCGCGTCACCGAAATGGAGCCAAAAGACAGGGGCATCGCGATGGTATTCCAGAACTACGCCCTCTATCCGCACATGAGCGTGGAAGAGAACATGGCCTGGGGGCTGAAGATCCGCGGGATGGGCAAAGGCCATATCGAGGAGCGCGTGAAAGAAGCCGCCCGCATTCTCGAGCTGGACGGCCTGCTGAAGCGCCGCCCGCGCGAGCTCTCCGGCGGCCAGCGCCAGCGCGTGGCAATGGGGCGCGCCATCGTGCGCGACCCGGCGGTATTCCTGTTCGACGAGCCGCTGTCTAACCTCGACGCCAAGCTGCGCGTGCAGATGCGCCTTGAGCTGCAGCAGCTGCACCGTCGTCTGAAAACCACCTCTCTGTACGTCACCCACGATCAGGTTGAAGCCATGACGCTCGCCCAGCGCGTAATGGTGATGAACAAAGGCATCGCCGAGCAGATTGGCACGCCGGTGGAAGTGTACGAGAAACCGGCCACCCGCTTTGTGGCGAGCTTTATCGGCAGCCCGGCAATGAATCTGCTGGAAGGGCGTATCAGCAACACGGGCACGCATTTTGAGCTGGAAAGCGGGATGGCATTGCCGATCAACTGGTACTATCGTGGCTACGCCGGGCGTAAGATGACGCTCGGTATCCGCCCCGAGCATATCGTTTTAACCGCTCAGGCGGACGGCGGCGTGCCGCTGGTGATGGACACGCTGGAGATGTTGGGTGCAGATAACCTGGCGCACGGGCGCTGGGGTGAGCAAAAAATGGTGGTGCGCCTGGCGCATCAGGAGCGTCCGAAAGCAGGCAGCACACTGTGGCTGCACCTGCCGGAAAACCATCTGCACCTGTTTGACGGTGAAACAGGACAACGAGTATGAGCAACTGGCCTTATCCCCACGTCGTCGCCCACCGGGGCGGCGGTAAGCTGGCGCCGGAGAACACCCTGGCGGCAATTGACGTTGGCGCGCGCTACGGTCACACGATGATCGAGTTCGACGCCAAGCTGTCGAAAGACGGCGAAATTTTCCTGCTGCATGACGATAATCTCGAACGCACCAGCAACGGCTGGGGCGTGGCGGGTGAACTGCCGTGGCGCGATCTGCTGAAGGTGGACGCAGGAAGCTGGTACAGCGGCGAATTCAAAGGCGAACCGCTGCCGCTGCTGGCGGAAGTGGCCGATCGCTGTCGCCAGCACGGCATGATGGCCAATATCGAAATCAAACCGACCACCGGCACCGGGCCGCTGACGGGCAAAGTGATTGCCCTGGCCGCGCGCGAGCTGTGGGAAGGGATGACCGCTCCGCTGCTGTCATCATTTGAAATCGATGCGCTGGAGGCCGCACAGACGGCCGTACCGGAGCTGCCGCGCGGGCTGCTGCTTGATGAGTGGCGCGAGGACTGGCGCGAGCTGACGACACGCTTAGCGTGCGTTTCTATCCATCTCAACCACAGGCTGCTGGATGAGGCGCGGGTGAAGATGCTGAAGGACGCGGGTCTGCATATTCTGGTCTACACGGTTAACAAACCCCAGCGCGCAGCCGAACTGCTGCGCTGGGGCGTGGACAGCATCTGTACCGATGCAATCGACCTGATCGGCCCGGACTTTAGTTCTGCGGATTAAGCATACTGCCATTCGACTGCGGCGGCAGCATGTGCTGCTGTCCGCTGCCTGACGACGTCATTCCCCCTAACATCCCGCCGTTTTTATTCGGCAGCGGCTGCTCGCGCATCTGCCCCTGCTGCACCCGCTGGGTGTTGGCGTTCATCTGATTTTGCAGGCTTTGCTGCTGCATCTGGGTCTGCGTTTTAAGCTGCTGATTAAGCATCCCTTTCTGCTGCTGTTGCTGGCTCATCATCTCCGTCTGCATACGCTGCTGGCTCGGGATGACATAACCCTGCTGGTTTGGGTTGTTCATGGTGTTAAGCGGCTGTGCGAGCGCGGCAAACGGGATCAGCGCCGTAAGGATCCATAAGCGTTTCATTGTCATTTCCTCCTTTTGAGGTCTCTCTTAAGTTTACCCCGATTTCACCATGACGATGATTTTTTAGGAGTTGTGAACCAGGCTTAAGCGGGGAATATGGATCCCTTCACCTGGAGAACAATAATGATGAAACCAACGTTTTTGCGCTGGGTCGCCATCGCCGCGCTGATGGCAGGAGGTACATTTAGCGTGGCGGCCAACCCGCCAGCGGCACCTCCGGTCTCTTACGGCGTTGAGGAAGATGTTTTTCATCCCGTGCGGGCAACCCATGGCATGGTGGCGTCAGTGGATGCCCTGGCAACAAAAGTGGGCGTCGATATTCTCAGGCAGGGTGGTAACGCGGTGGATGCAGCCGTCGCCGTCGGCTATGCGCTGGCGGTGACGCATCCGCAGGCGGGGAACCTGGGCGGCGGCGGTTTTATGATGCTGCGCACCAAAGACGGCAAAACCACCGCTATCGATTTCCGAGAAATGGCGCCTTCTCAGGCGTCCCGCGATATGTTCCTCGACGATCAGGGTAACCCTGACAGCAAAAAATCCCTGACTTCGCACCTCGCCACCGGCACGCCGGGCACCGTTGCGGGCTTCTCGCTTGCGCTGGAAAAATACGGCACGATGCCGCTGAACAAGGTGGTGCAGCCTGCCATCAAGCTGGCTCGCGACGGCTTTGTGGTAAACGATGCGCTGGCGGACGATCTCAAGACCTACGGCAGCGAAGTCATTCCGAATCACGAAAACAGCAAGGCCATCTTCTGGAAAGACGGTGAGCCGCTGAAGAAGGGCGATAAGCTGGTGCAGAAGAACCTCGCCAAAAGCCTGGAGCTGATTGCGGAGCACGGTCCGGACGCCTTCTACAAAGGGGCAATTGCCGACCAGATTGCCGAAGAGATGCAGAAGAACGGCGGGCTCATCACCAAAGCGGATCTGGCGGAATACAAGCCGGTGGAGCGCGAGCCGATTAGCGGCACCTATCGCGGATACGAGGTCTTCTCCATGCCGCCGCCGTCCTCCGGTGGGATCCACATCGTGCAGATCCTCAATATTCTTGAAAACTTCGATATGCACAAGTTCGGCTTCGGCAGCGCGGACGCCATGCAGGTGATGGCGGAAGCGGAAAAACGCGCCTACGCCGACCGGTCGGAATATCTCGGCGATCCGGACTTCGTGAAGGTGCCCTGGCAGGCGCTGACCAACAAGGCGTATGCCAAATCCATTGCCGATCAGATTGACATCAACAAGGCCAAACCGTCGAGCGAGATCCGCCCCGGCAAGCTGGCGCCGTATGAAAGCAACCAGACCACCCACTTCTCGGTGGTGGATAAAGACGGTAACGCGGTGGCGGTGACGTACACGCTCAACACCACCTTCGGCACCGGGATTGTGGCGGGCAACAGCGGTATTCTGCTGAACAACGAGATGGATGACTTCTCTGCCAAACCGGGCGTGCCGAACGTCTACGGGCTGGTGGGCGGTGATGCAAACGCCGTCGGGCCGAAGAAGCGTCCGCTATCGTCCATGTCGCCCACCATTGTCGTGAAAGACGGGAAAACCTGGCTGGTAACCGGCAGCCCTGGCGGCAGCCGTATTATCACCACCGTGCTGCAGATGGTGGTGAACAGCATCGACTTTGGAATGAACGTCGCCGAAGCGACCAACGCCCCGCGTTTCCATCACCAGTGGCTGCCGGACGAGCTGCGCGTCGAGAAGGGCTTTAGCCCCGATACCATCAAGCTGCTGGAGCAGCGCGGGCAGAAGGTGGCGGTGAAGGAGGCGATGGGCAGCACCCAAAGCATTATGGTGGGGCCGGACGGGGCGCTGTTTGGCGCGTCGGACCCGCGTTCGGTGGATGATTTGTCGGCGGGGTATTGATGTGTTGCCGGGTGGCGGCTTCACCTTACCCGGCCTATGTTTTCCCTCTCCCTGTGGGAGAGGGTTAGGGTGAGGGCAAAAAACTACTTCATTCGCGCCATGTAATACGCATCCACATACTCGCCGTTGCGCAGGGCAAATTTCCTGCCGGTGCCTTCGATTTCAAAGCCAAACTTCTGGTACAGCGCCAGTGCAGCAGGGTTATCGGCAAAAACCGTTAACTCTATACGTTCGATGCGCATCCAGTTGTCGCACAGGTTGATCATCTCGCGCATGAGCGCGCTCCCGACGCCGCGCCCTTGAGCGTGCGCCGCAACGCTGATACCGAACGTTGCCACATGGCTGCGTCGCGGGCTGGCTTCCACCTGAAGCATCAGATCGCCAACGAGCTGTTCATCAATGCAGGCGACCAGCCGTTTTTGTCCGGGTTTTGTAATAAGACGTTCTTGCCAGTACTCAAGGGAAGGATGAGGTAGCTGTAGCGTGTCGTGATACACCCCCGGATGCATGTAGTTCTGGCGTAAAGCTTCGGCATCTTTCGGTTCCGCATGGCGTATCACAATCTCACACATTCCTTGTTCCTTAGTCAGTTAAATGTCCCTTTCAACATCAATGACTTTAAAATTTGAGTCAACCGCTATTTTTTGCAAAAAAAAGTAGACAAGTGCGAATGAGAATGATTATTATTGCTCTGCATTCAGGAAGACCCCTACGGTAACCTGAAAGCACGACATTGCTCACATTGCTTCCAGTATTACTTTAGCCAGCTTTTAGCTGGCTTTTTTTTGTTATGGTTAGACTCAGTAACCTTCCAAAAGGACTGAGCCATGACACTACATTGCGCATTTATTGGATTTGGTAAAAGTACGACCCGCTACCACCTGCCGTATGTTCTCAACCGTAAAGACAGCTGGCACGTCGCGCACGTCTTCCGCCGCCGCGCGAAGCCGGAAGAGCAATCCCCACAGTATTCCCATATCCATTTCACCAGCGATCTCGATGACGTGCTTAACGACCCGCAGGTCAAACTGGTTGTCGTCTGCACCCACGCCGACAGCCATTTTGACTATGCGAAACGCGCGCTGGAAGCGGGCAAAAACGTGCTGGTGGAAAAACCGTTCACCCCGACCATCGCCGAAGCAAAAGAGCTGTTCGCGCTGGCGAAAAGTAAAGGCCTGACCGTTACGCCGTATCAGAACCGTCGCTTTGACAGCTGCTTCCTGACGGCGAAAAAGGCGATTGAATGCGGCAAGTTGGGCGACATTGTGGAAATCGAAAGCCACTTCGATTACTACCGTCCGGTAGCGGAAACCCAACCCGGCCTGCCGCAGGACGGCTCGTTCTATGGTCTGGGCGTGCATACCATGGACCAGATCATCTCCCTGTTTGGCCGACCGGATCATGTCGCATACGACATCCGCAGCCTGCGTAATAAAGCCAACCCGGACGACACCTTTGAAGCGCAGCTGTTCTACGGCGACCTGAAGGCCATCGTCAAAACCAGCCATCTGGTGAAAATCGACTATCCAAAATTTATCGTTCATGGCACCAAAGGATCTTTCATTAAGTACGGCATCGACCAGCAGGAAACCAGCCTGAAGGCCAACATCATGCCGGGTGAACCGGGCTTTGCGGCGGATGATTCCGTGGGCATGCTGGAGTACGTAAACGATGAGGGCGTGACGGTCAGGGAAGAGATGAAACCGGAAATTGGCGACTATGGCCGCGTCTACGATACGCTGTATGAAACTCTCACAACCGGAGCGCCGAATTACGTCAAGGAATCTGACGTTCTGACCAACCTGGAAATCCTCGAGCGGGCCTTCGAGCAGGCTTCTCCTGCCACGGTAACCCTCGCGAAATAAGCAAAAACGGCTCCTCTGCGCTTATTCATAATTTTTGAACAGAGGAGTCAATTTTCACCCTCTATGATCCCAGGCGGTTTGCGTCCACACTTACTCCATCGAAACGAACTGAGGGTGAAAACAATGATCTACTTACGCAAAGCAAACGAACGTGGTCACGCGAATCATGGCTGGCTGGACTCATGGCATTCATTCTCGTTTGCCGACTACTACGACCCGAACTTCATGGGCTTCTCCGCACTGCGCGTGATTAACGACGACGTGATTGATGCGGGCCAGGGCTTCGGTACCCACCCGCACAAGGACATGGAAATTCTGACCTATGTGCTGGAAGGGGCGGTGGAACACCAGGACAGCATGGGCAACAAAGAGCAGGTTCCGGCGGGCGAGTTCCAGATTATGAGCGCGGGTACCGGGGTGCGTCACTCCGAGTACAACCCGAGCAAAACGGAAAAACTGCACCTGTACCAAATCTGGATCATTCCAGAAGAGACCGGCATCACGCCGCGCTACGAGCAGCGCCGCTTCGATGCGAAACAGGGCAAACAGCTGGTGCTGTCCCCGGATGCGCGTGAAGGTTCTCTGAAGGTTCATCAGGATATGGAGCTGTACCGCTGGGCGCTGGCGAAAGACGAACAGTCTGTGCACCAGATTGCCGCCAACCGCCGCGTCTGGATCCAGGTGGTGAAAGGTGAAGTGTCCATCAACGGCACCAAAGCAACCACCGCCGATGGCCTGGCCGTCTGGGATGAGCAGGCGCTCTCCGTGCATGCCGACAGCGAAAGTGAAATTCTGTTGTTTGACCTGCCGCCGGTGTAATAAATCATAAATAAATGCCCATCCTTCCCTTTGACAGGGGAAGGATGGGCTTTGTCCGTGATAAACTGAGCAAATCTATCACTTCAAGATTTCTCAGGACGATGAAAAAGAAACGCCCCGTACTTCAGGATGTCGCCGATCGCGTCGGTGTGACCAAAATGACGGTCAGCCGTTTTTTACGTAACCCGGAACAGGTTTCCGTGGCGTTGCGTGGCAAGATTGCCGCGGCCCTTGATGAACTGGGTTATATCCCCAACCGCGCGCCCGATATTCTCTCCAATGCGACCAGCCGTGCGGTGGGCGTCCTGCTTCCTTCCCTGACCAACCAGGTTTTCGCCGAAGTTTTGCGCGGCATTGAAAGCGTCACCGATGCTTTTGGCTATCAGACCATGCTCGCCCACTACGGGTACAAGCCGGAGCTGGAAGAGGAACGTCTTGAATCGATGCTTTCCTGGAACATCGACGGCCTGATTTTAACGGAACGTACCCACACTGCCCGCACGCTCAAAATGATCGAAGTGGCCGGTATCCCGGTGGTGGAGCTGATGGACAGCCAGTCGCCGTGCCTCGACATCGCCGTTGGGTTCGATAACTTCGAAGCGGCGCGCCAGATGACGGCGGCGATCATCGCCCGTGGGCATCGTCATATCGCCTATCTGGGTGCGCGTCTTGATGAACGTACTATCATCAAACAGAAGGGATACGAGCAGGCGATGCTCGACGCGAACTTAACCCCCTACAGCGTGATGGTGGAGCAGTCCTCTTCCTATACGTCGGGTATTGAGCTGATGCGTCAGGCACGACGCGAGTATCCGCAACTGGACGGTATTTTCTGCACCAACGATGACCTTGCGGTCGGGGCGGCGTTTGAGTGTCAGCGTCTGGGGCTCAAGATCCCGGATGATATGGCAATTGCCGGTTTCCACGGCCACGACATCGGCCAGGTGATGGAGCCGCGTCTGGCAAGCGTCCTGACCCCGCGTGAACGTATGGGACGCATTGGCGCAGAACGCCTGCTGGCGCGCATTCGTGGCGAGACGGTTACCCCAAAAATGTTAGATTTAGGTTTCACCTTGTCACCGGGTGGATCTATTTGAACTGACAAATTTGAAGTAGCTCACACTTATTCACTTCGCGCACGTTTGGATATTGCTTCTCTTTTGCCCCGGCAGGACAATGTTACCGATAACTGTTACCCGTAACAATTGACTGAGGGACACCCTTTGAGCACGACTAATCACGATCACCACGTCTACGTCCTGATGGGCGTTTCCGGTAGCGGGAAATCAGCCGTAGCCAGCGAAGTGGCGCATCAACTCCAGGCTGCGTTCCTTGATGGCGACTTCCTCCATCCGCGCAGCAACATCATGAAAATGGCCTCCGGCGAGCCGCTGAACGACGATGACCGCAAACCGTGGTTGCAGGCGCTGAATGACGCCGCGTTCGCGATGCAGCGTACCAACAAAGTCTCCCTGATCGTCTGCTCTGCGCTGAAAAAAACCTACCGCGACCTGCTGCGCGACGGTAACCCGAACCTCTCTTTCATCTACCTGAAAGGGGATTTCGAGGTGATTGAAAGCCGCCTGAAGGCGCGTAAAGGTCACTTCTTCAAAACCCAGATGCTGGTGACGCAGTTCGAAGCGCTGCAGGTGCCGGGTGAAGACGAGAAAGACGTTTTAGTGGTTGATATCGATCAGTCACTGGAAGGTGTTGTTGCCAGCACCATCGAGGTCATTAATAAAAGGCAGTAAGTTTTGAGTACATTAACGCTAGTTTTGACAGCAGTGGGTTCCGTATTGCTGTTGCTGTTTTTAGTGATGAAGGCGCGTATGCACGCCTTTGTTGCTTTGATGGTGGTTTCTATAGGTGCAGGTCTCTTTTCCGGTATGCCGCTCGACAAGATCGCCGCGACTATGGAAAAAGGGATGGGAGGCACGCTGGGTTTCCTGGCGATTGTGGTCGCCCTTGGCGCGATGTTTGGCAAGATTTTGCACGAGACGGGCGCGGTCGACCAGATTGCCGTCAAGATGCTGAAATCCTTCGGCCACAGCCGCGCGCACTACGCGATTGGTCTGGCGGGCCTGATTTGCGCGCTGCCGCTGTTCTTCGAAGTGGCCGTTGTGCTGCTGATAAGCGTCGCGTTCTCCATGGCGCGCCACACCGGTACTAACCTCGTGAAGCTGGTCATTCCGCTTTTTGCGGGCGTGGCGGCGGCCGCAGCGTTTCTGCTGCCGGGGCCTGCGCCGATGCTGCTGGCGTCCCAGATGCACGCCGACTTTGGCTGGATGATCCTGATTGGCCTGTGCGCGGCAATCCCGGGGATGATTATTGCTGGTCCGCTGTGGGGCAACTTCATCAGCCGTTACGTTGAGCTGCACATTCCGGATGACGTCACCGAGCCGCATCTGGGCGAGGGCAAAATGCCGTCCTTCGGCTTCAGCCTGTCGCTGATCCTGCTCCCTCTGGTTCTCGTGGGTCTGAAAACCATCGCCGCACGCTTTGTGCCGGTGGGTTCCAGCGCCTACGAATGGTTTGAGTTCATCGGTCACCCGTTCACGGCGATCCTGGTGGCCTGTCTGGTGGCGATTTACGGCCTGGCGATGCGCCAGGGGATGCCGAAAGACCGGGTGATGGAGATCTGCGGTGCCGCGCTGCAGCCTGCGGGTATTATCCTGCTGGTGATCGGCGCCGGCGGCGTGTTCAAGCAGGTGCTGGTGGATTCTGGCGTGGGTCCGGCTCTCGGC
The DNA here is from genome assembly GCF_034107965.1 of Enterobacter sp. 61D5. NCBI lineage: Bacteria > Pseudomonadati > Pseudomonadota > Gammaproteobacteria > Enterobacterales > Enterobacteriaceae > Enterobacter > Enterobacter sp. 61D5. The sequence continues at coordinate 63,945 of NZ_JAWNFK010000025.1, forward strand.
GAAGCTCTGACCGGGATGGGCCTGCCGATTGCGGTAACCTGCTTTGTACTGGCCGCGGCGGTGCGTATCATTCAGGGTTCCGCAACCGTGGCGTGTTTAACCGCCGTGGGTCTGGTGATGCCGGTGATTGAACAGCTGAACTACTCTGGTGCGCAGATGGCGGCGCTGTCTATCTGTATCGCGGGCGGTTCGATTGTGGTCTCTCACGTTAACGACGCGGGCTTCTGGCTGTTCGGGAAATTTACCGGCGCTACCGAAGCGCAAACCCTTAAAACCTGGACGCTGATGGAAACCATCCTCGGCACGACGGGTGCGATTGTCGGGATGATAGCCTTTACGTTGCTGAGCTGAATGCGGTGATTTAACAAGGCTCAAAAATAAGGCCCGGTAGCGTTAACGCTTACCGGGCCTTTATATTATGCAGGATGCCAGGCCGGGTCAGGTGAAACCACCACCCGGCTTTTTCACATCACTCGTCCTGCGTCGCGCTCTCAATCGTTAAACGAACATCCGAGGTGATCAGTTCTGCCAGCATCTGGTACACCTTCAGCGTCTCTTCCGGCTCGGCATCGCCCGTATCGCTGATGTAGCCTTCGTCGCGCAGCGTCAGAACCAGAGTGCTGAAGACCGCTTTGTCGAAGAATTCAGGAGCGTTAATGCCGTGCAGAACGGACAGGCGCTGTGCCAGCGTCCGGCTCTCTTTCTCCAGCGTACCGCGGTTGATAGACGGATTCGCACTCAGCAGCCAGAACGTAATGGCGTAGCGCTGCAGCGTTTCGCGCGCACCGGCCGCCAGCAGTTGCAGGGTACGGGAGCGTGACGGATTGATGTGCAGCTCGTCATTCGTGACGGTGATCAGCCCTTGACGACGTAGTTCTTCCGTCAGTTTGTCCAGTTCGCCCGCCAGCTCATCCTTGCTCCAGCGCAGGAACAGCTCCGCTTTCAGCATCGGATAGAGCGTCTCAACGTGACGCAATAGCTCCTGACGCGAAATACGGCGATGCTGGGTGATGATAGCCGCCATGAGCGACGGCAGCATCAGCATATGGGTGATGTTGTTGCGGTAGTAGGTCATCAGCACTGCCTGCTCGCGCGGCAGAATGATGATGTCGCCGATCGTGTCCTTTTCGACTTCAAACTTATTCATCTGCAGCGCGTGATCGATAAGCTCACTGGCGGTAGCAGAAGGCACGGTTGAATCAACGGAATACGGCACGTTGCGCATCATGTCCAGATAGCAATCCAGCTGCTCCGTGAGCTGCTCGCGGGTCAGCGAGCGCTGACGCGAAGCCAGAAGCGCCGTACAGCACAGGTTCATGGCGTTAGCCGCACCGGCGTTGTTAATGCGCACCATCAGCTCGGACGCGATGCCGTTGACGGTTGGCGTCAGCCAGGCCGGACGAATCGCTTCGATAGGATCGATGGACTCGCGCCACTCGGGAACGTGATGGTTCAGATACGTCATCAGCGGCATCGGTTCGCCGAAGTTCACGTAGCCCTGACCGAGATTGCGTAGCTTGCTCAAGCCGCGCAGCATCTGTGGCAGGCTCTCTTTCTCTTTGGTCGCACCGCGCAGTTCTTTGGCGTACGTGCCCACTTCCATCACGTGCTCATAGCCAATGTAGATTGGCACCAGCGTGATTGGACGGGTTCCTCCGCGCAGCATCGCCTGAATGGTCATCGACAGCGTGCCGGTCTTCGGATCGAGCAGACGTCCGGTACGGGAACGACCGCCCTCCACGAAGTACTCAACGGAATAGCCGCGGCTGAACAGCTCGCCCAGATATTCGCGGAACACGGTGGAGTAGAGCTTGTTGCCCTTGAAGGTGCGACGGATAAAGAACGCGCCCAGGCGGCGGAAAATCGGACCTGCTGGCCAGAAATTCAGGTTGATACCGGCAGCAATATGCGGCGGTACCAGCCCCTGGTGATAGAGCACGTAGGAAAGAAGCAGGTAGTCCATGTGGCTGCGGTGGCAGGGAACATAGACAATCTCATGGCCATCGTGCGCCAGCTGACGCACACGTTCGGCATTATGAACATTGATGCCCTGATACAGGCGGTTCCAGGTAAAGCCGAGAATACGATCGGACAGGCGAATCATCTCGTAAGAGAAGTTCGCTGCAATCTCTTCCATCAGCGCAATGGCGTTCTGCTGGGCTTTCTCATGCGATATTTTCTTGCTGCGCGCTTCGTCTTCAACGGCGCGAGCAATCGCTTTGGAGGCCAACAGCTTGTTGAACAGATCCTGACGCGCCGGGAGACGCGGCCCTACGGCAGCCAGGCGCTGGCGGGCGAAGTGCATACGCGCCACGCGCGCCAGTTTTTGCGCGATGATCTTGTCGGTACCGTGCTCGTCCGCCATTCGACGCAGCGAAACGGAAGGGGAGAAACGCACAAAGCTGTCGCGTCCCAGCCAGGAGACCGCGAAGAACTTCTGGATGCCGTTAAGCATGCGCAGCGGCGGGTTCTCTTCACCTTTTTCACGGCCTGGACGACGACCAAACATCACCGACACCGGCACCATCTGCACATCCAGATCGGGGTTGCTGCGATGCAGGTCGAGATAGTCGTGGAACAGCTTGATGGACTCTTCTTTTGGCGTGTAGTAGGTAAACACGCGCGGTCCACCGTGAATGAACACGTAGCGCGGCAGTAAAGTGCCGTCAACTTCAAGCGGTTCAAGCGGGTCAGGTAAGTCATGCGCCAGACACTGGGCGCGAAGCGTCAGTAAGTCTGCCTTCGAGTTATAAGGCAAAACGTACATAATAGGACGCGAGGTATCGAGCCCCAATTCCAGCGCGGGTTCTGCTGGGATAGACTTGCTTTTTACCAGGATGTTTAATGGTAAATTAAGTAATTTGTAGTAAATTCGTGGCCAGCCGGACATAAACGATGTAAAGCCTCTGGTTAATAATGCAATTGCGGCGCAAGGATAACAGAAAGCGCGCAAAATTTCTGTTGTTACCCGTCATACTTCAGGCTGTAGCGAAACGCGCTACAGTTCCTGTTACTGACGCTTTTTTTCATAAAAGGTTCTTTTAATGGCCAATAATACCACTGGGTTAACGCGTATCATCAAAGCCGCCGGCTATTCATGGAAAGGTTTCCGTGCCGCGTGGATCAACGAAGCTGCCTTTCGCCAGGAGGGCGTCGCCGCAATCATCGCGGTGATCATCGCCTGTTTCCTTGATGTTGATGCTATTACCCGCGTACTTCTTATCGGTTCCGTACTTCTGGTGATGATAGTGGAAATTCTTAATAGCGCTATTGAGGCCGTTGTTGATCGCATTGGTTCAGATTTCCACGAGCTTTCTGGCCGCGCAAAAGACATGGGCTCTGCTGCCGTGCTGCTGGCGATTATCACTGCCGTTATCACCTGGGTCACGCTGCTTTGGTCACATTTCCGATGAGCCTCGAGGAATAATTAAGTCCCTGGTTTTTTGTGCAGTTTTTGGTTCCAAAATCGCCTTTGACTGTATATACTCACAGCATAACTGTATATACACCCAGGGGGCGGAATGAAAGCGTTAACGACCAGGCAGCAAGAGGTGTTTGATCTCATCCGGGATCATATCGGCCAGACGGGTATGCCACCCACGCGTGCGGAAATCGCGCAGCGTCTGGGCTTCCGTTCTCCGAATGCTGCTGAAGAACACCTGAAAGCGCTGGCGCGTAAAGGCGTGATTGAGATTGTTTCAGGCGCGTCACGCGGTATCCGCCTGCTGGTGGAAGAAGAGACGGGCATTCCGCTGATAGGCCGTGTTGCTGCCGGTGAGCCTTTACTGGCACAGCAGCATATTGAAGGCCACTACCAGGTCGATCCTGGCATGTTCAAACCGAGCGCTGATTTCCTGCTGCGCGTAAGCGGTATGTCGATGAAAGACATTGGTATTCTTGACGGCGATCTGCTTGCGGTGCACAAAACGCAGGATGTGCGTAACGGCCAGGTGGTTGTCGCGCGCATTGATGATGAAGTTACCGTCAAGCGTCTGAAAAAACAGGGTAACACCGTTCAGCTACTGCCTGAAAACAACGAGTTCTCCCCGATTGTGGTCGATCTCCGCGAACACAACTTCTCTATCGAAGGACTGGCGGTTGGGGTCATTCGCAACGGCGAATGGCTGTAACCTCTTCCTGACAGGCTATGGCGCCGCTGTAGCCTGCTTCATTCTCGACTCCCGGTATTTTTCATGTCACTGCTGACGGCATCCGATAAGGCATTGTGGCGTCTTGCTCTGCCGATGATTTTCTCCAATATTACCGTTCCCTTGCTGGGTCTGGTCGATACTGCCGTTATTGGCCACCTTGATTCGCCTGTTTATCTTGGCGGCGTGGCGATTGGCGCGACGGCAACCAGCTTCCTGTTTATGCTGCTGCTCTTTTTGCGCATGAGCACCACCGGGCTCACGGCCCAGGCTTATGGTGCAAAAGATCCGCTGCGTCTGGCGCGCGCGCTGGTCCAGCCGCTGATCCTTGCGCTTGGGGCGGGGGCGTTAATCGTTTTATTACGTGCGCCTCTTATCGACCTTGCGCTCCATGTTGTCGGCGGCAGCGAGGCGGTACTGGCTCAGGCGCGACGTTTCCTTGAAATCCGCTGGCTCAGCGCGCCCGCCTCGCTGGCAAATCTGGTTCTGCTGGGGTGGTTATTGGGCGTGCAGTACGCCCGTGCGCCCGTGATTTTGCTGGTGGTAGGCAACCTTCTCAACATTGTGCTGGATGTCTGGCTAGTAATGGGCCTGCATATGAACGTGCGGGGCGCGGCGCTGGCGACGGCGATTGCCGAGTACGGAACCTTTATTATCGGCCTGTGGATGGTCTGGCGCGTGCTGGCTATGCGCGGCATCTCTCTGGCGCTGCTCAAAACCGCATGGCACGGCAATATCCGTAGGCTGCTGGCGCTCAATCGTGACATCATGCTGCGCTCGCTGCTGCTTCAGCTCTGCTTCGGCGCGCTGACGGTTTTCGGGGCGCGACTGGGGCCAGAAATCGTTGCGGTCAACGCGGTATTGATGACGCTACTGACCTTTACCGCCTACGCGCTGGACGGATTTGCCTATGCGGTAGAAGCGCATTCCGGGCAGGCGTACGGCGCGCGCGAAAGCGGGCAGCTGCGGGACGTCTGGCGGGCAGCCTGCCGCCAGTCTGGGCTGGTGGCGCTGGCGTTCGGCCTGGTTTATGCCTGCTTTGGCGAGCAAATCGTCGCGTTGCTTACGTCTCTTCCTGCGCTGCGCGAGCTGGCGAGTCACTATCTCATCTGGCAAGTCATCTTACCGGTGGTCGGCGTCTGGTGTTATCTGCTGGACGGCATGTTTATTGGTGCGACGCGCGGAGCGGAAATGCGTAACAGCATGGCGGTCGCTGCGGCCGGGTTTGGCCTGACGCTGCTGACGCTTCCCTGGCTGGGTAATCACGGTTTGTGGCTGGCCCTGGCCGTTTTCCTCTCGCTGAGAGGGATATCGCTGGCTTTTATCTGGCACCGCCACTGGCAAAACGATACCTGGTTCCCTTCACGTCACGATATATCGTGACGGTTAAAGATTCCGAATATGAAATCACCTGCCGAATCCTTAACTACAATAATTATCACGTCCAGCAGAAAAGAACGTAACGGACGTTACGACCCGACGCTTAACTAAGAGGACACGATGATGAATAAAGACGAAATCGGCGGCAACTGGAAGCAGTTCAAAGGTAAAGCGAAAGAACAGTGGGGTAAGCTGACTGATGACGATATGACCGTCATTGAAGGTAAACGCGATCAGCTTGTCGGTAAAATTCAGGAACGTTACGGCTACGCGAAAGACCAGGCGGAAAAAGAAGTAGGCGACTGGGAAAAACGCAACGACTACCGCTGGTAACCGGGCTATACCCGCAAGTACAAGGAAGTACACCCTGAGGGCGGCCATGAGCCGCCTTTTCTTTTGCCGTTAACGCGGTTTTTTCTTCACAAGAATAGAGTGGTCGTGCTGACACGCGTCCTGATGACGACAGGCTTCCACTTCCACGCAGGCAGAGCACAGCCCGTGCGCTTCAATCACGTTATGACGCAGGGCAAAACCCATTTTCGCTGCCAGCGTATGCATAATATCTTCCACGCCTTCCGCAGCCTCTTCTTTCACCACGCCGCATCGGTCACAGATAAACATCGCCGATGTGTGGGTGGGCTGATCGAACAGATGGCACAACACATAGCTGTTTGTGGACTCAACTTTGTGCACGAATCCTTGTTCCAGCAGGAAATCCAGGGCGCGATACACGGTCGGTGGTTTCGCCTGCGGCTCGCTTTCGCGGAGCAGGTCGAGCAGATCGTAGGCGCTGATAGCACCCTGCTGCAGGCTCATCAGACGTAAGACTTCAAGGCGCTGCGGAGTCAGGCGCACATTGCGTTGGGCGCACAGCTTTTCGGCCTGCGCTAACAGCTCTTTTGTGGACTTATCCATTTAGCACCCCGGATGTTATAGGACGGAAAACCCTCACTTTATCATGTTCTGGTAAAAACGCCGAGATCCGCCAGTCTGTGCTATACCTGACCCATTGCAAAACGGGAAACAAACAATGAAAAAACCTGACTGTATTCGGCACTGGCGCGACGTTGAAGGGGCGGATGATTCGACCTACCCAGACAGCGACGAGCTGTTTTCTATCGGCGCTCCGCTGGCTCGCAAGCTTGGGCTCGGGCGCATTGGTATCCATCATGAGCGTTTACCGCCCGGGCGCAGGACGTCCTATCCGCATGCGGAAAGCGATGAAGAAGAGTTCGTTTATGTGCTCGAAGGTCATCCAGAAGCGTGGATTAACGGCTATTTATGGAAACTTGAACCGGGCGACAGCGTGGGGTTTCCTGCCGGAACCGGTATTTGCCATACCTTTATCAACAACACGGACGAAGAGGTGCGGTTACTGGTCGTTGGCGAGGCCAACAAGAAGCACAACCGCATCTACTATCCGCTCAACCCCGTTTATGCCGCTACCCGTGAGGATCGCTGGGTAGACCACCCGCCCCAGTTTTTTGGACCGCATGATGGAAAACCTGGGAAAAAATAATTTCCTCTTCTATAAATATTGAGGGCCGTCACAAAATACAACAGGCCGTAAGAAAGTTTTACTTAGGGATAGAAATAGCGGGTCTTTTACTACTTATTCACAGCAATAGTTCGTTCCTGTTTGGGTGATAACAGACAGGGGTTATTTCATAACAGACTATAACGGGCATACTGTGAAAAAAAATTTTAAATTTTCGATGGTTAGCATCGCTGTTTCCTTGTTTATGGCAAATCAGGCGGGAGCAGCCAATACCTGGACAGAAGCACGCAGTGACGCGATGGGTGGTACCGGCGTTGCGGCTGGGAGCTATGGTAGCGGGGCGTTAATCAACCCCGCGTTGCTGGCAAAGGCAAAACCGGACGATGATGTGACGGTCATTTTGCCGTCCGTTGGCGTACAGGTGACGGATGAGGACAATCTTCAGGACGAGATAGATACCATCAACGACAAAATCAATCACTATAAGGATGTGGTTGACGACCTCACGCCAGGAGACATTATCACCAATCCGTTAGGTTCCATTAATCAGTTCCAGGGCGCGGCCAAAGATCTGGCCGATGAGCTGGACTATCTCAAGGGTAAAACCGCACGCGCGACGGCAGGCGCAGGGCTTGCCGTGAGTATCCCTAACGATGTGCTTTCCGTGGCCTTTATGGCGAAAGGCTATGCCCATGGCCGGGTGAGCTCGTCTATCGATCAGCAAGATATTGATTATCTGCGCGGTATTCAACAAAGCAAAGTGGTGGCTGCCGGTGTTGCCCTGGACGCCGCGCTGAACGGCACGGATCAGATCACTAAAAATCTCAACTCAACGGCGTCTGGCCGGGCAGCGATTGTGTCCGACTATGGTGTTGCCGTAGCCCGTCAGTTTGACCTCGGCGGCGTCCCGGTTTCCGTAGGCGTAACGCCAAAGCTGCAAAAAACCTGGGTCTATAACTACACCACGTCAATCTACGATTACGACAGTAACAAGTGGAACGACAGCCGCTACCGCACGGACGACACGGGCTTTAACGTCGATGCCGGTATTGCGGCTGATTTCGGCGAACACTGGACGGTCGGCGTGAGCGGTCAAAACCTGATGTCGCGCGATATCGACACCAAAGATATCCGTATCCGCAACGGCCGTACGGGAGAAGTGGTGAGCTATAAAGACACCTATCAGATCCGTCCGCTGGTGACCGCCGGTGCCGCCTGGCACAACGACCTGGTGACGCTGACCGCCGATGGCGATCTGACGGAAACCAAAGGCTTCAAGAGCGAAGATACGTCGCAGTACGTGGGGGTCGGTGCCGAGGTTACGCCGCTCAGCTGGCTAGCGGTGCGTGCGGGTTATCGCGCGGACGTGAAGGGTAACGACAGCAATGTCTTTACCGGAGGTGTCGGTTTCGCGCCGTTCAGTACCGTTCATGTTGACCTGATGGGCCTGTACGGCGAGGACGAAACCTGGGGCGCCGGGGCTCAGCTGAGCATGACGTTCTAAAGTCCACCGGAGGCGCTGCGCCTCCGGCTTTTCTTTGTGCTATAGTAGCGCCCCTTTTCCACCAGATGCTTAAAACTTCGCCATGTCGTCAGAATTACAGACCGCTTTCCCTGCACACCGTTTCTCCATTGCGCCGATGCTCGACTGGACGGACAGACACTGTCGCTACTTCCTGCGCCAGCTCTCCCGCCATACGCTGCTGTACACCGAAATGGTGACCACGGGCGCAATCATTCACGGGAAGGGCGACTATCTGGCCTATAGCGAAGAAGAGCATCCGGTTGCCCTGCAGCTGGGCGGCAGCGATCCGGCCGCGCTGGCGCAGTGCGCGAAGCTGGCGGAAGAACGCGGCTACGACGAGATCAACCTGAACGTTGGCTGCCCGTCCGATCGCGTGCAAAACGGCATGTTTGGCGCCTGTCTGATGGGGAATGCACAGCTGGTAGCGGACTGTATCAAGGCGATGCGCGATGTGGTCTCCATTCCGGTCACGGTCAAAACCCGTATCGGCATTGACGATCAGGACAGCTACGAATTCCTGTGCGACTTCATCAACACGGTATCCGGGAAAGGCGAGTGCGAGATGTTCATCATCCATGCACGAAAAGCCTGGCTCTCCGGCCTCAGCCCGAAAGAGAACCGTGAGATCCCGCCGCTGGACTATCCGCGCGTGTATCAACTGAAGCGTGACTTCCCGCACCTGACGATGTCCATCAACGGTGGCATCAAGTCGCTGGAAGAGGCCAAAGCGCATCTGGGGCATATGGATGGCGTGATGGTCGGCCGCGAGGCGTATCAGAACCCGGGCATTCTGGCGACGGTCGATCGCGAAATCTTTGGTATCGAAGGCGCGGATACCGATCCGGTTGCCGTCGTGCGTGCGATGTACCCCTACATTGAGCGCGAGTTGAGCAATGGTACCTATCTCGGCCATATCACCCGCCATATGCTTGGCCTGTTCCAGGGGATTCCGGGCGCGCGTCAGTGGCGCCGCTACCTGAGCGAGAATGCGCATAAAGCCGGAGCCGATATTGAGGTGCTGGAACATGCGCTGCGACTGGTGGCAGACAAGCGATAACTTTCGCTAAAAGTTCGTCAAATTCACCACGCCCTGCGAACGTTCGCGGGGCGTTTTGCTTTAATAACAACAGGTTAATACTGGCATGATTCTTGTAATGCTGAGTGCATTACTCGGGAACTCGTGGGAGAGCACCATGCTGGAACTACTTTTTGTGATTGGCTTTTTTGTCATGCTGTTAGCGACAGGCGTTTCGCTGCTCGGCATTCTGGCGGCTATCGTGGTGGCGACTGTGGTCATGTTTATTGGCGGACTGTTTGCGCTGACGATCAAGCTGTTGCCGTGGCTACTGCTGGCCATTGCGGTCGTGTGGGTGATTCGGGCGATTAAAGCGCCAAAAGTGCCCAGTTATCAGCGCAATAACCGCTTCCGTTACTAAGGTATTGAGGGGTTCGTCACATACTTGTAACTTTTCCGGCGGCATGGCTTAGAACAGAATAGGATTTAGTTATCGAATCTGTCACTATGACTGCCGTTAAAGAATTCATCGAGCTGTACCCTACATACAGCCGAACTAAAAAAAGAAAGGGCTTCCCACGGGAAGCCCAATTTCTTTTTGGGACTCAGGGAATCAACAAACTTGACCCCTGCGTTGCCCGGCTCTCCAGCACTTCATGCGCACGCTGCGCATCGGTTAGCGCGTATTTCTGCGCATCAGCCACATCCACCTTAATGACCCCGCTGGCGATCAGCGAGAACAGCTCGTTGCTGGCTTCCTCAAGTTCTTCCCGGTTGGTGATGTATCCTTGCAGGGAAGGGCGCGTCACGTACAGAGAACCTTTCTGGTTCAGTATGCCGAGATTAACGCCGGTCACTGCACCTGACGCATTCCCGAAGCTGACCATCAGCCCGCGACGCTGCAGGCAGTCCAGCGACGCTTCCCAGGTGTCTTTCCCTACCGAGTCATACACCACGCGGACTTTTTTACCGTTGGTGATCTCTTTCAGCCGTTCAACAATGCTCTCTTCACGGTAGTTAATCACCTGCCAGGCGCCCGCCTGCAGCGCGCGCTGCGCTTTTTGTGCATTTCCGACGGTACCGATCAGCTTCGCGCCCAGCGCTTTTGCCCACTGACAGGCGATAAGCCCGACGCCACCCGCTGCGGCATGGAACAGGAACTGCTCGTCGGGTTTAATTTCATAGGTTTTGCGCAGCAGGTAGTAAACCGTCAAACCTTTCAGGAATGACGCCGCTGCCTGCTCAAAGGAGATGGCGTTAGGCAGCAGGGCGGCTTTATCCGCCGGAACGTTGTGGACGGAGCTGTAAGCGCCCAGCGCGGACTGCGCATACACCACGCGGTCGCCCTCTTTAATATGCTTAACTGCGCTCCCCACTTTGACGACGACACCGGCTGCCTCGGTGCCCAGGCCGCTCGGCATTGACGGAGGCGGGTAGAGACCGCCTCGAATATAGGTGTCGATGTAGTTAATGCCGATGGCTTTGTTTTCAACCTGCACTTCGTTTTCGCCAGGCGCGGCAGGTGTGAACTCCACCGCTTTCAGTACGTCTGGCCCACCGTGTTTCTGGAATTCAATGCGCGTTGCCATGCTCCCTCCGTAAGAAAAATATGGTAATCTTTCGACCCACTCTTTATCTCGGTAACTCCATTCACTATGGCAGGAAACAAACCCTTCAACAAACAGACTGAACCTCGCGAGCGTGATTTCCAGGTCGCAGGGTTAAAGGTCCCGCCGCACTCGATTGAAGCGGAACAGTCGGTGTTGGGCGGTTTAATGCTGGATAACGAGCGCTGGGACGACGTCGCCGAGCGCGTCGTGGCGGAAGATTTCTACACCCGTCCGCACCGCCACATCTTTACTGAAATGGCGCGTCTGCAGGAATCGGGCAGCCCAATCGACCTGATCACGCTCGCGGAATCGCTGGAGCGTCTTGGTCAGCTCGACAGCTGCGGCGGGTTTGCCTATCTGGCGGAATTGTCAAAAAACACGCCTAGTGCGGCGAACATCAGCGCTTATGCCGATATCGTGCGCGAACGTGCCGTCGTTCGCGAGATGATCTCGGTGGCGAACGAGATCGCCGAGGCCGGTTTTGATCCGCAGGGGCGCACCAGCGAAGACCTGCTCGACCTGGCTGAATCCCGCGTCTTTAAAATCGCCGAAAGCCGCGCCAATAAAGACGAAGGCCCAAAAAACATCGCCGATGTCCTCGACGCCACCGTTGCCCGTATCGAACAGCTGTTCCAGCAGCCGCACGACGGTGTGACCGGGGTAAACACCGGCTATGACGATTTGAACAAGAAAACCGCCGGCCTGCAGCCGTCGGATTTGATTATCGTCGCCGCGCGTCCGTCGATGGGTAAAACTACCTTTGCGATGAACCTCGTCGAAAACGCGGCGATGTTGCAGGATAAGCCGGTGCTGATCTTCAGCCTTGAGATGCCCTCCGAGCAGATTATGATGCGTTCTCTGGCGTCGCTGTCGCGCGTAGATCAGACCCGCATTCGTACCGGCCAGCTCGATGATGAAGACTGGGCGCGCATCTCCGGCACCATGGGCATTCTGCTGGAAAAACGTAACATCTATATCGATGACTCCTCCGGCCTGACGCCGACGGAAGTGCGCTCCCGCGCGCGCCGTATCGCCCGTGAACACGGTGGCATCGGTCTCATCATGATCGACTACCTTCAGCTGATGCGCGTCCCGTCGCTTTCCGACAACCGTACGCTTGAAATTGCGGAGATTTCCCGCTCGCTCAAGGCGTTAGCCAAAGAGCTGCACGTACCGGTAGTCGCGCTGTCGCAGCTGAACCGCTCTCTGGAACAACGTGCCGACAAGCGCCCGGTCAACTCTGACCTGCGTGAGTCCGGCTCCATCGAGCAGGATGCCGACTTAATCATGTTTATCTACCGTGATGAGGTTTATCACGAGAACAGCGACCTGAAAGGGATCGCCGAAATTATTATTGGTAAACAACGTAACGGCCCAATCGGGACGGTGCGTCTGACCTTTAACGGACAGTGGTCGCGTTTCGACAACTATGCCGGTCCTCAATATGATGATGAGTAATTTCTAAGGAATTCAAATGCAAGCGGCAACTGTTGTTATTAACCGCCGCGCTCTGCGACACAACCTGCAACGTCTGCGTGAACTGGCGCCTGCCAGCAAGCTCGTTGCAGTCGTGAAAGCGAACGCTTACGGACACGGTCTTCTTGAGACCGCGCGAACGCTCCCCGATGCCGACGCCTTTGGCGTCGCCCGTCTCGAAGAAGCCCTCCGCCTGCGCGCGGGCGGCATTACTCAACCCATACTGCTCCTCGAAGGCTTTTTCGAAGCCACAGATTTACCGACCATTGCTGACCAGCATCTGCACACGGCTGTACATAACGAAGAACAGCTAACCGCACTCGAAACCGCCGAACTGAGCGAGCCGGTGACCGTCTGGATGAAGCTCGACACGGGCATGCACCGTCTGGGCGTGCGTCCGGAAAGCGCGGAAGCGTTTTATCAGCGTTTATGCCGGTGCAAAAACGTGCGTCAGCCGGTGAATATCGTCAGCCACTTCGCCCGCGCCGATGAGCCCGAGTGCGGTGCGACCGAGCGGCAGCTGGATATCTTTAACACCTTCTGCGAAGGCAAGCCGGGGATGCGCTCGATTGCGGCATCCGGCGGTATTCTGCTGTGGCCGCAGTCGCATTTCGACTGGGCGCGACCGGGCATTATTCTCTACGGCGTGTCGCCGCTGGAGAACAAACCCTGGGGGCCGGACTTTGGCTTCCAGCCGGTCATGTCGCTGGTCTCTAACCTGATTGCCGTCCGTGACCATAGAGCGGGCGAGCCGGTCGGCTACGGCGGTACCTGGACCAGCGAGCGTGATACCCGTCTCGGCGTGGTGGCGATGGGCTATGGTGACGGCTATCCGCGCGCCGCGCCTTCGGGCACGCCGGTTCTGGTCAACGGTCGCGAGGTGAAGATTGTTGGCCGCGTGGCGATGGACATGATTTGTGTCGATCTGGGGCCTGAAGCCCAGGATAAGCCCGGCGACGATGTCGTGATGTGGGGCGAAGGTCTGCCCGTTGAACGCATTGCTGAAATTACGAAAGTGAGTGCTTACGAACTTATCACGCGCCTGACGTCAAGGGTGGCGATGAAGTACATCGACTAACATTTCATTCCAGGGAAGGATAATGTCCCCTTCAGAAATCGCGGCTTGTCTGGCCTATGCGCTCTCCGTCTGGCTGGCCGCCAGAAATAACATCCATACGTGGTGGATTGGCATCATAGGCTGCGGACTTTACGCGTGGGTCTTTTATTCAGTACAGCTTTATGCTGACGTTACGCTTCAATTTTTCTTCATTGTTACGAGCATAACCGGCTGGTTGCACTGGCTTAAAGGCAACCATGGAGAGGTATTGCCTGTTCGTCGTACCAAACCGGGGCATTTCTTGATGCTCCTGGCCAGTGCCGTGAGCGTGGCGGCGGTGTACGGACTGATATTGCATCTCTATACGAATGCCTGGGCTCCCTGGCTGGATTCCATCATTTTGACATTCAGCGTTCTTGCTCAGTTTATGCTGATGGGACGACGTCTGGAAAACTGGTACGTCTGGATTGCCGTTAACACGCTGGCGGTACCGCTGTATGCGATGAGGGGCCTGCATCTGACCGCCGGGTTATATCTGCTGTTTTGGTTTAATGCATGGCATGGACTGTATCAGTGGCGTAAGGAGATCCGCGCGCAATGAAGCGTTATGCCAGCGGCCTGGTTGTGGGCAAATTTGCACCTTTGCATTCAGGGCATGAAGCGCTTATCAATGCGGCTCTTGAGCAGTGCGAGACGGTCTTTATCATTAGCTATTCGGTGCCGGAAATATGCGGTTATGAACCTGAAAAACGACTTCACTGGTTAACGATGCGCTTCCCGCAATGTCGCCACCTTGTGCTTTCGCCACAACTGATTAATTCTTATGGTATTTCTCAACCTCCACCGAATGACGCTGACGATGATCGTCACCGTCACTACGTTGCAACGCTATGTGAGGACATTCTGCATTGTCAGCCACAGGCGGTATTTACTGCCGAAGATTATGGAGACGGGTTTGCCATTGTGTTGAGCCAACGTTTCGGACGACCGGTTGCGCACGTTCGTCTCCAGCGTCCACTGGGACCTGATGCCCCTTCGGGAACGCGCATACGTTCTGATGTTCATCGTTATCGTAAGATGATGTCCCCTGAGGTTTATCGCAGCTTTGTTTTCCGCATCTGCTTATTAGGTGGAGAGTCAACGGGCAAAAGCACGCTTTCTAAGGCACTGGCGCAGACGCTAAACGCCCCGTATGTTGCAGAATATGGTCGTGAACACTGGGAAGCAATGAATGGTGTACTTGAACTGGAGGATTTGCTGCATATAGCCCAAGAGCAAGTGCGTCGAGAAGAATTATCCTATATAGCGCCCTATCTGGTGTGCGATACGTCACCTTTAACGACCTTGTTTTACACGCTCGATCAGTTTGGCAGCGCGCCGCAGGCATTAATTGAGTTAGCCGAACGCGACTATTCTCTGGTCGTACTCTGCGGGGATGAATTTCCCTTTGTGCAGGATGGTACCCGCCAGGATGAGGCGTTTCGTCATCGGCAGCAAACGTGGTATGAAGCGGAGCTGTCACAGCGAAATATCCCCTTTTTGCGCGTGCAGGGTCCACTCTCTGCGCGAATCGATCAAATTTGCCGATATATCCAGGGGCTGGCCTGATATCGCTCTCGACCTTCTCCCACTTCCGGTTTATTGTTGAAATCCCTGCCTCATCGAATTCCGGAGAACCATCGCGTGTTTCAGAAAGTTGACGCCTATGCCGGCGACCCTATCCTCTCCTTAATGGAGCGTTTCAAAGAAGATCCTCGCAGCGACAAAGTGAACCTCAGCATCGGTCTGTATTACAACGAGGATGGCATCATTCCTCAATTAAAAGCCGTTGCCGAAGCCGAAGCGCGTCTGAACGCTGTTCCACACGGTGCTTCTCTTTATCTGCCGATGGAAGGGTTAAACACCTACCGCAACACCATCGCTCCGCTGTTATTCGGTGCCGATCACGCGGTGCTCGCGCAAAAACGCGTGGCGACCATCCAGACGCTTGGCGGCTCGGGTGCGCTGAAAGTGGGTGCAGACTTCCTGAAAAAATACTTCCCGGATTCAGGCGTGTGGGTCAGTGACCCGACGTGGGAAAACCACGTTGCGATCTTCGAGGGCGCAGGTTTCAAAGTGGCGACCTATCCGTGGTTCGACAGCGAAACGAACGGTGTGCGCGTTGAAGCGCTACTGGAAAAACTGAACACCCTGCCGGCGCGCAGCATTGTGCTGCTGCATCCATGCTGCCATAACCCGACCGGGGCGGATCTCACCAACGCCCAGTGGGATGCGGTGATTGAGGTACTGAAGGCCCGCGACCTGATTCCGTTCCTCGACATTGCCTATCAGGGCTTTGGCGCGGGCATGGAAGAAGATGCTTACGCCATCCGCGCCGTGGCCAGCGCAGGTCTGCCAGCGCTGGTCAGCAACTCCTTCTCTAAAATCTTCTCCCTGTACGGTGAACGCGTTGGCGGTCTGTCCGTGGTCTGTGAAGACGCCGAAGCGGCGGGTCGCGTGCTCGGCCAGCTGAAGGCGACGGTGCGCCGTATTTACTCCAGCCCGCCAAACTTTGGTGCGCAGGTGGTGGCGATGGTTCTCGGCGACGAACAGCTGAAAGCGTCCTGGCTTGCCGAAGTGGAAGCGATGCGTAAGCGAATCCTGTCCATGCGTCAGGAGCTGGTTAACGTGCTGAAAGAGGCCGTGCCGGGACATAACTTCGACTATCTGCTCAAGCAGCGCGGGATGTTCAGCTATACCGGACTGAGCGCGGCGCAGGTCGATCGCCTGCGCGAAGAGTTCGGCGTTTACCTGATCGCCAGCGGCCGTATGTGCGTGGCGGGACTGAATGCCAGCAACGTTCATCGCGTGGCGCAGGCGTTTGCTGCTGTGATGTAAGTATTCACTTACTTGCATGCTATATGTAGGCCGGGTAAGGCGCAGCCGCCACCCGGCTTTTTTGTTTGCGCCAGTGCCAATCATTGCCCGGTGGCGCTTCGCTTACCGGGCCTACACGCCTCTTCCACGCTTTGTGATCGTCTTCTTTTTATTCAGCTTCATAAGCAAAAACTCCTTCCCTTCACCTCCCGCTGGGGTTATGGTCGGATAGTTTTTTGACCATCTACTCAAATTAAAACGATAACAAACTGAATATTCAGGGGAAAATATGCGCAAGATCACACTGGCGCTCAGCGCCGCCTGCTTATTGTTCTCGCTTAATAGCGCCGTCGTCGCGCGAGCTTCTGCCCCGACGCCGCTTTACACCGGCACCACCGCCGCCATTCTCGCCGAGCAGGCGCCCATTCACTGGATTTCCGTGGCCCAAATCGAAAACAGCCTGATCGGCCGCCCGCCAATGGCCGTGGGCTTTGACATTGACGATACCGTGCTGTTCTCAAGCCCCGGCTTCTGGCGCGGGAAGAAAACGTATTCACCCGACAGCGAAGCGTATCTGAAGAACCCGGAATTCTGGGAAAAAATGAATAACGGCTGGGACGAATTCAGCATCCCGAAAGAGGTTGCCCGTGCGCTTATTGCTATGCACGTGAAGCGCGGTGACAGCATCTACTTTGTCACCGGCCGCAGTCAGACCAAAACCGAAACCGTCTCTAAAACGCTGCAGGATGATTTCCAGATCCCGGCGACCAGCATGAATCCGGTCATTTTTGCCGGTGACAAAGAAGGGCAAAACACCAAAACCCAGTGGCTGGAAAAGAAAAATATCAAAGTATTCTACGGCGATTCGGATAACGATATTACCGCCGCACAGGATGTGGGTGCCAGAGGTATCAGGGTGTTACGTGCCTCTAACTCCACGTATCGACCGCTGCCGATGGCCGGAAAGTTTGGCGAAGAGGTGATCGTCAATTCGGAGTATTAAGTACCCGGCAGCGAGTTTGACTCTTTTTTAATCAAATCTCGCTGCTGCGGGTTTTACCTTTCGTCTTCTTGCTGCACACTTAGAAAGATTCATCTTTCATCACGGAACAGCACATGTGGTATCAACAGACTCTGACCTTAAGCGCTAAACCACGCGGATTTCACCTGGTGACGGATGAAGTCATCGGTCAACTCCGCGACCTGTCGCGGGTGAAAACGGGTTTGCTGCATCTGCTGCTTCAGCACACGTCCGCCTCTCTCACGCTTAATGAAAATTGCGATCCCACCGTCCGGTCCGACATGGAGCATCATTTTCTGAAGAGCGTCCCGGACAACGCGCCTTACGAGCATGACTATGAGGGGGCGGACGATATGCCTTCGCATATTAAATCCTCCCTGCTGGGCGTATCGTTGATGCTGCCGGTTCACAACGGGCGGCTGCTGTTGGGAACGTGGCAGGGGATCTGGCTGGGAGAGCATCGCATTCACGGTGGTTCGCGTAAAATTATCGCCACGCTACAAGGGGAATAAAGATGACAATTTCGGAGATACTTCAGTACTGCATGAGCAAGCCCGGTGCGGAGCAGAGCGTTCATAGCGACTGGAAAGCCACGCAGATTAAAGTGGGAGATGTCCTGTTTGCGATGGTGAAAGAGGTGGAAGGCCGTCCGGCGGCGTCGCTGAAAACCAGCCCTGAACTAGCGGATTTGCTACGTCAACAGCATGATGACGTGAGGCCGAGCAAGCACCTCAATAAGGCGCACTGGAGCACCGTCTATCTGGATGGATCGATTCCAGGCTCACAGATCTACTACCTGGTGGATGCGTCCTATCAGCAGGCGGTTGAGCTGCTGCCGGAAATCACCCGACAGCAGCTCTCCGTGTGACAATTACAGCAACGGTTTAAGGAAGCGCGCGGTGTGCGAGGCTTCGCACTCTGCAACGGTCTCTGGCGTACCGGAGACGAGAATTTCACCGCCGCCGCTGCCGCCTTCCGGGCCGAGATCGACAATCCAGTCCGCGGTTTTAATCACGTCCAGGTTATGTTCGATGACCACGATAGTGTTGCCCTGATCGCGCAGCTGATGCAGAACCTCGAGCAGCTGCTGGATGTCGGCAAAGTGCAGGCCGGTGGTCGGCTCGTCCAGAATGTAGAGCGTCTGACCGGTGCCGCGTTTTGACAGCTCACGCGCCAGCTTCACGCGCTGCGCTTCACCGCCGGACAGCGTGGTGGCGGACTGTCCCAGACGAATGTAGGTCAGGCCTACGTCCATCAGCGTCTGCAGCTTACGCGCCAGCGCAGGGACGGCGTCAAAGAACTCGCGCGCCTCTTCGATGGTCATGTCCAGCACTTCGTGGATGGTCTTGCCTTTGTACTTAATCTCCAGCGTTTCGCGGTTATAGCGCTTGCCTTTGCACTGGTCGCACGGCACGTAGATATCCGGCAGGAAGTGCATCTCAACCTTGATCACGCCGTCGCCCTGGCACGCTTCGCAGCGGCCGCCGCGCACGTTAAAGCTGAAACGTCCTGGCGTATAGCCGCGGGAGCGCGCTTCCGGCACGCCGGCAAACAGTTCACGTACGGGCGTGAAGACGCCGGTATAGGTTGCCGGGTTAGAGCGCGGAGTACGGCCAATCGGGCTCTGGTCAATGTCGATAACTTTATCGAAATGCTCCAGCCCCTGGATGTCGCGGTACGGTGCAGGCTCGGCCAGCGTCGCGCCGTTCAGCGCCGTCTGCGCAATCGGGAACAGCGTATCGTTGATCAGCGTCGATTTACCGGAACCGGACACGCCGGTGATGCAGGTAAACAGGCCAACCGGCAGCGTCAGGGTGACGTCTTTCAGGTTGTTGCCGCGCGCGCCGGTCAGCTTCAGCACTTTTTCCGGATCTGCCGCTACGCGCTGTTTCGGCACTTCAATCTTGCGCTTGCCGCTCATGAACTGGCCGGTCAGCGATTCGGGTACCGCCATAATGTCCTTCAGCGTCCCCTCCGCGACTACCTGACCGCCGTGCACGCCAGCGCCTGGGCCAATGTCGATGACGTGGTCAGCCGCGCGGATCGCATCTTCATCGTGCTCGACCACAATTACCGTGTTACCGAGGTTGCGCAGGTGAACCAGCGTCCCGAGCAGACGCTCGTTGTCGCGCTGGTGCAGGCCGATGGACGGCTCATCCAGAACGTACATCACGCCGACTAAGCCCGCGCCAATCTGGCTCGCCAGACGGATACGCTGGGCTTCACCGCCGGAGAGCGTTTCTGCCGAGCGGGAAAGCGTCAGGTAGTTCAGGCCGACGTTCACGAGGAATTTCAGGCGATCGCCGATCTCTTTCAGCACCTTTTCGGCAATTTTCGCGCGCTGGCCGGAGAGCTTCAGGTTGTTGAAGAAGTCCATCGCGTGACCGATGCTCATGTCTGAGATGGTCGGCAGCGCGGTGTTTTCCACAAACACGTGGCGCGCTTCGCGACGCAGACGCGTGCCTTCACAGGTGGCGCAGGAGCGGTTGCTGATGAACTTTGCCAGCTCCTCGCGCACCGCGCTGGATTCGGTCTCTTTGTAGCGGCGCTCCATGTTGTGCAGCACCCCTTCGAACGGGTGGCGACGCACGGAGGTATCGCCGCGATCGTTCATATACTTGAACTCGATGTTCTCTTTGCCGGAACCGAACAGGATCACTTTGTGCACGTTCGGGGTCAGGCTCGCCCACGGGGCTTCGACATCGAACTTATAGTGCTCCGCCAGCGATTTCAGCATCTGGAAGTAGTAGAAGTTACGCTTGTCCCAGCCGCGAATGGCCCCGCCCGCCAGCGACAGC
Source organism: Enterobacter sp. 61D5 (assembly GCF_034107965.1). Classification (NCBI taxonomy): domain Bacteria; kingdom Pseudomonadati; phylum Pseudomonadota; class Gammaproteobacteria; order Enterobacterales; family Enterobacteriaceae; genus Enterobacter; species Enterobacter sp. 61D5. Next base: position 84,329 of record NZ_JAWNFK010000025.1, read on the forward strand.
TCCGGATTCTGGATCACGCGGTCCGGGTCGAAATACTGCTGGACGCCCAGGCCGTCACACGTCGGACACGCGCCCGCCGGGTTGTTGAATGAGAACAGGCGCGGTTCCAGCTCGCGCATGCTGTAGCCGCAAATCGGGCAGGCGAAGTTGGCGGAGAAGAGCAGCTCTTCCGCTTTTGGGTCGTCCATGTCGGACACCACGGCCGTGCCGCCAGAGAGTTCCAGCGCCGTTTCAAAGGATTCCGCCAGGCGCGTGGCGAGATCGTCGCGCACCTTAAAGCGGTCAATCACCACTTCGATGGTGTGCTTCTTCTGCAGCTCCAGCTTTGGCGGATCGGACAGGTCACACACCTCGCCGTCGATACGGGCGCGGATATAGCCCTGGCTTGCCAGGTTTTCCAGCGTTTTGGTGTGTTCGCCTTTTCGCTCTTTAATGATCGGCGCTAGCAGCATCAGGCGTTTGCCTTCCGGCTGCGACAGCACGTTATCCACCATCTGGCTTACGGTCTGGGCCGCCAGCGGGACGTCGTGGTCCGGGCAGCGCGGCTCGCCCACGCGGGCATACAGCAGACGCAGGTAGTCATGAATTTCGGTAATGGTACCGACCGTTGAACGCGGGTTATGCGAGGTGGACTTCTGCTCAATAGAGATAGCAGGGGACAACCCTTCAATGTGGTCGACATCCGGTTTTTCCATCAGCGACAGGAACTGACGCGCGTACGCAGAGAGCGATTCAACGTAACGACGCTGTCCTTCGGCATACAAAGTGTCGAAAGCCAGTGAGGATTTGCCAGACCCCGAAAGCCCGGTCACGACAATAAGTTTGTCGCGAGGGATTATGAGGTTGATATTCTTGAGATTGTGGGTGCGGGCGCCCCGAACTTCGATCTTATCCATTCACCTTTCCCGGTTGGAACACGGATTGCCTGATTTGTTTGAAGGACAAACGGCTGTCAGAAACGGCTAATTATGACACAATTTGACCTGTTTGAATATACAGTATTGGAATGCATTTTCTGATTGGTTGTGTAACAATGTCGAGTCCGCGAGAGATTTCTGAACCGACTACGCAACTATGCAAATTGCCGCGTGGAAATGGTACACTCGCGCGTTTACACTATTAAGAAACGTATTCAGGAGACACGAACATGGCCAGCAGAGGCGTAAACAAGGTGATTCTCGTCGGTAATCTGGGCCAGGACCCGGAAGTACGCTACATGCCGAGTGGTGGCGCAGTTGCCAACATTACGCTGGCTACTTCCGAATCCTGGCGTGATAAAGCGACCGGTGAGATGAAAGAGCAGACCGAATGGCACCGCGTAGTGCTGTTTGGCAAACTGGCAGAAGTGGCCGGTGAGTATCTGCGTAAAGGTTCTCAGGTCTATATCGAAGGCCAGCTGCGTACCCGCAAATGGACCGATCAGGCCGGCGCTGAGAAGTACACCACAGAAGTTGTGGTCAATGTGGGCGGTACCATGCAGATGCTGGGTGGCCGTCAGGGCGGTGGCGCACCGGCTGGCGGCGGTCAGAGCCAGCAGCAGGGCGGTTGGGGTCAGCCTCAGCAGCCGCAGGGCGGCAACCAGTTCAGCGGCGGCGCACAGTCTCGTCCGCAGCAGCAGTCTGCTCCGGCGCCGTCTAACGAACCGCCAATGGATTTCGACGACGACATTCCGTTCTGATTTCCGCGTGCAGAAAACAAAAAACCCAGACTATCGTCTGGGTTTTTTTATTCCGTCAGGGATCAGGTAATCACCATCGGCCAGTCTGGCGGCGTGTGGCTCATCGCCTCAACCATCACCACTTTAATATTTTCCCAGACGGCGGCGATATCCAGCAGGGTGATGCCAAGCAGACCCGTTGCAAACCAGCAGGCCGCACCCAGCCCCAGCAGGGTGCTGATAACAGCAAGACCCGCATAGTCAGATTTACGAAACTGAATATTCAGCGTGCTGGCTAAAAACATCAGTACCGCACTCAACAAAGGCCAGCGCAGGAGAACCATGCTGGTAGTAATGGTTGCCATAAAACCCATCCTCTACAAAACAGACGAACTGAATGAAACGGTGTTTCTCGTTACAAAATATGTGTGAACTATATCACATTTGTTGATTTATTCGCCAGTATCTATGCGATCAAAAAAGAGGATTTTATTCTTCAGAAAAGGCGATTGCGCGGGTTGGTTCTGCCTTCGGCGCACGAGGAGGTGGGCACACAGCGCGCCGGAAACGCACATCGGGCAGGTGGTGATACTGCAAATTCGGTTTTTATAAGAGGGTCGTTATTCTCACTCAATCCTGAAAATATTGTGGTGAAGGCTGACTATTTATAAATCAACGAACACAATGCCTCCGAGCAAATAGCATAAAATGTCCCGATGAAGTTGTACTTTTTTCATGCTGTCAGACGTTTGGCTTAATCAACGATCGTCTGTTGTGTTATCTTCCCGTCAGCCCTAACGGGCTGGATAATTATTTCCCTTAATTGAAACGGAACGAATACTTACAGTTTAACTTACGGGAAAATATTATCGGCATAACGAAATTTAAGATTTTTAATACTAAAAGTCAGTTGCTAACTTCGCATGATTCATGCAACGTAATCACCTGTTTAACAAAGCATCCGGCCTTCATTACTACAGGCGTACAACATGCAGGGATATAGGGCGGGAAATGAATCGTAGCGCGCGGCGCAAAATGCTCAGGGTGGTAGGGATCATCATGGTAGTTATGCTGCCGGTGATGCTTGCGCTATGGTTTGCCCAGCTACGAGCCGTTTCTGAAACAAGCGCCCAGCTACGCACATTTGCTGAACTGGCTTTAGACAAAACAGAGCTGGTTATTCATCAGGTTGAGCTGGCCAGGGACGAGGCTGTAAAATATCAGGGTGAGCTTTGCACGCCGGGACACCGTCAATATATGCTGAACGTTGTTCGTGGCCGCCTGTTTGTCGCCGATTTAATTTACGCTGAAGGTCAGAATTTTCTTTGTTCGACCGTTTTTACACCGGATCACCCCTACGCCATTCCTGTCGCTAATTACACGCGTAAACCTGACGTCGCTATCTATTATTATCGCGACACCCCATTTTATACTGGCTATAAAATGACATATATGCAGCGCGGAAATTATGTGGTTGTCGTCAATCCGCTTTCATACAGCGAAGTCATGTCTGCGGATCATTCTCTCTCCTGGGGTGTGTACGACACGGTAACCAATGCTTTCTTTTCCGTCAGCCAGAAAGCCAATGTTTCTTTATTAAATTCGATGATTCGGGATAAGGAATCGGTATTTCAAAAAGATAACCGCTTTTATACGATCGTAACATCTCCCAAAAGACCGATTGCGGCCATTGTGTCGACATCGAATAAACGCTTTTATGAAACGCTTTATCACCAGGCGACGTTGACGCTGCCGCTGGGCATGATCTGCAGCATTATTATTTTGCTGGTATGGTCCCGCACCCATCGTGAACTTAATTCGCCGGGGCGCTTACTGCACCGCGCGCTGAACAAACGACAGCTTTGCGTCCACTATCAGCCGATTATTGATATTAAGAATAACCGGTGTGTGGGCGCGGAGGCGCTGTTACGCTGGCCCGGCTTTAACGGGCAGGTGATGAGCCCGGCTGAGTTTATCCCACTGGCGGAAAGTGAGGGAATGAGCGAGCGGATTACGGACTATGTCGTTGAGGAGGTGTTCAACGATCTGGGCCATTTCCTGGCCGAGCATCCGCATCTCTATATTTCGATTAACCTGTCGGCCACGGATTTCCATTCCTCGCGGCTGATCGCCATGATTTCCGACAAGGCCCGCCACTACGCCGTCCGTGCGCAGCAAATCAAAATAGAAGTGACGGAACGCGGTTTTATCGATGTGCCAAAAACCACGCCGGTGATTCAGGCTTTCCGTCAGGCGGGTTATGAAGTCGCGATCGATGATTTCGGTACCGGCTACTCGAACCTGCACAACCTCTACTCGCTGAACGTGGATATTCTGAAAATCGATAAATCGTTTATCGATACCTTAACGACCAACAGTACCAGCCACCTGATCGCCGAGCATATTATCGAGATGGCGCAAAGCCTGCGGCTGAAAACCATTGCGGAAGGGGTAGAGACGGCAGAGCAGGTGAGCTGGCTGTTGAAGCGCGGCGTCCAGTTTTGTCAGGGATGGCACTTCGCGAAAGCGATGCCGCCCCAGGAATTTATGACCTGGCAGCAGCAGCCTTTGCACTGAGGGTGATTAATTCAACTGGTGGCGATAGTCGCTCGGCGTGCGGTCAAACTCGCGGCGAAACACGCGGGAAAAGGTTTGTTGCGACACATAGCCAAGGTCCATCGCGATATCAAAAATGGGCCGCTGCGTTGAGCGTAGCGCCTGTGCCGCCAGCAGCAGTCTGCGCTGGCGAATGTATTCGCCCAGCGTCTGATGCATGACCGTGCGGAACATTCTCTGTAAATACCATTTCGAATAGCCCGACTTTTTCGCGACCACATCAATGTTCAACGGTTGGTCGATATGTTCATCAATCCATTCAATAAGCGTCTGAATAATCTGCTGATGCGACATAAGGTTGCCCCTCTGTAGATACAACTATCTCGGTTAATTCGTCGTTTTCTCTGCGGGCGAGTATAATTCCTCAAGTTAACTTGAGGTAAAGAGGTTTTATGGAAAAGAGATTGCCGCGAATTAAAACGCTGTTAACCCCCGGCGAAGTGGCAAAGAGAAGCGGCGTTGCGGTATCGGCGCTCCACTTCTATGAAAGCAAAGGGTTAATTAAAAGCATCCGCAACGGCGGCAACCAGCGCCGCTATACCCGAGACGTGCTCCGCTACGTGGCGATTATCAAAATTGCGCAACGAATCGGAATCCCCCTGGCCACCATCGGCGAGGCGTTTGGCGTGCTGCCTGAAGGGCATACGCTCAGCCCGAAAGAGTGGAAAGAGCTGTCTTCCCAGTGGCGTGAAGAGCTGGACCGGCGTATTCATACGCTGGTCGTCCTGCGTGATGAGCTGGATGGCTGCATCGGCTGCGGCTGTCTGTCGCGTAGCGATTGTCCGTTGCGTAACCCTGGCGACAGGCTGGGCGAGCAGGGGACGGGGGCGCGGCTGCTGGAAGAGGATTAATAAAGAACTAAAGCGCCACATAAGGGCGCTTTAGTTTTTCCCGGTCTTTGTCTTTCACTCTATCCCGCTGGTTCACGGGAGGGTTTCCCCCGACATCAGCACCCCTCAGTGTCGAGCTGGTTGGGGAGGTTCCGGATTGTGCTGACACTTTAATTCTATGCAAGACCCGTTTTTTCGCCAGCCTCACCGACCGTTTTTTAGACGAATTTTTTTCGCGGTGTTGTTCAATTTTCTATAGTTAAAAAGTATGAATAACAGGAGAAAGCCATGCTCACGGTACACCACCTTAACCAGTCGCGCTCGCACCGCGCGATCTGGGCGCTGGAAGAACTCGGCCTGCCTTATGAGATCGTTCACTACCAGCGCGAAAAGAACATGCTGGCGCCGGAGGCTCTCAAAAAGGTGCATCCGTTGGGTAAATCACCGGTTATCGAAGATAACGGGCTGATCCTTGCGGAGTCTGGCGCCATTCTGGAATATCTGCAGGAAACGTACGATGCCGAGTCGCGGCTTAAGCCTTTGGATCCCGCGCATAAGGTGCAATACCGCTTCTGGCTGCATTACGCCGAAGGATCGCTGATGCCGCTGCTGTTAATGAAGCTGGTCTTCAACAGCCTCGGCAAGCCGCCGGTGCCGTTTGGTATCAGAACCCTGGGCAAAGCGCTGGGGCAGGGGGTGCAGAAAGCGTATCTCAACCGTCAGCTGGAGACCCATGCGCGCTTTATTGAATCACATCTTGCCGAAAACAGCTGGTTTGCCGGGGATACGCTCAGCATGGCCGATATTCAGATGAGCTTCCCGATCTTTGCCCTGCTGGCACGCGGCGGTATCGCTAATCTGCCGCATATTCAGGCATGGAAGGCAAAAGTTGAGAACAGCCCTGGCTGGCAAAGAACCCTGGAACAAGGTGGACCGTTATCTATTCCCGGTGAGGACTGAAATGTAAACAAATTGCGCATAGACGATAACGTTTGCGCATCCTCTGTTTATTTCTTCAGCGTCATAAGTGAATTTTAGCGAAAAACGAGAAAGTTCAGTTGAAAAGGGCAGGGATTACGCTAGATAATCGTTTGCCTTAATTTGACCACCCGTTTGTAAGCGCGGAGCTAAACGTTTGCTTTTTTTGTGACGCCCTTTCGTCACAAACGCAACACAAGGATTTGACGTTCAGCTGGCAGTGGCGTCTCCACCTCGCTTACGGACTTCCTAAAAAACTCTCAGGGGATGTTTTCTATGTCTACGCCATCTGCGCGGACTGGCGGTTCACTTGACGCCATGTTTAAAATTTCGGCCCGCGGAAGCACCGTGCGCCAGGAAATTGTTGCCGGTTTGACAACGTTTCTGGCGATGGTTTATTCCGTCATCGTTGTGCCGGGCATGCTGGGCAAAGCTGGCTTTCCGCCAGCGGCCGTCTTTGTGGCGACCTGCCTCGTGGCCGGCGTGGGCTCCATCGTGATGGGCCTGTGGGCGAACCTGCCGCTGGCGATTGGTTGCGCCATCTCTCTGACCGCGTTTACCGCGTTCAGCCTGGTGCTGGGTCAGCACATCAGCGTACCGGTTGCGCTGGGTGCCGTGTTCCTGATGGGTGTGCTGTTTACCGTGATTTCGGCGACCGGCATCCGTAGCTGGATTTTGCGCAACCTGCCGCAGGGCGTGGCGCACGGTACCGGCATCGGTATCGGCCTGTTCCTGTTGCTGATCGCCGCCAACGGCGTTGGTCTGGTCATCAAGAACCCGCTGGACGGTCTGCCGGTAGCGCTGGGCCACTTCGCCAGCTTCCCGGTGATCATGTCGCTGATCGGTCTGGCGGTGATTATCGGTCTGGAAAAACTGAAGGTGCCGGGCGGCATTCTGCTGACCATTATCGGCGTTTCTATTGTCGGCCTGATTTTCGATCCGACCGTACACTTCTCCGGTATCTTCGCTATGCCGTCGCTGAGCGATGACAAAGGTAACTCCCTGATTGGCAGCCTGGATATCGTTGGCGCGCTGAACCCGGTGATCCTGCCAAGCGTGCTGGCGCTGGTCATGACCGCCGTGTTTGACGCGACCGGTACCATTCGTGCGGTGGCCGGTCAGGCGAACCTGCTGGATAAAGACGGTCAGATTATTGACGGCGGCAAAGCGCTGACCACTGACTCCCTGAGCAGCGTCTTCTCTGGCCTGGTGGGCGCGGCGCCTGCGGCGGTGTACATCGAATCCGCGGCGGGTACGGCGGCAGGCGGTAAAACCGGCCTGACGGCGATCACCGTCGGCGTGCTGTTCATGCTGATCCTGTTCCTCTCTCCGCTCTCCTATCTGGTTCCGGCGTATGCGACCGCGCCAGCGCTGATGTACGTTGGCCTGCTGATGCTGAGCAACGTGGCGAAAATCGACTTTGCAGATTTCGTTGACGCCATGTCTGGCCTGATTACCGCGGTCTTCATCGTGCTGACCTGTAACATCGTGACCGGCATTATGATCGGCTTCGCGTCGCTGGTGATTGGTCGTCTGGTTTCCGGCGAATGGCGCAAGCTGAACGTTGGCACCGTTGTTATCGCCGTTGCGCTGGTGGCGTTCTACGCGGGCGGCTGGGCAATCTAAGTTGTCCTTTGATGCGAAAACGGGTGGCTCAGGCCGCCCGTTTTTATTTTCAGGACTCATCCCGTTGCCTTTTGCGTTACTCTGGGGAAGATAGAATAAAAGGCACGACGCCTTCCGGAGTACATAAGCAACACAGTAAACAGGGAACGCATGGAAATTTTCTTCACAATACTCATCATGACCCTTGTGGTCTCGCTATCCGGGGTGGTTACACGCGTACTGCCCTTTCAGGTCCCCCTGCCATTAATGCAAATTGCCATCGGCGCGCTGCTGGCGTGGCCGACGTTTGGCCTGCACGTGGAATTTGACCCCGAACTGTTCCTCGTGCTGTTTATCCCGCCGCTGCTGTTTGCCGATGGCTGGAAAACGCCCACGCGCGAATTCCTTGAGCACGGGCGCGAAATCTTCGGCCTGGCGCTGGCGCTGGTGGTGGTCACCGTCGTCGGGATTGGTTTTCTGATCTACTGGGCGGTACCGGGTATTCCATTAATACCGGCTTTCGCGCTGGCCGCCGTGCTGTCGCCAACCGATGCCGTGGCGCTGTCCGGCATTGTGGGTGAAGGCCGAATTCCGAAGAAAATCATGGGGATTTTACAGGGTGAGGCGCTGATGAACGACGCCTCCGGCCTGGTTGCCCTGAAGTTTGCCGTGGCCGTTGCGATGGGCACGATGGTCTTTACCGTCGGCGGCGCGACGCTGGAATTCTTCAAGGTGGCGATTGGCGGTATTCTCGCAGGCTTCGTGGTTAGCTGGCTGTACGGCCGCTCATTGCGCTTCCTCAGCCGCTGGGGCGGCGATGAGCCCGCAACGCAGATCGTACTGCTGTTCCTGCTGCCGTTTGCCTCTTATCTGATTGCCGAACATATCGGCGTGTCGGGCATTCTGGCAGCGGTTGCGGCGGGGATGACCATTACCCGTTCCGGCGTAATGCGCCGCGCGCCGCTGGCCATGCGCCTGCGTGCAAACAGCACCTGGGCCATGCTGGAATTTGTCTTTAACGGCATGGTGTTCCTGCTGTTGGGCCTGCAGCTGCCGGGCATTATGGAATCCTCGCTGGTGGCGGCCGAAGCCGACCCGAACGTTGAGGTCTGGATGCTGTTTACCGACGTCGTGCTGATCTACCTGGCGCTGATGCTGGTGCGTTTCGGCTGGCTGTGGACGATGAAAAACTTCAGCGTACGCTTCCTGAAGAAAAAGCCGATGGAGTTCGGCTCCTGGACAACGCGTGAGCTGCTGATTGCCTCCTTTGCCGGCGTCCGCGGGGCAATCACCCTTGCCGGTGTGCTCTCCATTCCGCTGCTGCTGCCTACGGGCGATGTCTTCCCGGCGCGCTACGAGCTGGTCTTCCTGGCGGCGGGCGTGATTCTCTTCTCCCTGTTTGTCGGCGTGATTATGCTGCCGATTTTACTCCAGCATATTGATGCCGGTGATTCGACCCAGCAGCATAAAGAGGAGCGTATTGCCCGGGCGGCGACCGCCGAAGTGGCAATTGTCGCGATTCAGAAGATGGAAGAGCGTCTGGCAGCGGATGCGGAAGAGAACATCGACAATCAGCTGCTGACAGAGGTCAGTTCCCGCGTTATTGGTAACCTGCGCCGCCGCGCGGACGGGCGTAACGATGTGGAAAGCTCGCTGCAGGAGGAGAACCTGGAGCGCCGGTTCCGCCTGGCGGCGCTGCGCTCAGAGCGTGCCGAGCTGTACCATCTGCGCGCCACGAGGCAGATCAGCAACGAAACGCTGCAAAAGCTGCTGCACGATCTGGACCTGCTGGAAGCGCTGTTGATAGAGAATCAGTAGCGCTGTTTTTGCCCGGTGGCGCTGCGCTTACCGGGCCTACGTGCTCGATCGGTTCCCTCTCCCTGTGGGAGAGGGTTAGGGTGAGGGCACCCAAAACTCCTCACAACACTGCAGCCACGCCTGCGCGCTCTGCGATAAATACACCCCTTCACGCCAGATCATCCCCAGCTGCCAGTGCAGGTCGCTCTCCAGCGGGATCCAGCGCAGCGTGTTTTTATCCAGACGCTCGCAGATAGGCTGCGGCAGAATGGCAATCCCCACGCCGGCCTGCACCATCGCCGCCAGGAAATCCCACTGTCCGCTGCGCACCGCTATGCGCGGCTTGACGTTATGCTGGTTAAACAGCGTCATCAGCTGGCGGCTGAGAGCGAAGTCTTCGTTGTAGATCAGCAGAGGGTGCTCGCCGAGCAGTTCAGGTCTCACCGAGTCTAACTTCAGCCAGTCGCCGGAGCGGGGAACCAGCACGCACAGCGGGTGGCTAAAGAGCGGAAGCGTCGCCAGACCGCTCTCTTCCTCAACGGGAAGGGCGGTCATTGCCACGTCGAGCTCGCCGTTGGTGACGGCCTGCTGGACGGTTAACCCACCAAACTCCGAAATCTTCAGCTCAACGCCGGGATAACGCTGGCGAAACAGGCTAATCGGCCCGGCCATCATCATCCCCACCATTGGCGGAATGCCGAGGCGAAGGACACCTTTCTTCAGATGATTGATATCGCCCAGCTCTGCTTCCAGCTGGCGAAACTCCGCCAGAATCGCCAGCCCGCGTTCGAACACCACGCGTCCGGTGTCGGTTAGCAGCAGCTTGCGCCCGTCGCGGATCAGCAGGGTACAGTTCAGTTCATCTTCGAGGTTTTTCAGCATCTTGCTGATGGTGGGCTGGGTAACAAACAACTTCTCCGCTGCGCGGGTAAAACTTTGCTGGCGAACCACTTCGACAAAATAGCGCAGCGTTCTTATGTCCATGATTATTCCTCGAAACTATACCTTTGATGATTTTAATTCATTTCAGTCCATACCGTGCGCTCTCTATACTGGCGCCTCGTCTCATTTTTGAGGAAAACCCCCATGGCCGTGGCGTTAAGCCGTGTTACGCCTGCCGTTGTGCAACGACTCCAGGTCCCGGTGCAGGTACTGCTCTACGCGGGACTGTTTGTTTTCGCGGAATATCTTGTCGGCTGGCTGCATCTGCCGCTGCCAGCCAATCTTGTCGGGATGCTGCTGATGCTGACGCTTATTCTGTGCCGCGTGATCCCCCTTAACTGGGTGCGCGCCGGGGCGCGCTGGCTGCTGGCGGAGATGCTGCTGTTCTTTGTTCCGGCGGTGGTGGCGGTGGTGAACTATGCGCAGCTGCTGATGGTGGACGGCTGGCGAATCTTTGCGGTTATCGCGCTGAGTACGCTGATGGTGCTGGGGGCGACCGCCTGGGTGGTGGATAAAGTGTATCGCTTTGAAATCAGCAGGCACAAACATGACTAATTTTCAGATCAGCGTCTTGTGCCTGATTGCGACGCTGGCGATCTACTTTGCCAACAAGCGACTGTATCGCCGCTTTCATGCCCTGCCGCTGATGCCGCTGGTCTTCACGCCGATCCTGCTGGTGCTGATGCTGGTCTTCGGCCACATCTCCTGGCAGAACTACATTGGCGAATCCCACTGGCTGCTGTGGCTGCTCGGCCCGGCGACCATCGCTTTTGCCGTACCGGTTTACGACAACCTGGCGATTATCAAACGCCACTGGATGTCGCTCAGCGCGGGCGTCATCACCGCCACGGTGGTTGCGGTGTGTAGCTCCGTCTGGCTGGCGCGGCTGTTTACGCTGCCCGATGAAATTCAGCGCAGCCTGGCGGTGCGTTCGGTAACCACGCCGTTTGCGCTGGCGGCCGCTAAACCGCTCGGCGGGCAGCCGGATCTGGTGGCGCTGTTTGTGGTGGTGACGGGCGTCTTTGGGATGGCGGTCGGCGATATGCTTTTTCTGCGGCTTTCTATCCGGGAAGGGATGGCAAAAGGGGCAGGGTTTGGCGCGGCGTCGCACGGGGCGGGCACGGCACGTTCGTATGAGCTGGGGCAGCAGGAGGGCGTCGTCGCGAGCCTGGTGATGATGCTCTCAGGCGTAGTGATGGTGCTAATTGCCCCGCTGGTGGCGTGGGTGATGTTTTAAGCTCCCCGGCCAGAATGACCGGGGAGAAAGGTTTAGTGCGCGCGGCCCTGCTCAACGCCCAGGCCGGTTTGTGAACGGATAAACTGGGCGCGGAATTTCTCACGCTCCAGGTTACCCTCCGGCGAATTGTCGGTGGCCGAGAAGAACCAGATACCGATAAACGCCACGGCGATAGAGAACAGCGCCGGGTATTCATACGGGAAGATAGCGCTTGCGTGACCGAGGATCTGCACCCAAATGGTCGGGCCCAGAATCATCAGGATCACCGCCGTCAGCAGCCCCAGCCAGCCGCCAATCATCGCGCCGCGCGTGGTCAGTTTCGACCAGTACATGGAGAGCAGGATGATCGGGAAGTTACAGCTTGCCGCAATCGAGAAGGCCAGCCCCACCATAAAGGCGATGTTCTGCTTCTCGAACAGAATGCCTAACAGAATCGCGACAACGCCCAGCACCAGCACGGTGATTTTCGAGACCTTCAGCTCGTCGCGCTCGCTCGCGCCTTTGCGGAAGACGTTGGCGTAGAGGTCATGCGATACCGCAGACGCGCCTGCCAGCGTCAGCCCTGCAACCACCGCAAGAATGGTGGCGAAGGCCACGGCGGAGATAAAGCCGAGGAACAGGTTACCGCCAACCGCGTCGGCCAGGTGCACCGCCGCCATGTTGTTACCGCCAATCAGCGCGCCCGCCGCGTCTTTAAACGCCGGGTTCGCCCCCACCAGCATGATCGCGCCAAAGCCGATGATAAAGGTGAGGATATAGAAGTAACCCATGAAACCGGTGGCGTAAAAGACGCTCTTGCGCGCTTCACGCGCATCGCTCACGGTGAAGAAACGCATCAGGATATGCGGCAGGCCCGCGGTACCGAACATCAGGCCGAGACCGAGCGAGAGCGCGGATATCGGGTCTTTCACCAGCCCGCCCGGGCTCATGATCGCTTCCCCTTTTGGGTGGACTGCCATCGCTTCGGTGAACAGGTTATTGAAGCTGAACCCGACGTGCTTCATCACCATAAAGGCCATAAAGCTGGCGCCGAACAGCAGCAATACCGCTTTGATGATCTGCACCCAGGTGGTTGCCAGCATGCCGCCGAACAGGACGTACATCACCATCAGCACGCCAACCAGCACCACCGCGACGTGGTAGTTCAGGCCGAACAGCAGTTCGATCAATTTACCCGCGCCCACCATCTGCGCAATCAGGTACAGCGCCACCACCACCAGCGAACCGCAGGCGGAGAGGGTGCGAATCGGCCCCTGCTTCAGGCGATAGGATGCCACGTCTGCGAAGGTATAGCGGCCCAGGTTACGCAGGCGCTCGGCAATCAGGAACAGGATGATCGGCCAGCCGACGAGGAAGCCGAGGGAGTAAATCAGGCCGTCATAGCCGGAGGTGTACACCAGCGCGGAGATCCCGAGAAAAGAGGCGGCGGACATAAAGTCACCCGCGATCGCCAGTCCGTTCTGGAAGCCGGTAATGTTGCCGCCAGCGGTGTAGTAATCGTTACGGGAGCGCACGCGTTTCGACGCCCAGTAAGTTATGTACAGCGTCAGCAGGACGAAAATCAGGAACATCACAATGGCCTGCCAGTTGGTTGGCTGGCGCTGGACCTCGCCGGTAATGGCATCCGCCGCGTGGGCGGCAAAGGGAAGCGTGGCGGCGAGCGCCGTCAGAACTCTCTTCATGATGCTTTTACCTCTTGCAGTACCGCTTTATTAAGTCGATCGAATTCACCGTTCGCGCGCCAGACGTAGACGCCTGTCAGCAAGAATGAAATCACAATCACGCCAATACCAATCGGGATACCGCGCGTCACGCTGGTCCCCTCGTGCAGCGGGGTGCCCAGCCAGTGCGGGGCAAAGGCGATCAGCAGAATAAAGCCGACGTAGATAACCAGCATGATGATGGAAAGGATGAAGGCAAACCGTTGCCGCTTATCGACGAGCTCCCTGTAGTGCGCACTATTCTCTATCTGCTGACAAATATCGTTATTCATCACAGAGTCTCCAGAAGTATTTGTAGGGGAGGTTTTATTGTTCCCTCTCCCTTGAGGGAGAGGGTTAGGGTGAGGGGGTTACGATGGCATCGCGATGGCCTGCTTCTCTTCGAGCAGTTTTTCCACCACGCCGGGATCCGCGAGCGTTGAAGTATCGCCGAGGTTGCTGGTGTCTCCAGCCGCGATTTTGCGCAAGATACGACGCATAATTTTGCCGGAACGGGTTTTCGGCAGCGAGTCGGTCCAGTGCAGCACGTCCGGCGTCGCCAGCGGGCCAATCTCTTTACGCACCCAGTTGCGCACCTCAGCGTAGAGCTCAGGCGACGGCTCTTCGCCGTGGTTCAGGGTGACATAGGCGTAAATCGCCTGGCCTTTGATGTTGTGCGGAATACCGACCACGGCGGCTTCGGCAATCTTCGGATGCGACACCAGCGCCGATTCAATCTCAGCGGTGCCCAGACGGTGGCCGGAGACGTTCAGCACGTCGTCCACGCGCCCGGTTATCCAGTAATAGCCATCTTCGTCACGACGCGCGCCGTCGCCGCTGAAGTACATGTTTTTAAAGGTCGAGAAGTAGGTTTGCTCGAAGCGATCGTGATCGCCGAACAGGGTACGCGCCTGACCCGGCCAGGAGTCTGTGATCACCAGGTTGCCTTCGGTGGCGCCTTCCAGCGGGTTGCCTTCGTTATCCACCAGCGCAGGCTGCACGCCGAAGAACGGACGGGTTGCGGAACCGGCCTTCAGCTGCGTGGCGCCCGGCATCGGGGTGATCATGAAGCCGCCGGTTTCGGTCTGCCACCAGGTGTCCATCACCGGGCATTTCTCGTTACCGATTTTCTTCCAGTACCACTCCCAGGCTTCCGGGTTGATTGGCTCACCCACGGAACCGAGGATGCGCAATGAAGAGCGGTCAGTGCCTTCGATGGCTTTATCGCCTTCCGCCATTAATGCGCGGATCGCCGTTGGCGCGGTGTAGAGAATGTTGACCTGGTGTTTGTCGACCACCTGACACATACGCGCCGGGGTCGGCCAGTTTGGTACGCCCTCAAACATCAGCGTTGTTGCGCCACAGGCCAGCGGGCCGTACAGCAGGTAGCTGTGTCCGGTAACCCAGCCCACGTCGGCGGTACACCAGTAGATGTCGCCCGGATGGTAGTCGAAGACGTATTTGAAGGTGGTGGCCGCATAGACCAGATAGCCGCCGGTGGTGTGCAGCACGCCTTTCGGCTTACCGGTGGAGCCGGAGGTATAAAGAATGAACAGCGGATCTTCTGCGTTCATCTCTTCCGGCTGATGCTGGTCGCTCGCGTTCTCAATCAGGTCGCTCCACCACAGGTCGCGCCCCTCGTTCCAGTCGATTTTGCCGCCGGTACGCTTAAGGACGATAACGTTACTGACCGTTTTGACGTTCGGGTTTTTCAGCGCTTCGTCGACGTTTTTCTTCAGTGGGATACCGCGCCCGGCGCGCACGCCTTCATCGGCGGTGATCACCAGTTTTGAACTGGAATCGACAATACGGCCCGCAACCGCCTCTGGCGAGAACCCGCCGAAAATCACCGAGTGGATCGCACCGATACGCGCGCAGGCCAGCATGGCCACCGCCGCTTCCGGCACCATCGGCATATAGATAGCGACCACATCGCCTTTTTTAATGCCCTTTTCAAGCAGGACGTTGGCGAAGCGGCACACGTCGCGGTGCAGCTCTTTGTACGTAATATGTTTGCTTTGCGAGGCATCATCGCCTTCCCAGATGATGGCCGTCTCGTTCCCGCGCTCGGCGAGATGACGATCGAGGCAGTTCGCCGCCAGGTTCAGGGTGCCATCTTCATACCATTTAATGGAGACATTGCCGGGCGCAAAGGAGGTGTTCTTCACCTTCTGATAAGGTTTGATCCAGTCCAGGATATGGCCCTGCTCACCCCAGAAGGTGTCCGGGGCGGTGATAGACTGCTGATATTTCTCGTGGTACTGCTCCGGGGTGATCAGGCAACGGTCCGCAATATTTGCGGGAATGTCGTGTTTATGTATTTGGCTCATGGCTTTTTTTCTCCTTGTAAGATGTTAATAATATGTCGCAAAAACGTTAATTGTAGGGGCTTTACAAGCTTTGTTTATTATTTGGGCTACAGATCACGCATTGTTTGAAGAGTATGAAAAATGAGCGAATGAAACTTTGAAGGAAAATAATTGATGCTGACGATTATTCACATTTATGTTTAAAAAAGCGTTTTTATAACAAAAGGTTATTTATCAGAATTAGAACAAACTCCCGTCATCGTCGCTTTTGTGAGTGAAACGCGTCGTTCTTTAAGGCTTGCGCAACAGGTCGCGCAAATGATACTCATACGCCGCGTTAAAAAATCCCATAAACCAACGCAACACAATTCATACCCTTTCAGTATGTCTCCCTGTTCATGCAGTTTGAGTGAATAAGGCGCTTCATTGAGGAAGTCAGTTTCTATGAAAAACGTTAAAGTCAGCCTTGCCTGGCAGATCTTAATCGCCCTTGTGCTGGGCATTTTGCTGGGCAGTTACCTCCACTATCATAGCGACAGCCGCGAATGGCTGATTGCGAACCTGCTCTCTCCGGCAGGGGATATCTTTATTCATCTGATCAAGATGATTGTGGTGCCGATTGTGATCTCGACGCTGGTGGTCGGTATTGCAGGCGTCGGCGATGCGAAGCAGTTAGGCCGTATTGGCGCGAAAACCATTATCTATTTCGAAGTGATCACTACGGTTGCGATTATCCTCGGTATCACGCTGGCGAACGTGTTCCAGCCGGGTTCCGGGATCGATATGTCGCAGCTGGCCACGGTGGATATTTCGAAATACCAAAGTACGACCGCTGACGTGCAGAGCCATGCGCATGGTCTGATGGGCACTATCCTGTCGCTGGTGCCGACCAACATCGTGGCGTCGATGGCGAAGGGCGAGATGCTGCCTATCATCTTCTTCTCTGTGCTGTTTGGTCTGGGGCTCTCTTCCCTGCCGGCGACGCACCGTGAGCCGCTGGTGACCGTGTTCCGCTCTATCTCCGAAACCATGTTCAAAGTGACCCACATGGTGATGCGTTACGCGCCGATAGGGGTGTTTGCGCTTATCGCGGTGACCGTGGCGAACTTCGGTTTTGCCTCCCTGTGGCCGCTGGCGAAGCTGGTGCTCCTGGTTCACTTCGCCATTCTGTTCTTCGCGCTGGTGGTGCTGGGGATCGTGGCGCGTCTGTGCGGGCTGAGCATCTGGATCCTGATTCGCATCCTGAAAGATGAGCTGATTCTGGCGTACTCCACGGCAAGTTCTGAGAGCGTGCTGCCGCGCATCATTGAGAAGATGGAAGCCTACGGCGCGCCTGCCTCTATTACCAGCTTCGTGGTACCGACCGGCTACTCCTTTAACCTGGACGGTTCGACGCTGTATCAGAGTATCGCTGCTATCTTTATTGCGCAGCTGTACGGCATTGATCTGTCGCTGTGGCAGGAGATCGTGCTGGTGCTGACGCTGATGGTGACGTCCAAAGGTATTGCAGGCGTACCGGGCGTCTCCTTCGTAGTGCTGCTGGCGACGCTCGGCAGCGTCGGTATTCCGCTGGAAGGTCTGGCGTTTATCGCCGGTGTCGACCGTATCCTCGACATGGCGCGTACCGCGCTGAACGTGGTGGGGAATGCCCTGGCGGTGCTGGTTATCGCCAAGTGGGAACACAAGTTCGATCGTAAAAAAGCGCTGGCGTATGAACGCGAGGTGCTGGGTCGTTTTGATAAGACGGCCGACCAGTAACATCCTAAGCCCGGTGGCGCTGCGCTGACCGGGCCTACGGGTTTTGTAGGCCGGGTAAGGCGAAGCCGCCACCCGGCACTTTACTCTCCGCTCAGCGCATCAAACTCTTCGCATCCGGTATCAAACCCTTCAGTACAGCTCAGGTTCAACCAGTACAGCGCTTTCTGTTTATTGGGCGTGATAAAGCCTTTCTCACCCTGCCTGAACAACATCCCTGCCCAGTATTCGGCGTAGCCCGTGCGTGAAAGTGCCGAGCTCCGCTTGAACCACGAGGCGGCCTGCACGTCGTCCTGGGCCACTTCAACGCCGTTGGCATAAATCAGCCCCAGCAGCATTTGCGCATCTACCGCAGAGTCGTTGTCGATATCTTCGGCCGCCGTTTGCAGCAGTTTGATGGCCTGAGGATAGTCAGTTTTACCTGCCTGAGTGTTGACCAGCACGCGCGCCAGCATGATCGCGCCGCGTTTGCTGCCTGCGATGGTTGCCTGCTGCGCCAGCGCCTTAGCTTGCGCATAATTTCCCTGGGTAAAGAGGATTTGCGAGAGCAGCCCCATAGCGTCGACATCGCCACCTTTAGCGGCTTTCTCGGCCCACAGCGCGGCCTGCTTGCTGTCACCGGAGCTAAAGTATGTGTCGGCCAAATAATACTGGGCACGGGCGTCACCCGCTTCAGCCTGTTCTTTGTACTGGCTGCCAATCTCGTCGGCACGGACAAGCGATGTAAAAAGTAACAACAACAGAAAAATATGTTTCATGGGTTCTTATCATCGGGGTACACGCCGCGCAGTATAATCGCGGCGACAGAAGAAAAAAATGGGTGCATTAAGACCTCAGCATCCTGCAAGCCGGGCGGAACCGTTGTTCCGCCCGTAGAGGTTAGCCTGCGTTACAGGCTAATTTAGCCGCCACCTACTGATGCTCACTCTTTATTGAAAACTCGCAGAGCCTGCCGCGAGTAATAAAGGTAAAGATCACTATCGTCAGGCAAATAATAAAGACGATGCTTAACGCAGTTTTTAATGGCGTCATGCCTTTTACTCCTTGTCAAAAAAAGAATAAGAGGCTACTCTCAACTTGTCGGAGTTGAGGGAGTAGCCTCGGGTAAATGAAAATTTCCCGGGGCTTTCTACTTTCTGTCCCTCAACAATGCTCAAGACAGAAAGTCTTAAGCACCCGCCGCACATCTTATCCCCCTGAATTAAAATGCAAAGATGTAATTCTTTTTCGCGAAAATTACATTATTTCTGCGAGCCGCTTTCCAGAATAATAATTGATATGTTTGATGAGTTAATCGGAAATAAAAAGGGAGTGAATATCTCACTCCCTTTATTCACTGATGAATTAACGGCTTCAACCCATTGCGCTTTCGCGCAGTCGGGCTTTCAGCTTGTTATATTCGTCAATGACATACTGTTCCGCTGCGTGCTGATCCGCAATCGGCTCCACGCGTACGGCGCAGTATTTATACTCCGGCGTTTTGGTTATCGGGCTTAAGTTCTCCGTGACCAGCTCGTTACAGGCGCCAATCCACCACTGGTAGGTCATATAGACCGCCCCTTTGTTCGGACGATCGCTGACCTGCGCACGGGTAATGATCCGGCCTTTGCGCGAATTCACCCACACCAGCGCTTCGTCCTCAATTCCAAGGCGCTGCGCGTCGGCGGTGTTGATTTGCGCGTAGCCCGGTTCGTCCGCCAGCGCCGCCAGCGCGGCGCAGTTACCCGTCATCGAACGGCAGGAGTAGTGGCCCACTTCACGCACGGTGGAGAGTACCATCGGATACTCGTCGGTGAGTTTATCGATCGGCGCGACCCAGTCGCAGGTGAAGAACTGCGCCAGCCCGTTCGGGGTGTCGAACTTCTCTTTAAAGAGGTATGACGTCCCCTGGTCGGCTTCGGACTCATCCCGGCACGGCCACTGGATGTAACCCAGCTCACCCATTTTTTCATAGGTTGCACCGTAGAAGTCCGGACACAGATTGCGCAATTCGTCCCAGATCTCCTGAGTGTTGTTGTAGTGCATCGGGTAGCCCATGCGGGTGGCGATTTCGCTGATGATCTGCCAGTCCGTTTTCAGGTCCCACTTCGGCTCGACCGCCTTAAAGAAGCGCTGGAAGCCGCGGTCTGCCGCCGTGTAGACGCCTTCATGCTCGCCCCAGGAGGTCGACGGTAAAATCACATCCGCCGCCGCCGCGGTTTTGGTCATGAAGATATCCTGGACAATCACCAGCTCCAGATCCTCAAACCCTTTGCGTACAGCAGACAGCTCGGCGTCGGTCTGAAGCGGATCTTCACCCATGATGTAGGCCGCACGCACTTCGCCGTGCGCTGCGCGGTGCGGCAGCTCGCTGATGCGATATCCGGTGTGTTCCGGCAGGCTTTCCACGCCCCAGGCCTTTGCGAATTTCTCGCGGTTTTCCGGGAACTTCACGTACTGGTAGCCCGGGTAGGTGTCCGGCAGTGCGCCCATATCGCAGGCGCCCTGGACGTTATTCTGCCCACGTACCGGGTTGACGCCGACATGCGCTTTACCCAGATTGCCGGTCAGCATCGCGAGACTCGTCAGAGAACGCACGGTTTCCACGCCCTGATAGAACTGAGTCACGCCCATTCCCCACAGGATGGCAGCGGTTTTCGCCCCGGCATACATCCGTGCCGCCTGGCGGATCTCCTGCGCGCTGACGCCGGTGATTGTTTCCACCGACTCTGGCGTATAGCCTTCGACAATTTTTCGATACTCTTCAAAACCTTCCGTACGGGTCGCGACAAATGCCTGGTCGTACAGGTTCTCCTCAATAATGACGTGCCCCATTGCGTTCAACAGCGCGATGTTCGAGCCGTTTTTCAACGCGATGTGCATATCCGCAATGCGCGCGGTTTCAATTTTGCGCGGATCGCAGACGATGATTTTCGCCCCGTTCTGCTTAGCGCGAATAACATGGTTCGCGACGATAGGGTGAGAATCCGCCGGGTTATAGCCAAAGATGAAGACGAGATCGGTGTTATCTATCTCGTTGATGGCATTACTCATTGCGCCGTTACCGACCGACTGGTGCAGACCTGCAACCGATGGGCCGTGTCAGACGCGAGCGCAGCAGTCGACGTTATTGGTTCCAATAACGGCGCGCGCGAATTTTTGCATCACATAGTTGGTTTCATTCCCCGTCCCGCGTGAAGAGCCGGTGGTCTGAATTGCATCCGGGCCATACTTGGCCTTGATGGCGCTCAGACGCGTGGCGACGTAATCCAGCGCCTCGCTCCAGGAGACGGCTTCCAGCTTGCCGCCGCGCTCGCGGCGGATCATAGGGGTTTTCAGGCGCGGGGTGAGGATTTGGGTATCGTTAATAAAATCCCAGCCGTAGTAACCTTTCAGGCATAGCGTGCCCTGGTTGGTTTTCCCCTGTGCGGCCTCTGCCCGGACGATTTTGCCGTTATCGACCACCAGGTGGATCTTGCAACCTGAGGCACAATAAGGGCAAACCGTGACGACTTTTTTC
Source organism: Enterobacter sp. 61D5 (assembly GCF_034107965.1). Classification (NCBI taxonomy): domain Bacteria; kingdom Pseudomonadati; phylum Pseudomonadota; class Gammaproteobacteria; order Enterobacterales; family Enterobacteriaceae; genus Enterobacter; species Enterobacter sp. 61D5. Next base: position 105,254 of record NZ_JAWNFK010000025.1, read on the forward strand.
ATCAGTCTGCTCCAGTTAATCGAATCATTCGCACCCACTATGCAGCTTCTATGCCATGTTTTTTGTATGGGTATGCCCTGACTTTACGGTCCCTTCGCGGTGAAAACCCTGACAAAAAGCAGCCAATCGTCAAAATTGACGTGTCGACAGGGCAGCGGATGTGACATGGGTTGAATTTCCGTCACTGAAAAAACTATTTAACTGGAGCCGACGGCAGAATGGTTCAGACTTAACATAATCCCCTGACGGAAGCATACGATGAAACCGGCGATTCTGGTGGTTGATGACGATACGGCAGTCTGCGAACTGCTTCAGGATGTGCTGAGCGAGCACGTCTTTAGCGTGCTTGTCTGCCATAACGGCCAGGATGCGCTGCGCCGGGTACAGCAGGATCAGAATATCGCGCTTGTTCTGCTGGATATGATGTTGCCCGATATCAACGGCCTGCAGGTTTTGCTGCAGCTGCAAAAGCAGCGTCCGGCGCTACCGGTTGTGATGTTAACGGGTCTGGGCAGTGAGTCAGACGTGGTGGTGGGGCTGGAGATGGGGGCCGACGATTATATTGGCAAACCGTTCAACCCGCGCGTGGTCGTCGCCCGCGTCAAAGCGGTACTGCGCCGTACGGGCGTGCTGGCTGCAGAAACTCCCGCGGCGCCCGTCGCGGGTATTGCCTTTAATGGGTGGACGCTTGATACCACCCGCTGCGAGCTGATCGATCCGAACCGCAATAGCGTGCCCTTAACTCAGGGCGAATACGGCTTGCTGCTGGCGCTCACGCAAAATGCCCGCCGGGTGCTGAGCCGCGATCGCCTGCTTGAGCTGACCCACAGCGAAAGCGCGGACGTGTTTGACCGCACGATTGACGTGCTGATCATGCGCCTGCGCCGGAAGATTGAGGCTAACCCGCACCAGCCAGCCCTCATCAAAACCATTCGTGGGCTGGGTTACGTGTTTGCCTCCGATGTTTCCCATAGCGAGAAAGCAGCGTAATACTAAGGTTTTATCAGTGCCTCCGTTTTCAATGCGTAACCTTTCCACTCTGATTTTAGTCGCCACAATGGCATCGATTTTCGTCCTGTTTCCGGGTCGAGAATTTCTGCAGTGTCATTATGAATGGCGGTGATCACCACAAAATGCGAATACTTTTCCCCTTCCAGGGGGATGATCATGGGTTGGTCAATCGTCAGTGGTTCATTAACGTCATATCGGAGGCCTTTTGCCTGAAAACCCATACGCTGAGCCGCATTTTTCAGATCGAGAAGGGAAAAACCTGTTTGCAGTTTCTCCGCTTCTGTCCCAGGCTCAGCGCGATAGATAATATCTGAGATGATATCTATCTCTCTGATCTCTAGTGAAAAGCGGGTATTTAGCAGGAGCGACAGCGCTGCTGGCCCGCATGAAAAATCGGTCGTCTGGCGAACAATCCCGTCTGTACGCAAGCGCATCCAGCCTTTCATGGTTGCGTTATAGGCCTGCGCATTACAGGCCAGTAATAACAAACATGCCGCTGACCATTTCATCAGAAGTTCCTTGTCATGCTGACGCCGAACGTTGAACCCGTGGTCTCCAGTGGGAAGGAGACTTCAGGCGTAATACTGAAATGCGGTGATAGCAGATAAGAGAAATAAAATGCAAGCGATTCAGACTCCTGGCTGGTGCCTTTCATGGTGCGCCCTTCGTATTTCATATTATCTGACCAGCTATATGTAAATCTGCTGCCCAACGAACTGACATTATTGAGAGCGAAACCGGTGCCCAGGAATGCCGATGCGGTATCGCCAGCTTTAATTCGCTCCCCACCTTTACTGGTCTCAAACGTTTTTTCGTATGAGATACCGCCAAAAAAGGTTACGGGATCCGTAATCCGCACAAACGTCAGGGATGGCGTCAGGCTCCAGTAGCCTTCGCTGTTATTGAGCGGCTGCTTCCAGGCGTCCAGGTCGGAGACGTATTTTTTGCGCCCGGTCGGCGTATTGACGGCAAATGAGCCCGTCACGGATGGATGATCATTGTTCTCTTTCAGTAGCAGATACTGGATACCGGCCGATATGTCGCCGATATGGCCCTGAGAGGTATCCCGGGTCCAGGCATTACTCGAAACATCTTCGATTTTTGTGTAGGTCCAGGGTACGTTCAACCAGACGCTAAGCCTGTCGGTAATACCGAATTTTGGCGAAACATAAAAATAAAGCTTTTTAATCGAATAACTGGAAACTTGATAAGGTCCCTGCTGCGGCAATGAGGATGTGGATTTCCATGTGCGGTATTTGAAACCGAAATCAACGTCAGTTTCCCCGTGATTAAGCAGAACCGTATAGTCGGAAAGATAACTAATGGGCGCGCTATACTCCTCCTGCTTTTTTTCTATGTTAGCTATTCGACTATTATCTTTTCTGACGACGTCGAAATGGGTGACATCCGGGAAGGAAATGGGATACGCGTTATCCTTTCGCACAATGGATGCTGAATGATTGCTATCTGATTTAAGGAACCCCGTGATTCTGTCACCATTTTTAAACGTCACTGCATACTGCTTATCGGTGTCTATCGTTTTTATTTGATCAGCGCTGATCCGCAGACTTGAACCATAGGGTGTGCTGAACACACACACACCATCTTTAAAGGAGACAATATCTCCAGTGATATTGTCTCCGTTGTTCAGTCTGAGAATGTCAGCATGCGCAATCGTAACAAATATAAATGGCGCAACGACGCCAGCCACTCTCGACATCATTTAAATCACCATTTTGTCATGTTGATGTCGCGGTTCCATTTTGTCCAGCGCAGTGCCTGGTTCGATAAGGTCCCATCGGTGTTCATGACACGATAATACTCTTCAACAACCGATGATTTCGCTGCTTCGAAACGGCCTTCAGTACTGCGCGCGTAGCGCCACACATCACCAACGACCGAATATTTTTTACCATCGCCGGTATCGGTAATCGTTGTCGGGCCGTTGACGAAGTCCTGGCTGTGCAATACGTAATTTCGACTATCTTCATCGACGCCGAAGTTATGAATCATATTCATATAGTGCATGCCAACAAAATTTGTTCCGGTGATGGTATCAAACCCTTCAAGAGGTTTTTTTATGCTGCCGGAGTCGGTCAACGTCAGACTTGAGTATTTCGGAAACTTTATCCCAGCCCAAGGGTTGGTTGGGGTTGTAGGTTTAGGTATTGGGAACACTGGGTTAGTAACAAGGCCGTTTCCTTTACCATTAATTTGCGATAGTTGCGTGTCACTTAATTCAGTTACTGCGGCATGTGTTATGCCGGAGAATAACAATGCCGTTAGCAGCATAATTCTATGCTTCATAGTTTTTCCTTATGGTAAATTAATGTTGTTATCCTGGTGTATATTCATCTTAAGGGTAAGTGAACATGACCAATGGATAACGCAAGGAAAAACGGCAGATGCGGCTTAAACTTTAAATATGATTAATATGAATGGTTGATAATTGATCAGTTTAAATTTTACGCACATATATTGCAGCAGAGATATAGCGCCGCTTGCAGGGTGATTTACGATAAAGTTATATTCCCCTTTACCCTTAATTCAGGTAGGGGCTGACTTATCCTCAAGATACGTTTTCAGCTCTTCCAGCGTTTTGGCGCCATCAATCGCGTTGGCCGCCAGCAGGCTGGCCCGCGCGCAGGCGTGTGCCAGATAAATGCTCTCCGTGAGCGGGAGCGATTCGTGGCAGCCGTATAAAAACCCCGCGCAAAACGCATCGCCCGCGCCGACGCTGCCGACAATGTCTTTCTGCTCCAGCAACCATGATGGGATCCAGCGGCCTTGCTCACCCGGCGCTTCACCCCATGCGCCTTCCGGACAGTGGATCACCACCCGCTGACGCACGCCTGCCGCCAGCAGCTGCGTCGCGGCATCGGCGATATGGGCGATATTCAGCGCATCGTCGTCGTCGCGCATCTCAAGCCCGCTAAACTCCCCGGCTTCCAGCTCGTTAATCACCAGATAATCCAGATGGCGCAGGGCAGGGAGCACCAGCGGCTGATAGCGCGGGTCGCCCTTGCGGGACACCAGATCGAGCGACGTTTCATACCCCTGGTCTCGCATCTGCGCCAGCAGGCGCGCGCTGCGGGTGCCAAACTCGTCATCGGGCATATCCAGGCTGTCGAGCAGCAGCAGGTAGCCGAGATGGAAGATCTTCATCGATCCGTCTAAGCGATCGAAGGCGGGAAGATCCAGCAGGCGGTTGGCGCCCGGCGAGTGGAAGAAGGTGCGCTGTCCGCTGGGATCGGTCATGACCTGCGACATGGAGGTCGGGGCAAAGGTGGTGCGCTGCACGCGCTGGCGGTTGACGTGGTACTGGTCGAGCATCGCCAGAATGTAGTCCCCGTCGGCATCTTCACCAATCAGCCCCACCGCCTGCAGCGGCAGGCCAACGTGCATTTTTGCCAGCGTCAGCAGCACGTTGAGCGGCGCGCCGCCGGTTGAGCGTTCGCTGTGGGTGATTTCCGCCAGCCAGCCGCGCTCCGGCCACTGCACGATCTGATGCACGTGATCCACCAGCATGTTGCCTGCGGCGATGATGCCTTTGCGTTCCATTATGCCTGCCCCGCGCTGCCGAAGATGCGCATCTGTTCGGCGACCGTATCGGTAATCGCCTCTTCTATCCCCAGCAGCAGCTCGGCAAACTCATCGTAAAGCGGCTGGCGGTTCGCCATGCGCTGCTCAACGGCGGCGAGCGCGGCCTGCGACATGCCGGTGTAGAAGTTGATTTTATGGATGCCCAGCTCGATGGCGCGGCGGAAGTCGGCATCGCTAATCCCTGAGCCGCCGTGTAAAACCAACGGCAGGCCCGTCTGCTGGCGAATGGCGTCCAGGCGTGGGAAATCGAGTTTCGGCTCGCCCTTGTATTTGCCGTGCGCGTTGCCGATGGCAACCGCCAGCGCGTCAATGCCGGTTGAATCGACAAACTCGCGCGCCAGCTGCGGGTTGGTAAAGAACGCTTCATCCGCATGCCCGTACAGGGCGCCGCCTTCATCGCCACCGACCGCGCCCAGCTCCGCTTCCACCGACACGCCGACCGCGTGGCACATCTTCACCACCTCCCGCGTCTGGCGAATGTTCTCCTCATAGCTCAGCGTAGAGCCGTCAAACATCACCGAGCTGAACCCTAAGCGCAGGGCGCGCACCACCGCCTCGAAATGCAGGCCGTGGTCGAGATTGAGCACCACGGGAATATCGTGACGGGCGGCCTCGAACTTCACCGCTTCGACAAGCGAATCCAGAGAAACGTACTTAAAATGCACTTCGGCGATGTTGATGATAAACGGCGAGCGTTCCTGCTTCGCGGCGGCGAACAGCGCGCGCAGGAAGTGGGAGTCGAGCACGTTAAACGCGCCCAGCGCGTAGCGATGCGCCCTGGCGTGCTCCAGACCGTCGGCAAGAGAGATCAATGGCATCATTTACTCCTTATATCCGGAACAGGTTGTACTCGTTGCACAGCACCAGCAGCGCCGGTTCGTCTTCTTCGATGTTGTTATAGCGGGCAACGGGCTGCAAAAAGTGGTTGTCGTGCTCGTCGTCGTTTACCGATGACACCTCCCCAACCAGCACGTCGCCGAAGCCGCGTTCGCCCCAGAAGCTGTGGTACAGAGTGGGTGTCAGACAGATGCTTTCCCCTGGCATGAGGCGCAGCTGGCTGCCGGGCGCGTGGGTCTGACGACAGCCGTCGACGGTGACCGTCACGTCGGTGTTTTCCGTCTCTTCATGCGCCCCGGCATTCCATAACTCAATAATCAGATTCCCGCCGCCCCGGTTGATGATGTCTTCCCGCTTGCGCCAGTGAAAATGCATCGGCGTCACCTGGCCGTCGCGCACGTGCATAATTTTTTCGGCATAGCACTTTTCATAAGGCACGCCGTTGGGCGAGCCGTTGCGCAGGGTAAACAGCGTCAGGCCCTCAGCGGCAAAGCTGTTGCCGCCGAACGCCGTCACGTCCCAGCCGAGCTTGAGGTCGAACACTTCCTGCCAGGCGGCCTGGTCAAGCTGCTGCCATTTTGTCGGCGGGAAGCTGGCAAACGGCGGGAGATGCACGTCGTGCATGGAAAAGAACTGTCGCGTGTGGCCGAGAATTTCATTGATGTCGGAGCGTTTCATGGGGACTCCTTGAATTTTATGCCACCCCCTCACCCCGGCCTTCTCCCTCAAGGGAGAAGGGGAGTAAGTTCCCTCTCCCTGTGGGAGAGGGTTAGGGTGAGGGCATCAGGCCGCACCGAAGTTACTTAACCGTCCAACCCTTATACGTGCCGACGTTCTTTTTATCGATCATCGTCACCGGGATCAGCACAGGCGCTTTCGGCGCAGGTTTGCCCTGTAGAATGTCATAGCCGATCTCCACCGCTTTTGCCGCCATCACCTGCGGATCCTGCGCCGGGGTCGCGACAAACAGGGAGTTTTCGCGCTTCAGCGCTTCCTCACCGTCCGGGGAACCATCCACGCCGACGATAAAGAACTCGTTGCGCTGAGCCTGCTTCGCGGCCAGATCGGCACCGATCGCCGTCGGATCGTTAATCGCAAACACACCGTCGATCTTCGGATTGGCCGCCAGCAGGGAGGTCATGACTTCCAGACCGCCTTCACGACTGCCCTTGGCGTTTTGGTTATCCGAGAGCACCTTGATATCCGGATGTTTTTTGAATTCCGTCTGGCAACCTTCCACGCGGTTTTGCACCGCAGAGACCGGCGGTCCGTTGATGATCACCACGTTGCCTTTGCCTTTCAGGCGATCGGTAATGTACTTACAGGCCATTTCGCCCGCCTGGGTGTTATCGGAGGTGATGGTCGCATCCGCCCCTTCCGCCGCCACGTCAACCGCAACGACCACGATCCCGGCGTCCTTCGCGCGCTTCACCGCCGGGCCGATCCCTTTGGAATCCGCAGCGTTGAGGATGATCATGTCCACCTTCGCGGCGATGAAGTTGTCGATCTGCGCCACCTGCTGGCCCAGATCGTAACCGCTGGAGACCAGCGTCACCTTGACGTTATCGCCAGCCAGCTTGCGGGCTTCCAGCTCGGCACCTTTGGTGATCTGCACGAAGAACGGGTTGGCCAGGTCGCCCACCGTCACGCCGATGGACTTCAGATCTTTTGCCTGCGCAAACGGCGTTGCGGCAAGCAGCGCGCCAGCACAGAGCGCGGTCACTAACGGTTTCAAACGCATATGGTTTTCCTCGAAGCTGTAGGGTTTTGTTGTTATGCACTTTGATGGTGTCGGGTACGGTATTTGTCGATCAGCACCGCTATGATGATCACCGCCCCTTTGATCACCAGCTGCCAGAAGTAGGAGACGCCCATCAGCGTCATGCCGTTATTGAGGGTGGCGATGATCAGCGCCCCCACCAGCGTGCCGGTGATCGTGCCGATCCCGCCGACGAAGCTGGTGCCGCCGAGGATCACCGCCGCAATCGCATCCAGCTCGTAGCCCGTGCCGAGGTTGCCGTTGGCGCTGTAGAGGCGCGAGGCGCTCATGACGCCGCCAAGCCCGGAGAGCAGGCCGCTTATGCCGTACACGAACAGCAGCACCAGCCAGACCTTAATGCCCGTCAGTCTCGCCGCCTGCATGTTGCCGCCCACCGCGTAGATATGTACGCCGAGCGTGGTGCGGCGCAGGATGAACCAGCAGATAGCAATGACCGCCAGGGCGATTACCACCAGCCACGGGATCGGGCCGAGGTAGTTATTGCCGATCCACTCGAAGCTGATGTTGGAGTTAATGACCGTCGTGCCGTCCGCCAGCAGATACGCAGCGCCGCGCAGCGCCGTATAGGTACCGAGCGTCACGATAAAGGGCGGCAGCCCGGCAAAGGCCACCAGCGCGCCGTTGAACAGGCCCAGCACCATGCCGAGCATCAGCGCGGCCGGAATGGAGAGCATGGCAAATTCAGGGATAAGCGAGACCACCATCGCCGCTACCGCCGTGGTGCCCAGAATTGAGCCCACGGAGAGGTCAATCCCGCCGGTTAGGATGATGAAGGTCATTCCCGCCGCCAGCACGATGTTGATCGACGCCTGACGGGTAATGTTGAGCAGGTTGCTCTCGGTGAAGAAGTTCGGGGCGATAAAGCCAAATACCGCCACAATCAGGATAAGAATCGGCAGGATGCCGACCGTTTGCATCAGATCGCTCATCAGCATTTTTTTGGCGGAGGCGGATTTCGCCACCTGCTGCGGATGGGTTGGAGTTGTCATGATTGCACCGCCTGATGATGAGTGTCGTTCACGCCGGTTGCCAGCGTCATAATGTTTTCCTGAGAGATGTCGCGCCCGTGGAGTTCACCCGCAATGCTGCCTTCCCGCATCACGTACACCCGGTCGCTCATGCCTACCACTTCCGGCAGCTCGCTGGAGATCATTAAAATCGCCACCCCTTTGCGCGCCATCTGGTTCATGATGCGGTAGATCTCGCTTTTCGCGCCGACGTCCACGCCGCGCGTGGGTTCGTCCAGGATCAGAATGCGCGGGCCGATGGCCACCCAGCGGGAGATCAGCAGCTTTTGCTGATTGCCGCCGGACAGCCCGCCCGCGCGCACCTGCGAATGGGGCACGCGGATGTTGAGCAATGCAATGGCGTCATCGGAAATCGACTGGGCTTTTTTGCGGTTTAGCATGCCGAAGGTGGCGTCGCGCTCCAGCGTCGCCATGGTGATGTTCTCCTGCGCCGCCAGCTCCAGAAACAGCCCCTGCTCCTTGCGGTTTTCGGTGAGAAAACCGATGCCGTTTTCGATGGCCGCACGCGGGGAGTGGATCACCACCGGCTCGCCGTCGACCTCAATCATGCCGCCGGTGGCTTTACGCACGCCGAAAATCAGCTGCGCCAGCTCGGATCGTCCGGCCCCGACCAGGCCCGCCAGCCCAACGATTTCACCGGAACGCACCTGCAGGCTACACGGCTGTACTTTTTTACCGTCGGTGAGGTGGTGGACGTTGAGGCGCGGGCTGCCGAGGGGAATATCACGCTCCTTGTTGAACAGGTCGCTTAACGGGCGGCCCACCATCATGCGCACCAGCTCGGAGGCGTTCAGCTTGTCGCGCGTCAGGCTGCCGACGTACTGCCCGTCGCGCAGAACGCTGACGCGGTCAGAAAGTTCATACACTTCCGCCATGCGGTGGCTGATATAGATGATCGCCATCCCTTCATCGCGCAGGCGCAAAATCAGTTCAAACAGGCGGTGGGTTTCCCGCGAGGAGAGGGCGGCGGTGGGTTCATCCATCACCAGAATGCGGCTGTTGCGGTGCAGCGCGCGGGCGATTTCCACCTGCTGCTGCTCGGCGATGGTCAGCTTCATCACCAGGTCGGTAGCATTGAACTGTGCGCCGAGGCGCTCAATCACCGCCTGCGCCTGGGCGGCCATCTCTTTGCGCTGCACCATCCCACCGCGCGACAGCTCGCTGCCAAGAAAGATATTTTCGGCAACGGTCAGGTTGGGCGCGAGCTGCATCTCCTGATAAATCAGGGTAATGCCTGCGGCCAGCGCATCTTTCGGCCCTTTAATGTTAAACGGCTGACCGTCGATCAGGATCTCACCGCTGGTGGCGGTATAGGCTCCCGCGAGGATTTTCATCAGCGTGCTTTTTCCCGCGCCGTTTTCGCCCATCAGCGCGTGGATCTCTCCGGGAAAGACCGTCAAATCCACACCCTTGAGCGCGTGGAAACTGCCAAACGTTTTGGCAATGCTGCGCATCTCTAATACCGGGGTTCTGCTCATGGCGGATCTCCTGCGAATGCCGATATCTGCACTTCATCACAGGTACGTAAATGCAAAATGTCAGAAGCTGTTCATATTTGTCATAGTTATGAATAGCTAATCGCCATCACATTTTCCTTTTCCCTCTCCCGGTGAGAGAGGGCCAGGGTGAGGGCACCAAACCGCACAGGAGCCCAAGCCCATGCCATCACGCCGTCCGCCCTTTTTCGCCAGCGCCCGAGGCCGCCTGCTGATTTTTAATCTGCTGGTGGTCGCCGTGACGCTGATGGTGAGCGGCGTGGCGGTGCTCGGCTTTCGTCACGCCAGCCAAATCCAGGAGCAGGTTCAGCAGCAAACGCTGGACGATATGACCGGAAGCATGAACCTGGCCCGCGATACCGCCAACGTGGCGACGGCGGCGGTGCGGCTTTCACAGGTCGTCGGGGCGCTGGAGTACAAAGGCGAAGCCGAGCGCCTGAAGCAGACGCAAATGGCGCTGCGCCGCTCGCTGGAACAGCTTGCGGATGCGCCGCTGGCGCAGCAGGAGCCGGCGCTGGTGGCGCGCATTATTCAACGAAGCAATGAGCTACAGCAGAGCGTGACGGAGATGCTTGAGCGCGGACAGCGCCGCCATCTGGAGCGTAACGCGCTGCTGAGCTCGCTGTATCAAAGCCAGAGCTACCTGCGTCATCTGCAGGACATCAACCGCCGTTACGACAGCAACGTGCCGGATGCGCAGCAGCTGATGGAGATGGACCGGCTGATCGCCGCCGCCATCGACACCCCTTCGCCGCGCGCGACCGTTCAGCAGCTGGACGCCGTGGCCGCAGCGCTGCCCCGGAGTGCCTTACAGCCGGTTGTGAAGGGGGTTCTGCCTGATTTTAATGCCGAGTTAGGCAAGCTCGCCCCGCTGTCGAAACAGCTGGAAGAGAGCGACCTGGCGATAAGCTGGTATATGTTCCACATCAAGGCGCTGGTGGCGATCCTCAATAGCGATATTAATCAGTACGTCGGGCAGGTGGCGCAGGCCTCCCGGCTTCGCACTGCCCAGAGCCATCACGAGCTGCAGTCCATCAGCTTGTTTATCAGCTTCTTCGCCGTGCTGGCGCTGATCATCACCGGGTGCGCCTGCTGGTATATCTACCGCAATCTGGCCTCTAACCTGACGGCGATTTCCCGGGCGATGTCGCGTCTTGCTCACGGCGAACAGGACGTATCCGTTCCTGCCCTCCAGCGGCGCGATGAGCTGGGCGAGCTGGCGCGCGCGTTTAACGTGTTTGCCCGCAATACCGCCTCGCTTGAGCACACCACGCGCCTGCTGAAAGAGAAAACCACGCAGATGGAGATCGACCGCGTTGAGCGTCAGGGGCTGGAAGAGGCGCTGCTGCACAGCCAGAAGATGAAGGCGGTTGGACAGCTGACCGGCGGGCTGGCGCATGATTTTAACAACCTGCTGGCGGTGATCATCGGCAGCCTTGAGCTCACCGACCCCGAATCGAAAGACGCGCCGCGCATTACCCGGGCGCTGAAGGCGGCCGAGCGTGGTGCCTTACTAACGCAGCGCCTGCTGGCATTTTCCCGCAAGCAGTCCCTGACGCCGCATGCGGTAGAGATGCTGCCGCTGCTGGAGAACCTCCGGGAACTGATGCGCCACTCCCTGCCTGCCACCCTGACCCTGGAGATTGAAGCGCAAACCCCGGCATGGCCCGCGTGGATTGACGTTAGCCAGCTGGAAAACGCCATCATCAACCTGGTGATGAACGCGCGCGATGCGATGGAAGGGCAAAGCGGGGTGATTAAAATCCGGACCTGGAATCAGCGCGTCACCCGCAGCGACGGGCGCAGGCAGGATATGGTGGCGCTGGAGGTGATTGACCGCGGCAGCGGCATGTCGCAGGAGGTGAAATCCCGGGTCTTTGAACCGTTCTTCACCACCAAGCAGACCGGAAGCGGGAGCGGGCTAGGACTGTCGATGGTCTACGGCTTTGTCCGCCAGTCCGGCGGGCGCGTGGAGATTGAAAGCGCGCCGGGGCAGGGAACGACCGTCCGGCTTCACCTCCCGCGCTCCGTGCTGCCTGCCGCGGCGGACGATGAAGCGCTGTCAGCCACCGCCTCCGTCGATAGCGAGCGGCTGGTGCTGGTGCTGGAAGATGAGGCCGATGTTCGGCAAACCCTCTGCGAGCAGCTGCATCAGCTCGGCTACCTGACGCTGGAAGCGGACAACGGCGAGCAGGCGCTGAATATGCTGGAGGCTTCACCGGATATTGGCTTGTTTATCAGCGACCTGATGCTGCCCGGCAGCCTCAGCGGCGCCGAGGTGATTAACCATGTGCGCAGCCATTACCCGCAGCTTCCTGTACTGCTGATCAGCGGCCAGGATTTACGGCCCGCGCATAACCCTCAGCTGCCGGACGTCCAGCTACTGCGCAAGCCGTTTACGCGGGTGCAGCTGGCACAGGCGCTGCGCAAGGTCATGGTAATTTGAGATTTGCCCTTTATTTTCAGAATTTGGTTCCTGTTTCAGCCATTTACAGCCCCGTCTCTCCATGCAACCATTCTGATTAAACCATGCTGATAATAAGGCTTTGTTATGGATAACTGGCTGGCGCTTTTCGACGGACAGACCCTATATTTTCTGGATATCAATGACAGCTCAGTGAAGCCGGATGTCCTGCGCTTTTACGGCAGGGAAGCACTGAGCGAGCCGTTCAGATGGGACATCGAGTTCACCACGCCGCAGGCGAACATTCCCCCGGAAGAGGTGCTGATGAAATATGCCTCCTTCCGGATGCGGAGCGGTAAAAGTGTTCACGGCATTGTGACCCGCCTGGAATGGCTGTCCACCTCGAAAGACCAGTCCCGCTACCGGCTCACGCTCAGCTCCCGCCTGGCGCTGCTGGGATACACCCGACAGTGCGCGGTATATCAGAACCTGTCCGTACCTGAAGTGGTTGAGCAGGTGCTGCGTAAACACGGGCTGGAAGGTGCGGATTTTGAATTCAGGCTGGAGCGCACCTACCCGCCGCGTGAAATTATCACCCAGTGGCGGGAAACGGACCTGCAGTTCATCCGGCGCATTCTGTCTGAGGTGGGGATTTACTGGCGCACGGAGATGGACGACGTGCGCGGTCTGGATACGTACATTTTTGCCGACAGCCAGCTTAACTACCGGTTTGACGTGCGCCTGCCGTACAGCGAGCCATCGGGTCTGTTTGACGGCGCGGCGGAATCGGTCTGGGACGTGCGGACCTGGCACAAGGTTGCCACCGGGACCGTCACCACGCGGGATTACAACTACCGGACCGCCACCACGCCGATGGATGCCACGGTCAGCGTGCGCAGTGATGCGGTGACGACGGGCGAACACTACCGCTACAAAGAGCCGTACCGGGAAGCAGGCGACGACAGCGACCCGGAGCCGGAAACCGAGTCCGGCGCGTTTTATGCCCGGCTTCATCACGAGCGGGAACTGAATAAATCGGCCCGCATTCACCTGTTCAGCAACGCCTCACACCTCGCGCCCGGGCAGGTTCTGGAGCCGCAGGGCGACGTTATTACGGCCCTGAAGGAAGGCGTTATCCTCACCCTGGTGACCTTCCGGGGAGCGCGTGATTCCCGCCTGCACGTGTCGGTCTGGGGCCTGCCCTACACCGAGCGTTACTGCTTCCGTCCGGCAGACATCCCGCGTCCGGAAATTCACGGTACGCTTCCGGCCCGAATTGAGAGCCGGGAGAAGAACGACATATATGCTCACCTGGACGAACAGGGGCGCTACCGGGTGAAGCCGGACTTCGACCGGGGGGGGACGGAACCCGGTTACGGCTACCTGTGGTTGCGGATGGCGAAGCCGTATGCGGGAGGCACGCTGGGCTGGCATACGCCGCTCATTGATGGCACCGAAGTGGCGATTGCGTACAGCAACGGTGATATTGACCTGCCGTACATCGCATATGCGCTGCACGACTCCGAACATCCCGACCCCGTGAACCGGGACAACCACACCCGCAACGTGCTGCGTACCCCGGCGAACAACAAGCTGCGGATGGAGGATAAACGGGGAGAGGAGCGCATTAAGCTCGCCACGGAGTACGGGAAAACACAGCTCAATACCGGGCACCTGGTGGACGGCAAGGGGCAGATTCGCGGTAAAGGCACAGAGCTGCGCACCGATGAACGGGGAACGCTGAGAGCCGGGAAGGGACTCTTTGTTGCTGCGGATGCGCAGGTGAAGGCGCAGGGTGAGTTGCTGGATATGAGCGCTGCCCTGAAGGAAATCGACCGGCTTAACCAGCAACTGCAGCAGCTGGAAATCGCGGCGGAGCAGGCGCAGGCGCTGAAAGCGGATGTTGACAGCCAGATACGGATGTTTGAGCAGCGGCTGAAGCCGCTCAATGAGGCGCTGCTGATGTCGGCGCCGGAAGGGATGGCCCTGACAAGTGGTGAAGATATGCAGATGGTCGCAGCACGAAATGTGGCTGTCAACGCCGGGGGCGATATCAGTATTGGAGTGATGGGCAATGCGACACTGCTCACCGGGGAGAAACTGGGGCTCTTTGCCCGCACCGGCCAACTGAGCCTGAAATCCGGGGAAGGACCAGTAGATGTCCAGGCGCAAAACGCCAGCCTGCGGCTGTTCGCTGAGAAGAAGCTGACGCTGAGCTCAGCGAGTGACATCTCCTTTGCCGGGAAAAAGCGCATCACCCTGATTGGTGGCGGAAGCTACCTGCGGCTGGAGGCGGGGAAGATTGAGTACGGCACGACAGCGATGTACCTGCGGAGAACAAAGAGAACAATGGCGGCGGCTCCAGCCACAATGCCATTACCCATTCCATTGCTTCCCGGTCAGTATCCACCGCTTAACGGAACGATTTGTATCGAATGCCTCCTCAATGCCATCAAAGCCAATGACGCTATTGTTCAGGGAGCGTAGAAAATGAATGCCACAAATATGATCCAGGCGTTACCGGAATCGAAAAACGCACATTTATTTCTGTTACTGGAAGGTGGGGCGCAAACAACGGATTCTTTTCAGGCTTTTTATAACGAAAACGCAGCGGTTATGTATTCGTTGTATCTTCATCCACAGCTTACCGAAGCCAGAGATTATGGTCCCTGGTTGTTTGCAATAAGGGATAAAGAGGAGTTAACGGCCCGTATTACCTCAACGCCGGGATTAACTGCTGTTATCGCCTCTTCACGATCCGCAGGGGCGTTAGTCGTTCAGCTTTCTGCGGCCTGCACAATTATTTCTCCGGAAGGAGCAGCGACTGTAGTGCGTTTTTATATGCACGATGTCATTCGTCTGCTGGCGGGCCTGAAGGAACGTGAGTGGCATAGCCTATTATTCAAGGAGATTTTTCAATGGTGGGTACCTGGTGAAAATGAATGGCGGCAGATACACATTCCCGCTTCAGAGGTGATAGATCCCAGAGACAGTGCCATACGTTTAAGGCATGAAGAATGGCAACACATCACGGATAAACCTGTTGTCGCCGTAGTGTTAGCCGAGTGGCAGAACATGCCGTCCAGCCAGCATTTTCCTGCCTGTGTTCAACGTGACATGGTGATAAAAGCACTGAAAAAGGCCAGCGAAGCGAAAATGAAAGCGGGTACAGAGCAAAAACTTTATGCTCTTTATTATCTTAATGGCGGAAAAAAGAACCTGGAGTCAGATGATATTCAGGCTGCACTCGGAAAAGTGGTTCAGCGAAAAGTATCGCTGGAATATGTGTTATTCAACCATGCTCACTCTCAGGGATAAAAATACAGAATGGGATTCTTCAGAACGTATAAGAAAATAGATGGTGCAATTAACCGGGGTTATGCCCGCTGGGGGAAATGGCTCTGGGGTGCACTGATGCTGCCGGTGGTGATTTATCTTGGCTGGTCGGTATGGGCTGCGGTCTGGGGACCACCGTCAGGGCCGGTAACGCTAATTATTCACAATGAACTCGACAGACCTGTTTTAGGGTTTAGCGTGAATGGCGTGGCGGGTGCGAATGCATTTGCACATGGAGGTGGTGGGTCGACCTGCTGTGGGAGTATCAGTGGAAATAAGGCAGATGTCACATGGACATTGGACATTACTCACGAGCAATATCTTAAAGGTATGAGGTTAGAAACACGCCGCACGTTAATGGCTATGCCTGCACGCCAGTGGGATGAAAACTACCTGCATGTCTATTTCCTGCCTGGCGATAAAGTTTATCTATGGTGGAGTACGGGATTTAACAGCCCTGCGGCTGATGATATTGCCTCAGAGGTGGCGCAAAAGCATCGCCAGAATATGCACTGATTTTAAGGGATTAAAATGGGATTATTTAAGACGTTCAACAAAATAGACGGTGCGGTTAACCGGGGTTATGCCCGCTGGGGAAAATGGCTCTGGGGGGCGCTGGTACTGCCGGTGGTTATTTATCTTGGCTGGTCGGTATGGGCTGCGGTCTGGGGAGCGCCATCAGGGCCGGTGACGCTGATTATTCACAATGAACTCGACAGACCTGTTTTAGGGTTTAGCGTTAATGGTGTGGCGGGCGCGAATGCATTTGCTTATGGCGGAGGAGGCGCCACATGCTGCGGAAGCATTGCCGGGGATAAGGCTGAAGTTATCTGGACACTCAGTACCACCAGAGCCCAATATGATGCGGGGCTACGTAAAGAGACCCTCAAGTTAGCAATTCCTTTGCCAAAACGTGAGTGGGGCGAAAACTATCTCCATGTCTATTTCCTGCCTGGAGATAGTGTCCGGTTATGGTGGAGTACCGGATTCAATCATCCTGACTCTCACGATATTAAAGACCAAGCCCCAGGATTAAAAAAGGAGAAATAATATATGGATATTGAAAGTCTTATCGCCGCGGCGAACCGGGCACAGCAGGCAGAAGACGCTGGTTTAGGGAACTGTTCACGGATATGGCATGTGGGTTTTTTCTTTGATGGTATTCACAGGAATATAGAACAGGACGCGCCAGAACGTCGACTCAGCAATATTGCTCGTTTATTTCGTGCATTTCCTGATGATGCGCAAAAAACAAGTAAAGAGTACTACTCAAAGTTTTACATTTCAGGCCTTGGCACTCCGTTCAATGAAACCATCGCCGAAAAGCTTCACACCATTATGGATAGCGGTCTGGACAGCATAACGGGTGATATAAAAGGTCAGCCTGGTGAAATGGCCAAAGAAGCGGGTGTGGATTTTTTAAAAGGCGACAGCTGGTACGAGATTTTAAAACATCAGGGTAAGAAACTCCTCAACCCTACGGAATGGAAAAATCTGGCCTTCGACACTGCAAAAAATGCGGCCAAAAAAGTCAGTATCGAAGCCACCCCCTGGCTGCGCGATAACCCCACAATAGCGGATATGCTGGTGACCGGGGTCGACACCCGTATTGCATCGACCAAAATAACGTTTGAAGAGGGATACAAAGAAGCCGTTAAAAAAAGCCCGGTCCCCATCAGGCTTATCTCTGTTTCTCTGTTCGGTTTTGACCTTGGCGCTACCCTGGCACGTAAATTCCTGGACAGTCTGCTGAAAGATATCTGTAAGAAAGAGGGGGACAAATACACCTACCGGGGCATACCTGTCGATATCGTCTTTACCGGCCTGTTTGACTGCTCGCGACGCACATCGGCCAGTAACAACAACGGCGTGGATTATTTTATCTCTGCATTTGGCGGGCCGATAAAAGGGATTAGCGTGTTGCTGGGGGACAAGTCCATCGACCAGGACACCCCCTTGCCTGAGGCGGTAAAGAAAAGCCTGCATCTGGTTGCCGCCCATGAAACCCGCGTCTGGCGTTGCCTGTACCGCACCGGCAATAACCCGGCGCACAAGGAAGAACTCTATCCCGGTTGCGCGGAGGATATCGGCGGGGGCCTGAAACCGGACGAACAGAAGCCCAGTGCGGAGCTTTGTCGCGTCGCGCTGCACAGGATGTACCGTGAGGCGACGATGGCGGGCGTGCCTTTCCCGGATTTTCAAAGTCTGAAATCTTATTCTGAAACCGTAGCCAGCTATTTCACTATTCAGGACAACATCAAAAACCAGTCCGTCCTCCAGTGGGCAGAGGCGTACCAGAGCGCACTGCCCTTTTCCTCATTAAGCACCGCATGCCAGAACCGTCATCTGGACAGCTATATAGACTGGCTGGGCCGTCAGTACTATCAGTACCGCACAGAATGCATGAAATATGAAAAACAGCGCGGTGATACGCTCGCCTCTGCTGGCGCATCGGCAGGGTTTGTTGGCATTACGCAGGAGGCGAAAGAGACCGCCGGGCAGTACGCCAGTGAACTGTCTGTATTGCAGCAAAACTGGGGCTGGCTTGATGACGTGAAGGATGCCGCGATAAGAATGCGAAACAGTATGGAACAGAACCCCATGGACAGACGCAGGGATATCGTTCCAAACGTCTATGGACCGGCGCTGTGGCGTGCGAAGCGTTTTCTCGACTACTCCCACGCGGCAAATCTCGGTAAACCCCAGCCGTTCCCGATCGACACTGCCCCACCCGAGATGTACGCATGGTTTGTACACGACCTGCAAACGGTGGACAAAGGCGCAGGTATTTCGCAGGACTTTTTTGTTATCCGCTCAATGGAAATGCCTGAAGCCTGAATCCTGGGTTTTACGCGAAAAAATTTGAGATTCCTCCGCTACCCCGGCTTCCCGCCGTTCATTATCGTAAGGCCAGTTCACCTGCGAGTCTGGCCTTATGAAACGTTACTCAACTGCTCTGTTATTCGGTCTGCTGTCACTCACCAGCCAACTGGCTCATGCCGATATTGTTGATGATGCTATTGGCAACATTCAGCAGGCGATCAACGATGCCTATAACCCCAGCAGCAGCCGCAGCAATGACGACGACGATCGTTATGACCGCAGTCGTCAAATCGACAGTCGACAATACGACGATCGTCGTCGGCAGCTTGAAGACAGACGCCGCCGTTTAGATGAACGTCAGCGTCAGCTGGATGACGATCGCCGTCGGTTAGAAGAGGATGAGCGCAGGTTAGAAGACGATTACGATCGAGGCTAAGTGCCGCCTGTTGCCCTCACCCCAACCCTCTCCCACGGGAGAGGGAGAAAAAAAAAACCCCCCCCCCCCTGGGGGGGGGGTTTTGTTCCCCCCCCCCGGGGGGGGGGGGGGGCGGGGGGGCGCCCATCAGACCGCACGCTTGCNNCGGGAGAGGGAGAAAACCTAATCCAGCACCAGCACCATCCCGTCATAGCCCGCTTCTATGCCCTGCGGCAGCGGGTTATCCATCATCCACGCGTCAAACTGATGGCTGATGTGCGTCAGGATCACCTGCGGGCAGCCAATTATCTCGTTTAACGCAATCACGGTATTTAAGTCGCAATGGTTTCGCGGCGTTTCCTCGCGCGGTTCATGGCTGCAGTCGATAATTATTGCCTGCGGCTGGTTGTTGAGCAGGAACTTCACCGTTTTTTCCGGCAGTCCGGCGGTGTCGGAAAGCCAGGCCACGCGGCTGTGGGCCGATTCCAGCAAATACCCGAAGGTCAGTTTCGAATGGTTGAGCGGCAGCGGCGTGACCCGCAAACCCTGAAGCTCAAACATCACAAACGGTTCGACCGTGTGGCTGAAATCCAGAATGCCGGGGTGCTTAAACAGGTCGTCGCATCCGGCGTCGTCCGGCGGACCATAAACCGGAATCGTCGCCCCCACGCCCCAGCGCAGGGGGAACAGCCCCTGAACGTGATCCATATGGTAATGGGTGAGCAAAAACTGCTGGAAGCTGCCCGCCGGCCAGTCGTCCATCAGGTGCGGAATACCGGCATCCAGAAGGGTGACGGCATCGTTGAATTTCACCACCGCGCTGCACGGGCGACGGCGATAGTTGTCCTGCAGGCGCGCCCGGCGGCATGCCGCGCAGTTGCAGCCAAAGACCGGCACCAGCTGGGCGCCACCCGTTCCCGTCAACGTGATGGTCAGACTCATAGCGCACCTCTACAGCGGTTTGGTGAATCGGAAGTGGCTCTGCGTATATCCTTCACGAACGTAAAAACGGTGCGCGTCGGTGCGCTTCACGCTGGTGGAAAGTTCGGTCAGTTCCGCGCCGGCCTGTCGCGCTACCTCTTCCGCCCAGGCCAGCAGCTGACTTCCGACCTTTAACCCTCGCGCCTGCGGCATCACCACCAGCTCCTGGATCTCGCCGATCCAGCGCGCATGGTGCAGGTGAAACTGCATATGCAGACCGATCATGCCGATGACCTGTCCCTCTCTCTCCGCAAGCTGGTAGCGCATGTTGCGATCCTGCAGATTGGCAAGAAACCCGGCGTGGAACGCCTGATGGTCGAACTCTGCCTGCTTCAGTTCGCAGATCAGGGCATAGACAATCTGCGCATCGTCGGCGGTGGCGGGGCGAAGCTGGCAGTCAGGCATGCTGTTTCTCCTTCTGGCGGATAAGCGATAAAAAGGTATCGACTGACTGTAGCAAACTTCCGTCGTTATTGAGGATGTGGCAGTCCGACGGGGCATAGCGGGCCGCGCGCTCAAGCCGCAGATCGATCTCACGGGCTGATTCACGCCCCCGACTCTGCAACCGGCTGCGCAGAACGTCCGGCGAAACCTGCAGACAGACCGGCAGCAGGGCCGCCTCATAGCGGGCGCGCGCTTGTGGCAGATGCGCACGCGAGCCGTTAACCAGCACGTCAAAACCCGCGTGCAGCCAGAGGTCGATTTCGATGCCCACGCCATAGTAAAAGCCGTTGGCGTGCCAGCTCAGCGCCAGCAGGTTTTGCCCGGCGCGGATGAAAAACTCCTGCTCGCTCAGGGCGATATGGTTTTCACTCCCGGCATTGGCCGCGCGGGTAATATAGCGGTGCGCGACCAGCAGCTGCGGATGTTCCCGCTGCCGTAAGGCGGACAGCAGGCTGTCCTTACCGGAACCCGAGGGCCCCATTAACCAGATGAGCCTTCCCATCAGAACACCCTTTTTCCCTGACGCCAGACGTGGTCGATGTGAACGTGCTCGCCCTTGCGGTGGGCGAGTATCAGATCCGCGCGTTTACCCTCGGCGATTTCCCCGCGATCCTGAAGATTAAGCGCCGAGGCCGGGTTTTTCGTCACCAGTCGAATCGCCTGCGGCAGCGTAAAGCTGTTGCTCTCGTCGTCGGCGACCCGGAACGCCGCATCCAGCAGGCTGGCGGGGTAGTAGTCGGATGAAAGGATATCCAGCAGACCAAGGGAGGCAAGCCTGCTTGCCGCGACGTTGCCGGAGTGCGATCCGCCGCGCACGATGTTAGGCGCGCCCATCAGCACGTTCATGCCGTGCCTGCGGGAGGCTTCCGCTGCTTCAAACGTGGTGGGAAATTCGGCGATCACGCTGCCAAGCTGGTGGGATTCGCGCACGTGATCGTGCGTGGCGTCGTCATGGCTGGCCAGCGCGACATTGCGGTCCCGACACATCGCGGCAATCCTGAGACGGTTAGGCTGTGACCACCGTGCCGCCAGCGCCAGCTGCTCTTCTTCATAACGGGCCATCTCCGCATCGCTGAGAGAATATTTGCCCTGATAGTATTCGCGATACTTTTCAATGTTGGCGAACTGGCGCTGCCCCGGCGAGTGGTCCATCAGGGAGACCAGCGAGACCGGCTCGCGCCCGACCAGCTTTTCAAACAGCGGCAGGGTGGTGTGGTGCGGCAGCTCGCAGCGCAGGTGCAGACGGTGCTCGGCGCGGTTGAGGCCGCGTTTTTGCGTCTCCTCCACGGCGTTGATCATTTTCTCGAGATTCTCCAGGCGATCGCCGCCGTCGCGCACGTCGCCAATCGCCACCGCATCCAGCACGGTGGTGATACCGCTGGCGACCATCAGCGCGTCGTGGCTGCTCATCGCCGAATGGGCGGGCCNNGAAGAATTTGTCCAGATTATCGGTATGCAGCTCAATCAGCCCCGGCAGCAGCCAGCCGCCTTCGCCGTCCATCGCTTCAGGGGCACGGCTCTGGGTTTCGGCAAAGGCGCGAATAACGCCTTCATGAACTTCAACCGAGCCATTAACGACTTCATTTTCCAGCACCAGCCTGACGTTATTGATAATCATGCGTTTGTCCCCATCGGGTGCAGTTTGTCCGCCACGCGGCTGCGTACGGTTTCGTCGTGGAAGATCCCGACGATCGCCGCCCCGCGCGCTTTGGCCTGTTCGATCAGCTCCACCACGGCGGCGCTGTTTTTACCGTCGAGCGAGGCGGTGGGTTCATCCAGCAGCAGAATCGGGTAGTCAACGATAAATCCGCGGGCGATATTGACGCGCTGCTGCTCGCCGCCG